>CAYPRN010000028.1:1961-12789 GCA_964413295.1 uncultured Gammaproteobacteria bacterium | reverse complement strand
ATAGCTCGTTAAAATCTATAAAACACTGAACCCCGCCTCTTAAAAGAGGTACGGGGCAAGAAAAGGAGAAAAATCATGAAGAATTATGTAGAAAAAGCGTTTTTGGGGGTTGGGATTGGCGCAGTATTGGCTCTGTTATGGTGGGCGTTTATAAGTAATAGTGAGATGATGCAGATTTGCGATAACGAAGATGTCGCCGTTATCGCCTTCGCCGCCGTCATCGCCGTCGCCGTCGCCTTCGCCGCCGCCGCCGTCGCCTTCGCCGCCGTCGCCTTCGCCACCGTCGCTTTCGCCGTCGCCGTCGCCGTCGAAATTAGTGCATTATTAGCTGTTTATATTTTTTTTATCTTTCTTATTTTTGCGTTCATTGAATGTTATTTATTTAATGAAGTTGAAGAGAAAAGATTGGAAAAAGAATATTATGCAACAACCATGGTTGTTGTGGTATGTTTCGCAATCGGTATTACCAGCGGTCTATCCATAACCGGTTACAAATCATATCGGAATATAGCTGAACTGGAGGCAATTACTTTTCATGAAGACGGTGAAATTCTGACAGTGGATATTTTATTACCAGCAGAAGGCAACTGGATAGCCAGTCATCTATATTACGCTCAACCAGGGGAAGCAGAAAGCGGTGAAGAAATTATTAATCGTTTGCCAATTACATCTGAAATTATTGTCAGTGGAACAGTTGGCAATCCGAAATACAAGTTGGCAATCAGAAAAGAACCGCATCCGCTCTACATTTTTTCTTATAACAAAAAGAAAGAAGTAAAGATTCAATGCTGTTCAGAACAGCTGTGAATTCTCAAATCCACAAAAACACCCCGTGTATTTACCGATACGGGGTTTTTCTTTTGTCCATAATATCGCTTTATGGTATACTTTAGTTAAGTAGTTGATTAGTTAATTAGTTACATAGTTTGTATTTTAACCTAATCAACTGATTAACTCATGCCTTTTTTATAGGCGGGGTAAACTAAGCACCTAATTAACTATTATGTTAAAGGAGGATGATAAAAACAATCTAAATAATAAAGAGACAGAAATTCCTTTAAAAAACTATACGTCAGTCTATGGACCAACCGGAAAACAACTGGTAATGGGTTTATGGTGGGTGAAAAATAGGGTTTTGTTGCAGAGAATTGGCTACGGCATAGTGATTTTATTCAGCGCGCTTACTTTAGGATATGGAATTTATGGATTTGGCATGTATGTTTATTCTGGCATGACAGCTGATGAAGAAATCGCTTTTGATTTATCTAAAAATAATTCAAGCTATGATATTGTTTCTGCGCGCGGGGCTCGTGATTTAGCAATCGGCAGTGTGCTGGTTTTTTCTGACAATGGAAATTATAATCTGGCAGCTGAAATAAACAATCCAAATAATAATTGGTACGCTGAATTTGATTATTTTTTTGTTATCGGTCAGCAGACTACTTTAGTCAGGCGTGGGTTTATTATGCCTAATGAAAAAAAGTATTTAACAGAGTTTTTGTATAAGAGTTCGCAAAGGCCTTCGCAGGCAACCACGCAGATTACTAATATTTCTTGGCAGAGGATAAGGCCAGATGATGCTGACGGTGATATTAAAGCGTTTGTTGATGAACATCTAGCAATTGAAGCAAATAATATTAAAACATCAAACCAAGGGCAAATGAGCAGAATAAATTTTGATTTAACCAACAGAACTCCTTATAATTATTGGGAAGTTGACTTATACATGTTATCAAAATCAGGCAGTCGTATATTAGATATTAATAAATACCAAGTTCAACAACTTAGATCAAGTGAAGACCGTGAAGTTTCAATATTATGGCCAGGAAGCTTGCCTAGTTCCCGCGTTGAAATAATTCCATCAGTTAATATTTTTGATGAAGATAATTATATGGAACTTGATCTTGGTTCAGGACAGGAGAAGTAGGCAGAAAGTTGGAAAGTAGAAAGCCTAAAGGATATTAAAGAGAATAATTTTAAAATTATTAGAGAAAATATAAAGGTTATCAGTTATATTAGGAAATCAGGGAAAGGGTGTCTGGGTATCAGTATATCAAGAATAATATCCTCTAATATCCTACTATCCTACTATCCTTTCCCTGTTTAACTGATCTCCTAATATCCTTTATGTTTTTTTGACTTTTCTGACTTTTTACCCCGCCCTCGTTATGCGAGGCGGGGTCGACTAACGACTAACCTCATGTTTTACCGTTTAATTAATCACCTTAAACAATTTGATTGGATTATTTTTATATCTGTAATGATATTAGTAGGCATTGGCTTAGCGGAGATTTACAGCGTTGCTTTAGGACAAGGAGACATGGCCTGGCTTAATTTTAAAAAGCAGGTGGTTTTTATTTTTATTGGTTTTGTTTTATTATTTATTATTAGTTTTTTTGATTTTCATTCTTTATATAGTCTGAACATTTGGATTTATGGCCTTGGCGTATTGTTGCTTATTTTTGTTTTGCTTTTCGGACAGACTATACGCGGAACTACTGGTTGGATTGAATTTTTAGGCTTTCGCTTGCAACCGGCGGAAATTGTGAAAATGGTTGTGCTGATCGCCCTAGCTAAATATTTTTCCGCGACTTCATATAAAACAGATCAATTGCGCCATATGGCGATTACTGGTTTAATTGTCAGCCTGCCGATTGCTTTAATTTTTTTACAACCGGATTTTGGTTCAGGCATGATTATTTTTTTATTTTGGCTGGCCATATTAGCTATTTTCGGGCTAAACAAAAAACAGGTTTTTATTATTAGCGTCATCTCTTTAATTATTTTTCTTTTCAGCTTTTTTTTGGTTTTAAAAGATTATCAAAGAGAGCGCGTTTTAACTTTTTTAAATCCTAATATCCAGTCTCTTGACCAAGGGTATAATATTGCTCAAGCGATTATTGCTATTGGTTCAGGAGGCGCATTTGGTAGGGGATTGGGTTTTGGTTCGCAATCACAGCTTAAATTTTTGCCAGAAAGCCAAAATGATTTTATTTTTGCCGTAATTGGAGAAGAGTTGGGATTATTAGGCGTGAGTTTAATATTAATTGCTTTTGCAGTTTTATTTTTCAGGTTAGTTTATTGGTTAAAGCATATAGATAATAATTTTGGCATTTATCTTATTTTAGGCGTAATTATATTGCTATTTATTCAAATGTTTATTAACATCGGCATGAATATTGGATTATTACCGGTAGTGGGTATTTCTTTGCCGTTTATTAGTTATGGTGGCAGTTCATTGATTATTAATTTATTGCTGATTGGTATTGCCCAGAGTATTATTATTAGAGCGAGACATGTATAAATAATACCCACAAATCTACAAGTCAGCTACAAATACTACAAATATTTTAAAATAAGTTTATATAGAATTTGTAGTATTTGTAGCTGACTTGTAGATAAGTTGAAAAAATCACGGAAATAAATATGTTTCTCGGAATATCAACAGTAAAATTTATTTTGTTTATTGTTTGACACTTTAAGCAAAATAGTATATAAATATAGAGAATAAATTAACTAATAATTAACCCGCTCAAAGTTTCATATTAAGGCGGGTAAAAAGAAATATGACGCAATTAAAGACTCAAGAAAAACCTCAAGATAAAAATAATAATCAATTAAGAAAAGCAAGCCTTGTTCCTGGCATTGTTTATAGCAAAGGAGTTAAGGGAACAGAATTTGTGATAGATCATGTTGTTTTTGAAAAATTATATAAATCAGTAGGAGAATCAACCTTAGTTGACTTAATATTACCGGATAATTCCCAGAAAAAAGTTCTTATTCATGATGTTCAGCAAGATCCGATTAGTCATAAGTTTTTGCATATTGATTTTTATGAAGTTGATTTATCTAAGAAAGTTACCGCTCCAGTAGAAATTATTTTTATTGGCGAAGCGCCGGCAGTTAAAAACGAAGGAGGTATTTTAATTAAAAATTTAGACGAAGTGGAGATTGAATGTTTGCCGATTGACTTGATTCAAAACATTAAAGTTGATGTGTCTTCATTAACAGATTTGAATAGCGCTATCCATGTAGCTGATTTAAAAGTTCCGTCAAATGTTGTTATTACTAACAATCCTGAAGATGTAGTAGTTAATATTGCTGAACCAAGAATAATTGAAGAAGAAACTCCAGTTGAAGAAAAAACAGAAGGCGAAGAGGGTGAAGAAAAACCAGAAGGTGAAAAAGGCAAAGAATCCGCCAAAGTTTCGGCGGATAAGAGTGAAAATTCATCTGGAGATAAGGCAAAAGTTGGTGAAAATGAAAAAAAGGATAAGCAAGCTAAAAGATAGTGGACAGCTTCGTAAAATCACTACGTGATAACGGGGTAAACAAAAAAATAGATCACTTCACTAAACATGAAAAAAATTCAAACTAAAACTGTCAGCAAACAACTGAAAAAGCAGTGGTCCTTGCTGGCAGTTTTATTATTGGTAATATTTTCTTTAACTTCAGTCGCTGTTTTTGCAGTTATTAATAAAAATAGCAATCAACCAGAAAAAATACAAAATGAAGATCAATCACAAAATGAATCTTCTAATATTCCAGCTCATTATATTCGTCGCCAGTTAGACGGCGTGTATGTAGAACCAATGGAAGCAGATAGTTATCCGATTGCTGTTATACTAGACAATGATCCTAACGCGCGTCCGCAAGCAGGTTTATCGCAAGCGCAATTAGTATATGAAGCAAAAGTGGAAAGTGGTATTACTCGTTTAATGGCAGTATTTACTAACATAGATGATATTAAGGAAATAGGTTCGGTGCGTAGTGCCCGCCCTTATTTTTTAGATTGGGCTGAAGGCTTAGATGCCTTATTTGTTCATGTCGGTGGCAGTCCAAAAGCGTTAACTCGTATTGTTAATGAAAATATTTTAAATTTAAATGAATTTTTTCAAGGCAAGTATTTTTGGCGGTCTGATAATTTTAGAGCGCCCCATAATGCATATACATCAGGTGAAAATATTTTAAAATATTTAGAGCGTATTAAAGCTGAACATAAAAATTATGATAGCTGGCAATACAAAGAGGATGCTAAAGAAGATAAACGAGCAGTTGAACAGGAAATTGCCATTGATTATAGCGTTTTTGATTTTAATGTTCGTTGGGTGTATAATAAAGATGAAAATAATTACATTCGTTATTTGGGAGGTATTTTACATAAAGATAGAAATGAAGCGCAGATTATTGCTAAAAATATAGTTATACTTTATGTAAATTCAGAAGTTCTTGATACAGAATTACGGCGCAAGCTTGATACAATCGGATCAGATAAAGCAATTTATTGTTTTGACGGTAAATGTGAGGAAGGAATTTGGAGAAAAACAGCAATTAAAAGCCGTGAGAAAATTTATGACAGTAATAATCAAGAAGTAAAATTTAACGCCGGCGTAGCTTGGATGCAAATTGTGCAAAAAGATGTAGCCATAATTTATAATTAAAGTAAACCCATGAAATACAAGGGGGATATTTTAAAACAAAAGAAAGGTTATACTGCTGTTGAGCTTTTAGATGTAGCCATAATTTATAATTAAAGTAAACCCATGAAATACAAGGGGGATATTTTAAAACAAAAGAAAGGTTATACTGCTGTTGAGCTTTTAGTAGTTGTTTCTATTTTAATTTTTATTGTTACTTTAATAACTGTTTCTATAACCGGTATACGGCAGAGATCACGAGATGCCACACGGTTAAATCATATTAATACTATTCGCAAGGCATTTGATTTATATTTAACTGCTACTAGTGAGGGTTATCCGGCTTCAATCGGTGAATGCTTAGTTGACTCCAGCCCTGCAGGAATGACCTTAATTAGCGCCGATGCTGTTAAAAATATACCTAAAGATCCTGTATGGCCTAGCGCCATGCCAGGTACTACAGAAGGGTTTTGTTATTATTATATTTCAGATGGTTATGATGCTTATACTTTGGATTATTTTTTAGAGACAACAAAGCATACAGGCAAAAAAGGTTGGCATCAAGCATCAGATAAAAATCTATACTAAATTTTAATAATCATTAAACGAGGAAGACCAGCAAGGTCTTTTTTTATTTCAATGTTTTTTTTCTGCCCACCTTGATTCGGCGAGGCAGGGATTCCTCTCGCAGTTTGCGGGACGGGAATGACAATAGAAGAAAATATTTTTTTCATGCCCTTGGTCTGTTTAGGATCTATTTCACAGATGAGAGTTATTTTTTGACGTGATTGTTCCTCCCGCCCCTCGCGAGGAATGGGATTGCAATGACAAAATTGTTTAATCTGTTTAGCAAGTTCACGATAATATTTTAGCCCATCTGTCCCAGCAGTTAGCGCTAGTTTTGGTTCGTGTTTTATAGAAGGGGAGTTTTTGACTTGAGCAGGAGTGAGGTAGGGGAGATTGCATAGAAGTAATAAGTTAGAAGTATGAAGTAAGAAATTTTTATTTTTTAACATTGGTTCCAGCAAATTGCCGTGGAGAAATTTTATTTTATTTGACACTTTATGTAAGCTGGCATTTTTGTTGGCAACGGCAAGGGCGTTTTTAGAAATGTCAGTGGCGAAGAATTTAACGTTTTTATTTTTTTGTAGTTCACGTGCAAGCGTAATTATAATACAGCCAGAACCAGTGCCAATATCTATTACTGTCATTGCGAGGTCGTAGGCCGTGGCAATCCCGTGAGCATTGCAATCCTCACGGGGTTGCTTCGTTATCCTAATGCGTCGGGATTCCTCGCAATGATAAAGTGCATTGTTTATTATAAGTTCCGTTTCCGGCCGCGGAATTAAAACTTTCTCATCAACATAAAATTTCCGCTCATAAAATTCTTTAGCACTCGTTAAATAAGCAATGGGAATATTTTTTGTCCGTTGTTTTATTAAATTATTAAATTTAGCAACTTGCTTGGCAGTTAATTTTTCATCTGAATGAGCTAAAATATATTCTCGTGATCTGGATAAAACAAAAGATAATAAAAGTTCCGCATCAAGATGTGCGGACTTTATGTTTTTTTTGTTTAGTTTTTGATAAGCGTTTTTTAGTGCTTGACTAATGTTCATAATATTATGAATAATAGGTTGTTGACAGGTTTTTTATTTATGTTAATATATAGAAAATCTACAAAGGAGGTCATTAATCATGACTGGAGCAAGCCAAGATTTTTTAGAAGTAAAAAAACTTCCATTTATAAAAGAAATGATAGTTTTCGCTGAAAAGTTGCCAAATGAGGAAATGAGAAGTAAATTTTATGTAGTAATATATAGTATAGCAATGGGAGTTGCTTCAATGAGTTCAGAAATGTTTGCAAATATAATGGCATCAGTAATTGATGGGATAGAAGAAGGAAAGGCGTATGAAAAAATAGAATTTTTTAACTCATGTATAAGCTATTTACAAAAAAAAGCAGAAGTTGAATAAATCTGTTCATTATCACAAACCGTTTGGTGCTAAATCAGCGGTTTTTTGTTTAATTTTTGATAAGCGCTGGTGAGTGCTTGATAAATTTTTTTCATTAAATTAATCCGTTCTAATCCGCTTTATTAGCTCAATCCGTGTTCTATTATTATAGCACACAGATTTAATAGATTTAATGGATTTGCACTGAGTTAAAATTATAATTCTTTTTTTAAGTCTTCAATCACTACTTCTAAATTTCCATTCAAAATCCTGTCAATACTATGCCAGGATTTTTTTATTCTATGATCAGTAATTCTATCTTGAGGAAAATTATAAGTACGGATTTTTTCACTGCGATCGCCAGAGCCAATTTGTTTTTTCCTGTCAGCCGATTCTTTAGCGCGACGTTCAGCTTCAATATTAGCTAAAATACGAGAACGAAGAACTTGCATTGCTTTAACTTTATTCTGTTGCTGTGATTTTTCATCTTGGCAGGTGACTATTGTATTAGTTGGTAGGTGGATAATACGCACTGCCGAATCAGTTGTGTTAACACTCTGACCACCAGGACCAGAGGAAGAGAAGGTATCAATTCGTAAATCCTCCTGCTTTATTTCTACATCAACTTCTTCCGCTTCTGGAAAAACCGCTACGGTAACCGCTGAAGTATGAATACGACCAGCTTTTTCTGTTTCTGGCACTCGTTGAACCCGATGAGTGCCGCTTTCAAATTTAAAATTTCCATAAACCCCGCCCCTATTTTGGGCGGGGTAAACTCCCGCTTCACCCCGCTTTTCGTGAGAGGCGGGGCTGGTAATTTCGAAAATAATTTCTTTAAAACCGCCAATGCCAATGCGACTAGTATTCATAATATTAACTTTCCATCCTTGCTTTTCTGCATATTTAATATACATGCCATAAAGGTCAGCAACAAATAAAGCTGATTCATCGCCACCAGTACCAGCGCGAATTTCTATAATCGCGTTTTTTTTATCCAAAGGATTTTTAGGATTTAATTCTTCATCCAATTGTTTTTGAATATCAAGCTGGCGTTCAGTAAATTGACGTAGTTCTTCTTCAGCCATAGTTTTTAACTCTGCGTCAGTTTCTACGCCTAAAATATCTTGATTATTTTCTATTTGTTGAGTTATATTTGCCAGTTCATTAATCAAATCAACAGTGCGTTTTAATTCACTATATTTTTTATTAAGCCCCGCTATTTTTTTGGGATTGCTAATATTATCTAGATTGCTTAATTCAGATTCTATTTCTTTATATTCAGTTTTTATTTCTTTATATTTCATATGAATCTTATAAATCCTTGCTAATAAATATTAGCAAAACTTGCCTACCGGCAGGCAGGGATTAATATGATTAATAAGATTAAATTAAAAAAGCAATTAGCCTTATCTGTATTGTATCACAAAAATACATACAGCAACTAATCACTTTTAAATAGTTATTTCTTACCTGTCTTGTTATCTTTTTCTTTTCTTTTATTCGTTAAAGTTTTTTTAGGCTCTTTTACTTCTGCTTTCACAATTATTTCTTTTTTAATTCTCTTGGCCGCTTTGGTCGCGTGCTTGGCTGTTTTTCCTTTACGAGTAGATAAAGTTGATTTTTTAGCAGTGCGCTCTTGGAATTTTTCAACACGGCGCGCAGTATCAACTAATTTTTGTTTGCCAGTATAAAAAGGATGACAGGCGCTACAAAGCTCTGTTTTTAATTCTGCTTCAGTTGAACCAGTAATAAAGTTATTACCGCAAGCGCAGGTAACTTTTGCTTCTGAATTATATTTAGGGTGGATGTCTTTTTTCATATTGATGAATTTTTTAAATTAATATAGTAGTGATATATTAGCATAAAGATGTTTTTTTGACAAGGATTTGTTATTTTTTTGACTTTTTGAGCTAATAATGGGAAGATGAAAGGGTAGATAAGTATTTTTATGCCTGTTATATTTTTAGATGAAAGCGGACAATTTAATAAACATAATTATGAAGATTATTTTATAGTTTCTTCTTTTACTGTCGGCAATCCTAGAAGAACAAGCAAGCAGTTTCGGTCATGGTATAGAAATAAATTTCCTAGGAGAATGAAATTTTTTTCAGAAGTTAAATTTTCCGAAGTAAAAATAACAGATGACTTAAGACTAAAAACTTTAAAATTTATTTCTAATCTTGATGTTAGAATTCATTATTCTTATCTTTTGCGAAAAAATATTCCCGAAGAATACTATAAGAAGAAGAAATTACAAGCCGGACTTTTGTATACTAATATTATTGGAGAAACTCTAGAAATGTATTTGCCGACCGATGAAAAAGAATTTAGAGTTTTTTGCGACCAAAGACATTTAAAAGGATTTAAACAGAAAAATTTTAAGCAAAATTTAACAGCCAGATTATTACCTCAATTACCCAGCAAGTCAATTATCCAAGTTGAAATGATAGATTCTACTAGCAATACCAATATTCAAATTGCCGATTGGATAGTGGGTGGATTAGCGCGATATTTAGAAAAAAGGCCATTAGGCGAGGAATGCTACCAACTTTTAAAAAATAATATTATTAGCAATGGCAAAGAACTTTTTTGTGATCATTGGAATGAAAAATATAACAAACAAAAAACTCAATCGTGAGTGATTGAGTATTTTGTCAGAAGCAGCGTCTCTTGGAACGGTTGTCTACAGCTTTAGTTCCCGATGTTCGGGAGGAATACCATAGCGCTCCAAAAGCTATTATTGCATACTTCTATTATTAATATAGTGCATTACTGTTCACTTGTCAAGTGGTAGGTGTGGATAATTAAGTAATTTTTTGCTAATTTTACATAAAATAAATTTATGGATAAACAACAAGCTAAAGAAAAAATTAAAAAGTTAATTGGTTTACGTTAAACAATGAAATTATTTATAAAAAATTAAAGACAAAAATATGCCAAATTTAGGAAAGCTTAAAAAAATAGAATTAAGGGAGGGGTGGAGGAATGAAGCGAAGGAGGTTATAAAAAATTAAAAAATAAATCAAATTATGGATAAGGAAGAATATAAAGAAAAGAAAAAAGAAATACCTATTCCCCTCCCAACACTAACATGTAGTCAGGTAAGGTAAAATAGCTATATATTTGACTTTTTTAAGCAAATATATTAAAGTATCATTAGTTTTAATTAATCTAATCTCTCACACCTCAACAAACTTTCCTTGTACTGTAAAATCAGTATAAATAGAGGTGGAGGACTACGGTTAAGTAGATTGGCCTTGCCATTAACTTAACGGAGTAACAAAGGAAACCACATATATGATAAAAATACCCTCTGTTGAGGAGATGCTTAAGGTCGGAATGCACTTTGGGCATCGCACATCTAAGTGGCACCCGAAAATGGAGCCTTTTATTTTTGGTGAACGCGCCGGCGTTCATATTATTGATTTGCAAAAATCACAGAAATTATTAGAAGA
>CAYPRN010000028.1:0-1861 GCA_964413295.1 uncultured Gammaproteobacteria bacterium | reverse complement strand
GGCGCGGCCAAAGCAGCCAAGCGCGCTGACCGTGATACTGCGGAAGGCGTTATTTTAGCGGAAGTTAATGCGGATAATACAGAAGGCTATATGGTAGAAATTAATTCTGAAACTGACTTTGTTGCGCGTAATGAAAAATTTCAAGAATTTGCTAAAAAGATATTTGACTTAGTAAAAACTAAAAAACCAGCCAGCCGTGATGAGCTGTTAAGTTTAGAACTAGACGGAGGTTCCGTGCAAGAACAAATAGAAACTTTAAGCGGAACAATTGGCGAAAAGATTAATCTTAAAGACATATCTGTTGTTAGTGGTGGCGTGGTCGCTAGTTATATTCATGGTGGCGGTCGAATCGGCGTATTAATAAGTTTAACCAGCGGAACTCCAGAATTAGCAAAAGATATTGCTATGCAAGTAGCGGCTGCAAATCCTAAATATATTACTCCAGACGAAGTTCCTGCCGAAGAAACTGACAAAGAAAAAGATATTTATCGTGAACAATTGAAAAACGAGGGGAAACCTGAAAATATTATTGAAAATATTTTAACTGGAAAGATAAATAAATATTTTGAAGAAATTTGTTTAACTAAACAGGTTTATATTAAAGATGATAAACAGAAAGTTGAAGATATTTTGGGCGATGTTAAAGTAAAAAAGTTTGTCCGGTTTTCACTTTAAATTTGACTATTGTTAATTAAAAAACTATCCCGATAATTTAGGATGGTTTTTTGTTTGTTTTAAAATGTGATATAATATAGTTGATTAGTTACATAGTTAACCAGTTGCTTAGTTTTATTTTAATCAGCTAATTAACTGCGCAACCAATCAACTGATTAACTATTTAACCAATACCTATGCCAAAAATTGAAGAAAAAAATATTATTTTTTTTGAAGTGGAAAATGAAGATCGTGAAAAAATAACGCAAGTTTTTCCTAAAGCCACTATTTATAGACAGCCGTTTAGCAAAAAGATGATTAGAAAATTAAAGCAGGCTGAAGTGCTTTGCGGTATGATTTATTCTGATTTTTCCGGCGAATTATTAGCTAAATGCCCTAATTTAAAAATGGTTGTTGTCCGCACTGTTGGTTATAATCAGGTTGATTTAAAATGGTGCGCTAAAAATAAAATCCCAGTTTCTAATGTGCCTGATTATGGTTCGCATGTAATTGCTGAACATGCTTTTGCTTTATTACTTAATTCTGCCCGAAATGTTATAGAAGGATGCAAACGCACTGAACGAAATAAGTTTGTTTGGCAAGGACTGCGCGGTACAGCGCTTAAAGGAAAGACTATTGGTATAGTTGGGACTGGTAAAATTGGAGAACAAGTCTGCCGAATTGCTTCGGCTGGTTTTTTAATGAAAGTTATTGCTTATGATTTATATCCAGACAAAAATAAAGCTCGTAAAAATCATTTTACTTATGTAAAAAAATTAGATGAGCTGTGGGAAAAAGCTGATATAATTACTTTACATACTCCGTTCTGTCCTGAAACCAAGCACATTATTAATGCTCAATCAATTAAAAAAATGAAAGACGAGGTGATTATAATTAATACTGCCCGTGGCGGTTTAATTGATACACCAGCATTAATTAGCGCTGTAAAATCCGGTAAAGTTGCTCATGTGGCCATTGATGTAGTTGAGTATGAAGAAAATATTAAAAAACATAAAAAAATTCTTCATACAAAAAATATTTTAGTTACTCCACATATTGCTTTCTACGCTGATGACTCTATGGATTTGATGTTTTCTGAAGCGATTGGATCTATTAATCAATTTTTAAAAGGCAAGAAAATTTTACATCAGGTGAAGAAAAGTTAAAATTTTAAAATATTAAAAAAGTCTCGAAATACTCGGGACTT
>CAYPRN010000027.1:0-12841 GCA_964413295.1 uncultured Gammaproteobacteria bacterium | reverse complement strand
CTATGTCTGGTTTTTAGTAAAATTAACTAATTTATGTTATACTGTAGTTGTTAATAACTTGAATTCTATGCAAATAAAAAAAACAGGTTTTACTCTGATAGAATTATTGGTAGTTATTGCTATTATTGGAATTTTAGCGACTTTAGCGGTTTTATCACTAACTAATGCTAGGAGACAAGCACGCGACGCTAAACGTGTTTCAGATATTAGACAAATTAGAACAGCGCTTGATTTGTATTTAAATGATAAAAATAAATATCCAGCGCAGATAGAAAATATTATTTTAGGAAGTGGTAGTTATGATATTTTATGTGATACTACGGCCGGTTTTCAGTCGGATGAAATAGGTTGCGGGGTAACTTATTTAGAGATAGTTCCAGCTAATCAAGGACAGGGGGGGGCAAACTATGTATATTCCGGTTCAGCAGATGGCGGGACTTATTCCATTACTTTTAATCTTGAAGGTCAAATAGGATCATTAGTGGCCGGCGATCACACGGCTAATCAGTCAAATATTCAATAATAATATTAAACCGCAGATTTGCGGAGAAATAAAATTTATTAAATAATAATTTATAAAAGCCAGATTTGGTTTTTAGAAAGGAAAAAAAATATGAAAAAAAATAAAGTTATTCCTAACGGCAGACGGGGTTTTACATTAATTGAGCTGTTGGTGGTTATTGCTATCATCGGCTTACTGTCAACTTTGGCAGTTGTTTCCTTAAACAACGCGCGCGCTAAATCTCGCGACGCTAAACGTATAGCAGATGTTAAACAGCTCCAAACTGCTTTAGAACTTTGCTTTAATGAGGGAAATGCTTATCCTACAGCAGCCGCGGCGCGATTATTAGTAACAACCGATACTTGCGGTTCTCTAACAATGGCTAATTTTATTAATCCAGTACCAGCTAATCCAACCCCAGGAGGCACCGCTTATAGTTATACTTCCGCGGCCGGAGCTACCTATACTTTAACATTTACTTTAGAAGGACAGACAGGCACTTTAGCGACTGGATTGCATACGGCAACAGAAGCAGGAATTAACTAATAGCATAAAAGCAGAATTTTAAATCCCGCTTTTCTTGTCTTGCTTAAAAATAGGCAAAATAAGAAGAGCGGGGTTTTTGTTGTGTGAGCTGTAATTTGCTATAATAGATATATATGATTATCATTGTCATTGCGAGCCACCCGCTTCGCCGAAGCTTTAGCGAGGCGAGTAGGCGAAGCAATCCCGTGAGGATTAAATAATGGTGTTAATAAAGTATTATTAATCCTCACGGGATTGCCACGCTTCGTTTCACTATGCCCGCAATGACAATAAAAATATATGATTATTTTTATTTTTGGCTTATGTATTGGCAGTTTTTTAAATTGCTTAATTTGGCGATTGCATAAGAAACAAACAATTTTAGGACGATCATATTGTCCACAATGTAAACAGCAGATTAAATGGTATGACAATATTCCTTTAATTAGTTTTTTAATTTTGCGAGGTAAGTGCAGAAATTGTAAGAAAAAAATTTCATGGCAGTATCCAATGGTGGAATTAGTAACTGGTCTATTATTTGTTTTAGTCTTTGTGAATAGTTTTCAGTCTCTAAATTTCTCAGTTTCCAGTTTCCAGTTTCAAATATCAATGGTTGAATTTTTACGAAATATTATTTTTATCTCAGTTTTGATAGTTATTTTTGTTTATGATTTAAGATGGTATTTGATTTTAGACATTATTACTATTCCCGCTATAATTTTTGCGCTGGCAGTAAACTTATATTTAGGGTTTAGCTTTGCAAATTTATTATTAGCTGGCGTTATTGGCGGAGGATTTTTTTTAACGCAGTTTTTAATATCTAAAGGCAGGTGGATTGGCGGAGGAGATATTAGGTTAGGCGCTTTAATGGGGCTGATGCTTGGTTACCCGATAATTATTACAGCTTTAATGCTATCCTATATTTTTGGGTCAATTTTTGGTATAATATTATTAGTAACTAAGAAAAAAGAATGGTCATCGCAAATTCCTTTTGGGACTTTTTTAAGCATGGCCACCATTATAGTTATGCTTTGGGGCGAACAAATTTTAGAATGGTATTTATCCTTATTATTATGAATTTTTTTAAAAAAATAAGCTTAGCTTTTACATTGGCAGTATTGGCAATTATCGCAGTTAGTTTTATTTTTATAGCCGATCCGTCGCAAAACGAATTAGCTTATGCCGGCAGCAGCGATAATGTTAGTGGTTATGCTTGGTCTGAAAAAACCGGCTGGATAAGCTTTAACTGTGAAGATACGGGATTATCCTGCGCTACCACAGGTGATTGGGGGGTTGATATTGATATTAGTACTGGTATTTTTTACGGTTATGCTTGGAGTGAGAATCTTGGCTGGATAAGCTTTAATCGTGCTGATACAGGAGCGCCGCCACAAGCGCCTTTCAATGGCGTGGAGGCTTATATAGCTAAATATTATAGTGATGGGTCAAATCAAGTGCTTGGCTGGGCTAAAATTTTAAGTTTAGGGGATGGAGGCTGGATTAATTTGCGCGGCGATCAAGCTGATGGAGTTCATATTGGCAGTAATGGAGAGTTTGTTGGCTGGGCTTGGAACGGCAATGATGACGGAACAGGCATAGGATGGATAAGTTTTAATAGCGACACAGATGGTAGCGCGATTGCCTATAATGCGCAAGCAGATTTAATTGGTCAACCACAGAATGTAGTAGTAACTCAACAAGAGCCAAGTTGTTCTGCTTTAAATATCCAGTGGGATGTCCCAGTTTTAGGAGCAGAAGGATTTCAGATTTTCAGAGATGGAGAGCAAATTGTTTTCAGTTCAGGAACTTGCGATGCTTGGCCGTTAACTGGAGGAACTTGCAATGATATAGATTTAATTTCCGGCCAGTCATATAGTTATGTAGTTAGAGCTTGCACAGATGTTGGCTGCAATGTTAGCAGCGATTCAGCCGTGGCTATCGGCACTACGAACGCAGTCTGCCAAGTTACCAGTTTATTAAGCACTGGCGCTGAATGCCCTAATAGCATATTTTTAAGCTGGGACGCGATTGCCGGCGCTGATAGTTATAATGTTTATCGGCAAGATGAAAGCATTAGTGGAGAGTCAGCTTTGGTTGAAAGTGGAAATTGTTCTTCCCTAGTTACTAATAGCTGTATTGATACAGTACCAGTCGGAACAGAAAGTCATAGATTTACATATCAAGTAGCGGCATATACCGCTGGCCCTCCTCCTGAAGAAGGAGATTTATCTACAATTTCAGGTGAATTTGTCGCTTGTCCTTATACGCCTGATACTTACGAAGAAATTAATCCTGGAGAATAATAATTTATTACATGGACATAAAAGCAGTAAAAATTTATTTAAAAAAAACCCAGCACCACATTAAAGTTGGTGCTGGCTTTACCTTGCTGGAATTATTAGTCAGCGTTAGCATTTTGGGTTTGATTACCGGAATTTCTTTAATGAACTATAGAGGATCTACTAAAAGCACCGCTTTACAATTAGAATCACATAAAATTGTAGGTGATTTAAGAAAAGTGCAAACCATGGCTTTAGGCGCAATTGAATTTAGCGGTTCTGTTCCCTTAGGCGGTTGGGGAGTTTCTTTTACATCAGGAGCAAGTGAATATTATGTCTTTGCTGACATTGATAATGATGGAGCTTACGATGCAGTGGGGGAATTATTAACAACAGTTTTGTTAGAAAATTCTATTACTTTTAGCACTAGCGGAAATATTACTTTTACTCCACCAGATCCTTTAACATTTATTGACGGAGTAAATGCTGGAGAAAAAACAATTACTATTACTAATGGCGTAAGAACAAAAAGTATTGTGGTTAACTTTTTAGGGCTGATTGACATAAGTGAAGAATAATTACTTCATTGTCATTACGAAGCGTAGCGAAGTAATCCCGTGAGTCTTAATAATACCTTGTTAACACCATTATTTAATCCTCACGGGATTGCTTCTCCGCTCAATGCGCTACGTTTATGAGCGGATCGCAATGACAGGTTTATATTAATTTATTTAATATGAGTTTATTAAAAAAACAATATGGTTTTGGCATCTTAGAGGTAGTAGTATCTGCTGGTATTATTGCTATTGGCATGGTAGGAATTTTGTCATTAATTATCCAGAGTAATCAAGTTTATTATATTAACAAAAGTAGATTTACGGCAGTCATGATAGCGCAAGAAGGCATTGAATTAACGCGGAATGTGAGAGATAGTAATTGGAAAGCCGGTTCGGCTTGGGATAATGGTATACCGGCTTCTTTTACTATTGATGGCAATTTTTTACCAAGCACTGTGGTCGGCATTAGTAGCACCCGTTTATATACAGATGTTAATAAAAAATATACGCATACAGTTGCTGGTAACAGTCCTACAATATTTTATCGTTTATTAACAACCACCAGCCCGGCTTCTTGCCCTAATGCTGACGATTGTATGAAAGTAATTTCACAAGTCCAATGGCAGGAACGTGGAAAAACTCATAATTATCAAATAGAGACATATTTATATGATTGGAGATAATTACTAGAAGAAATTTTGTACGGACTTAAAAAAATAATAATCGTTTAATCCGAATGATGCCTGCTTATCTAAAATTTCCTGCAACTATGCAAATGCCACGAATTATAATATACAGAATTCGAGTCATTCGCATAGTTGCAGTAAGCAGTAAGTCCGCACAAATCATTCGGATTAAATAATAGTCAAACCTTTTAAAAAAGTACAGAGTTTCTCCTATTAGTAATTAGTAGGGGAAAAATATAAGTAAAATAAATTTAATTATGATTGTATTTAATAAAAAAGGATTTTCTCTACTTGAGTTAATTGTTAGTATGGGAATTTTTTCAGTTATTGTGTTATCTTCAATAGCTATTTTTCAGCGCGTAATTGAAGGTCAGCGGTTAGCAATCGCTTCACAAAATACTCAAGAAAGTTTGCGTTATGTATTTGAAGTAATTTCTAAAGAAATAAGAACAGCTAAAAAAGATTTGGGAACATGCGCTAATGTTCCTGATGACCAGGTATTTGCTGTTTCCGGAGGTTCAACTTTATATTTTAAAAATCAAGATGGCGATTGCGTTACTTATCAGCTTACTAATAACCGTTTTTATATTACCCGTGGAGTTGATTCTGGCTACATAACTCCAGATGAGGTTTATATTAGTAATTTAATCTTTACTGCTAGGTCGTCAAGCGCCACTACTCAACCGGCAGTTACTATTACCATGACTCTTTATAATGAAACCTTTGGCACAAAAGATTTATATAAATCAGCCATGGATTTACAAACTACTATTTCTTCTCGTTCATATGAATAATTTGCTAAAATTAACAAAAACATCAATAATATATAAATGCAACAAAGGCACAGCAATTTTGTTAGTAATTTTAATTCTAACAAGTTTGTTAGTAGTTTCTTTGGGAATTTCTGAAATTTTACAACGTAGTCTGCAAGTAGCAAAAATTTCCGGTCGCGCCCAACCGGCTTATTTAGCCGCCGAATCTGCAACTGAAAGAATACTTTGGGAAGCACGCAAAAATAATGAAGACAACATTACTATTGGTGGCACTGGAGCAGTAACTTTTTCACCAGATATTATTTTTTTTGATGCCAACACTTCTTTAAGCGCAACAGCTACTGATGAAGGTGTTTATCGGATAGTAATAATAACAGGCACTTATTATGATGCTCAGCGAAAAATTCGCGTTCGCTATAAAAGATATGATTAAAATTTATGAATAAAATAAAAAATCGAATACAAAAATTAACAAAACAAATAGACGAGTTAAGATTAAAATATCATACATCAGACAGACCAGAAGTGGATGATGAAGTTTATGATTCTTTAACTCGGGAATTGCATGAGTTAGAAAAAAAATATCCAAAATTTAAAAATAAAACATCTCCGTTACAAAGAGTTGGTGGTGAACCATTAAAAAAATTTGTAAAAGTTCAACACAAACAACGGCAATGGTCATTGCAGGACTGTTTTAATTTTGCAGATTTACAGGATTGGGAAGATAAAATAAAACGGATGTTAGTTAAAAAAAATATTTATGACAAAATAGATTATTCTTGTGAGATAAAAATTGACGGTCTTAAAATTATTTTAACTTATGAAGATGGAGTTTTTGTTCAAGGAGCAACCCGCGGTGATGGAAAAGTAGGTGAGAATGTTACAGAACAATTAAAAACAATTCAAAGCATCCCCCTCGCCCTTAGGGAGAGGGGGCAGGGCCTGCCTGCCGGACAGGCAGGGGTGAGGGAAACTACTGTAGTGGGCGAGGCGTGGCTTGATAAAAATCATTTAGAGAAAATTAATAAACAAAGAGTAAAAGATGGTCAGCCGGAATTTGCTAATTCACGCAATGCGGCTGCTGGTTCTATTAGACAATTAGATTCAAAAATTACTGCCCAAAGAAAATTAGATTCTTACATTTACGATATAGACGCCCTCACTCAAACCCCCTCCCAAAGGGAGAAAGGGCACGGTGTTAGTGAATTTCCTCAGACACAAATTGAAGAATTAAAATTGTTGGAAAAATTAGGTTTTAAAGTAAATAAAAATTATCATCATTGCAAGAGTTTATTTGAAGTAGAAAAAATATATAAGCAGTGGGAGCAAAAACGAGACAAGCAAAATTATGGTATTGATGGATTAGTAATAAAAGTGAACAGCAAGAAATTGCAAGATGCGCTCGGTTATACTGGCAAAGCGCCACGTTGGGCGATTGCTTATAAATTTATTCCCGAAAAAGTAACTACCATCGTGGAAAATATCACCGTGCAAGTAGGACGAACAGGCGCTTTAACTCCTGTCGCGCATTTAAAACCAGTACAAGTCGCCGGTTCTATTGTTAGTAGAGCAACTTTACATAATGAAGATGAAATAAATAAAAAAGATGTGCGTATTGGTGATACAATTGTAATTCACAAAGCCGGTGATATTATTCCTGAAGTAGTGGAAGTTTTGAAAAAATTAAGAACAGGGCAAGAGCAGAAATTTAAGATGCCTAAAAAATGTCCGATTTGTCAGAGCGAAGTAAAACGTCCGGCTGGAGAGTCGGCTACATATTGCACCAATAAAAAATGTTTTGCCCAAGAAGTAGAAAATATTATCCATTTTGTTTCTAAAAAAGGAATGAATATTGAGGGACTGGGCGACAAAATTGTGGAGCAATTATTAAGTGAAGGGTTAATTAAAGATATGGCTGATTTGTATGAATTAAAAATAGGGGATTTACAGCCCTTAGAACGGTTTGAACAAAAGTCAGCCGAAAATTTAATTAAAGCAATTGAAGCGAGTAAGAACACTGATTTAGTAAAATTTATTTATGCGTTGGGTATTCGTTATGTTGGAGAGGAAACAGCCGTGTTGCTAGCGCAACAGATTTCAGATTTTAGCCCAAGCCATTCGGCGGGTCAGGGATTTAGGATTTTAGATTTAATAAATAAAGTACAGCAGATGAGTATTGAGGATTTACAACAGATTGAAGGTATAGGTGATAAAGTTGCGCAGAGTATTTATAATTGGTTTAGAGATAAAAATAATATTGATTTATTAAAACGTTTAGAACAAAACGGTGTTAAATTTGCAGGTCAGATATCAGATGTTAAAGGTCAGGTGTTGAAAGGCAAATCATTTGTTTTAACCGGTAGTCTGCCTAGTTTGACAAGAGATGAAGCAAAAGATAAGATAAGAAAGTTAGGCGGAAATATTTCCAGTTCAGTTAGCAAAAATACTGATTATGTAGTAGCCGGAGAAGAGCCTGGGAGTAAATATGATAAAGCGAAGAAGTTGGGAGTGAAGGTTGTGGATGAGGAGGAGTTTAAAAAAATAATAAGATAATGCGAAATTACAAATTATTATACGAATTCTACAAACATGCAAATATGCGAATAATAATTCGCGAGTTTGTAGAATTCGTATAAAATTCGTAGCTTCGTATAAAATAATATGTATCAAGGAGGGGAATCTAAAATTATATATAAAGATTTATCATACAAAATAGTTGGTATTTGTTTTAAAGCTCATGATATTTTAGGAAGATTTTGTAAGGAAAAAAGTTATTGCGATGTAATTGAAATGTGTCTTAAAGAAGAGCAAATGATTTATGAAAGGGAAAAGAATTTAGATATTTTTTTAGGAGAAGATAAGATTGGCGGAAATAGAGTTGATTTTTTTATTGAAAATAAAATATTATTTGATGCTAAGGCAAAAAATTTTATTACCAAAGAAGATTATAGACAAATGAAAAGATATTTACAGGCTACTGGATTAAAATTATGCATTGTAATTAATTTTAGAGACATATCTTTAAAACCAAAAAGAATTTTAAATTCTCAAGGTAAAGAAATAGAACAATGTGAACCTACGAATGACAATGTAAATTCTACAAACTTGCGAATATATAAAGAATAATTTGCATGTTTGTAGAATTTGCATTAAATTTGTAGCTTTGCATAATATAAATATGAAGTTAAAAAAACAAGAAATAAAAAAAATAGCCGATTTGGCTAGATTAGAATTAACTGACGAGGAGCTAAAAACTTACGGTTCACAGCTGTCAGATGTTTTAGAATACATTGATCAGCTAAAAGAAGTAGATACTAGTGATGTTCAGCCAACCGCGCAAGTTACTGGTTTAGAAAATATAACCCGCGAAGATGAAGTGGAAGATTGGCCTGTAGATGAGGTTGAATCTGCTTTAGGACAAGTTCCAGAAAAAGATGGAAGGTTTGTGAAAGTTAAGAGAGTGCTATAAACATCTAACACCTAACATTTAACATTTGACAAATAATGTTAATCAACTGTCAAGTGTCATGTATTAATTGTTAAATGTTATTAAAGTTTGTTTTTTAAAAATAAAAAACCCTCGAAAGCGCTTGCGGTTAAGCATTTGCTTTCGAGGGCTTGAGGGTCTCCGCTTTCTTCGGTGATTCCATCGTCACCAATGAATGGCGGGTGGATTTTACCGATATAAGCGGATAACCCTCTGTGTTGTCGACTGGAAGCCGACCTTCTAAAAGAACATGAGGCACCGCTCAGGAATTTTCAATCAATTATACCTGATAAATACGGATACCTCCGTTTGCCGGCTAGAAAACTGTCGCGCCCGGCCACGCGGTACTGCTCTTGTGAAACTAAGGTCCTCCCCAGTGATGACGATCATCGTAGAGATTAATCGCCATTAACTGGAGAGGAACCTCAGCACAGCTCACTGCCCGCCGAAAACTCGGGGGGCGTAAGGTCTTCCACAGGGCCGAATATTTGGTCCCAACGCACAGCGCGTGGACCATCACCACCAAGTCGCAGAAGACCTCGGAACTTAATCACGTCACTCGACTATTTCTGTGGTGACGTGATTTTAGCAAACGAACAGAAGAAAATTCGGACGGGGTTTTGGTATTAGCGCCATTTATATCCCATCTATCCCTGTTTATCTCGTTACCCCCTTACGCGCGATTAGGGGCGCAAGACTTTTGGTCAACTGTCGACTTTGTCAACCACTATCCATCGAATTGGGGTGGATTATCTGCCATATCCGCATGGAAAACAGAAATCGAAATTTTCCCTTCTGCCCGCTTTTTCTCCTGGCGTATCTCCCGGTGAGAACGTCGGTAAGACTACAACGCCGGTGACGTCAGGAACCAACCAACTTTTTTCGAATTTTGTTAAGTGAGATGTGGTATTGATTGGAATTCGGAACACACTCACTTTTTTATAAGGCGAAACACTTAATAGGTGCCCCGCAACCACACAAGTGTTTTCTACACAAATCCTGTCGGAAAAGAATTTCGCATGATTTTCCCCTCCAGCGGTTTCGATGAAACTATCCAGTTTGCCCTTCGATGGGTTTTTTGGATTCAGAGAAGCCCTCACATTAATGCTCATCCGCATCATGCAAAGGTGCGACGGTTAACTCTGTGGTGTGGGTTGTTTCTCAATCACCAACTGCCAGAGTAGCATGGCTTACGGTGGCCCCACCACCGTGCCAGGCGCCTGGCGAAGCGTACTTACGCATGATTTTTTTCCTTCTTCTTCTTATCCGATGTCCTTGCTATAAGGCGAAGACATTGAACGACCGTTACGGGGATCGATTACGGGGATCGATTTATCCCGCGGTGACGGACCGATCGAGGGGTGTTCTACTCTCCAGCTGAGTTGCTGTAATCGTAAGTCGATTCATAAACTACCTCCTATTAGGATATAGTTATACTTAGCCCTAAAGAGCTAAGATTTGTAAACAACAAAGTAATTGTAAATTTAATTTAAAATTTTGTCAATTAAACAATAATCACATATTAGCATACTTCAATAAATCTGTCAACCCCTCCTCTCGCGAGAGGCGGGGTTCAAACAAGTTATTAATAAAATTTGGCTAAAATTAGCTTAATATTGCGGAAAATAAATAAGTAATATATAATATATGATAATATAAACAAAATAATTTTATATGTATTATATTTTTAAAAATTATGCAACTTAATAAACTAACAATTAAACAAGCTCGTAAAGGTTTAGATAAAGGAGACTTTACGTCGGTTGAGCTTACAAAAGCCTGTTTAGAGCAAATTTCGGCTAAAAATAGCGGAAAAGATGGGATAAATGCGGTTTTAACTGTGTGTGAAAAAGAAGCTTTAGCTGAAGCGAAAAAGGCTGATGAAAGAATTGGAAAGGCCCGCCTTCGTCCCGCTGAGCGGGACTCCGGCGAGGTAAATCAAATCAGTGATTTAACTGGGATACCGTATATTGCTAAAGATAACTACTTAACTAAAGGTGTAAAGGCTACCGCAGCATCTAAAATTTTAGAGAATTATATTGCTCCGTTTGACGCGACTGTTATTAAAAAATTACGCGAACAAGGCGCTGTGCTTTTAGGCAAAGCAAATTTAGATGAATTTGCCCATGGTTCTTCTACGGAAAATAGCGCTTTTGGCGCAACCAAAAATCCATGCGATATTTCTCGCGTTCCTGGCGGATCATCTGGCGGAAGCGCTGCCACAGTGGCGTCTAATATGTGTATTTTTGCTCTTGGTTCTGATACGGGAGGATCTATTAGACACCCAGCTTCATTTTGCGGAGTAGTTGGTTTAAAACCGACTTATGGCAGAGCTTCTCGTTTTGGAATTGTAGCTATGACTTCTTCAACTGATGTTCCCGGATCAATTACTAAAACAGTTGAAGATGCGGCTATTGTGCAAGAAGCTATTTCTGGTCATGATAAAAATGATTTTACAACCACTGAAGAGCCAATTGATAATTATACTAAAGAAATGTGTCAAGATGTTAAAGGGTTAAAAATCGGCGTGCCAGTAGAATACTTTGTAGAAGGAATGAACAAAGAAGTAGAACAGAAAGTTCGTGATAGTATTAAGGATTTAGCCAAACAAGGAGCAAAAATAGTAGATATAAGTTTGCCACATACTAAATATGCTTTACCGGTTTATTATATTATTACTCCTTCAGAAATTAGTTCTAATTTAGGGCGTTATGATGGAATTAGATATCCACTCACTCCCCAAGGAGAGGTAAAGGACTTACTTGATTTATATAAAAAAAATCGTTCAAAGTTTGGTCCAGAAACAAAACGTAGAATAATGTTAGGAACTTATGCTTTATCAGCTGGTTATTATGACGCCTATTATTTGCAGGCGCAAAAAGTAAGAACTAAAATTATTGAAGAATTTGAACAAATGTTTAAAGAGGTTGATGTAATTATTACCCCAACTACTCCTGATATTGCTTTTAAAATTGGAGCTAATAAGGATCCGCTCAAGATGTACTTAGAAGATATATTTACTTTAGCTTCTTCTTTGGCAGGTTTGCCTGCTATATCCGTGCCTTGCGGTAAGGTTGATAAAATGCCGGTGGGAGCGCAGGTGATTGGGAAAAAGTTTGATGAATCTACTGTGTTGAGAGTGGCTGATAAAATAAACCCCACCCTAACCCTCCCCTAATTAGGGGAGGGAATTAAAAGGGAGGGGCATAATAATATGAAAAACAAAAACAAATATTTTTTAATAACAATTTTTGTGCTGGTCTTAATTATTTCCGGATGCAGTTTAAGAGGTGATGTTGCTGGCGAGCAGGAAGAAAAGAAATATGCTGAAAATTTGCCGGAAAAAGTAGAGGTGCCGGCTGTTAATTCTGAAGACCATATTCAGGGCAATAATGACGCGTTGGTTACGATGATTATTTATAGTGATTTTGAATGTTCTTTTTGCGCGAAATTTGAAGGAGCAGGCGGTAGCGTAGAACAAGCTAAAGAGTTTTTTGGCGATAAATTGCGAATAGTATTTCGGCACAATCCATTACCTTTTCATAATTATGCTCAATTAGCTGCTGAAGCATCTGAGTGCGCGTATGAACAAAGAAGTTTAATGGCAGTGAAAGATAAATTTTGGCAAATGCATGATTTACTTTTTATTAACACCAACAATCAACAACTTAATTTGCAACAGATATATAAAAACGCGGAAGAGTTGGATTTAGATATGGATCAATTTAAACAATGCCTAGAAGATGAAAAATATAAAGATAAAATTTTAGCATCAGTGGCTGAAGCAAAAAAAATAGGCGCTAATGGAACACCGACCAGTTTTATTAACGGACGAATAGTAGTAGGAGCAGTACCTTTTGAAGATTATCAAACAGAATATGGTTTACAGCCGGGGTTGAAGAGTATCGTTAGTGGGGTTTTGGAGGAAGTGGGGAAGTAAGGTAGGATGGCCGAGTGGTCGAAGGCGCATGCTTGGAGTGCATGTGTGCGTGAAAGCGTACCGTGGGTTCGAATCCCACTCCTACCGCAATT
>CAYPRN010000026.1:0-12860 GCA_964413295.1 uncultured Gammaproteobacteria bacterium | reverse complement strand
ATTTAACTGAAACATAAAATATTCAGGAAATCGTTCAATACTTCTCTTTACTGCTTGGTTTAATTCTCTTGTTCCCACCCCATAAAGCATTGCTAAATCCCGATCAACCATTACTTTCTGATTTCTGATCTTTAAAATCTTTTCACTAATTTTTTCTTGAACAATTGGTAAAATATCAGGCATAATCTTTTAAATTTTGTTAGGTAACTGAATATTGTGGCTTAAATTACTAATAACTAATTTTTAATTTCTAATAAAATCTCAATTAAAAAAATACAATGTCTAAAATATATTATTCTTTTTTCTTTCTTGAAGTTATAACTATTTTATTAAAGATTAAATTTAATTCTTTTGCTTCTTGCCAAAGTATGCGCTTCTGGTTTTAAATCTTCAACTGCAGTAGCTATCATTCTAAACCAATGCTTTGTTTCTCTTGCTTCTTTTTTACAAATTCCTATTTTATGAATAAAATCTTTTTTTGATTCTGCGTCATCTGCTTCGCAGTAATTAGCGCCTACGCTTGTACTAGATTTAGTTAACTGCGTTATAAGCGGATCAGTAATTGGATTACGAGGTATTTTTTTACAAAATTTAATTGTATTTTCGCCAAATACAGCTGTTCTTTCCTCTAAATCATAAATTGGTTTAGAATTTTTTTCATTAGTCATTGGAGTTTGATTAGAAATTAGTTATTAGAAATTAGAAATTTTTCTTATTTCTTCTTCAACAGCCCTTCTCTCCAAACTTCCTTCTTCATACTGTTCAGCCATCTCCTGCAATTCTTTTAATTCATCACTTTCTACTTCCTCGCCCCGTCCTTGCTCTGCGAGGCGGGGTAAATCTTCACTCTCTATTTCACCTTTCATATTCTGTGATTTAATTTTCTTTTCTATTTTTTTCAACGCTTCTTCTTTATCCTTAGAATCTTCATATTTTACAGCCTGACTATTTTTTGGCAGACCTTTTTTCATTTTCGCCTTTACTTTAGTAAACACCTCTTCTTTTTCTGTTGGAATTATTTCCCAATTCTCCCCTGTATCATTAGGCATGCTTTCTGGAAAGAACGTTAAATTACGATAAAGTAATAATATTTTCTTCACTAACTTTTTTTCACCTTCATCTAACAGTTTAGCATTTTTTGAGTTCGTTAGGTAGCTGGACAACTTCACATTATCAAACATTCCTGCTCCGCTATGCTGAATAAAATCTTTCAGCCAATTAGCCACTGTCGGCCTAACTGGTTTACTATCTAATTCAAATTTTTTCTGAGTTAATTTTTCTTGATTAGACTGCAATGCCTTTGCTAGATCTTCTTGAAATTCTAATTTCTTACTTAAGACATAAAAAATCCTAATATTAATTGCTTCCTGTAATTTATTTTCACTGCCAAAAATAGGAATTAATTCTTTTTTTAACACATCCAAATACATTCTTTTTTCTTCGTTTAATGTCGGCCTTTTAGTTGGCGCGCCGGCTGAAGCAGAATTTACTCCCAGTTTTTGCAAAGCCGGCTGAAAAATTTCTTTTTGTAAATCAGTATTAATAGTCTTGGCTTTATCAACTGCCAGCTTAAATCTTTTAGCCAAATATTCTTCAATATCTTCCATCATTAATTCGCCAATCGTAATTAAAATAACTAAAAAGCCCAGCTCGATTTTATATTTTTGTTCAAGCTGTTTAATTTTTAGTAATGCCTCAGTATTGCCGACTGCCTCTTGAATTTCTTTTGGCAGGGTTTTAAATTTTGCTATACTTTCTTGAATATAACGCATATTAAATATTTTGTTGATTAATTTTTTGTTCTGTTGGCGGAACAACTTCTTGCCTTTCTATAATCTTACTTACTTTTTTGGCTATTACTTCTACTTCCAGCGGAGTTGAATCATCGTCAACGTCTCCCAGCATATTGGCAAGCGATTTGCCTATTGCCCCGGTAGCGCCTGCTTGCTTATTAATTGCTTTAGATAATTGCTTTAATCTATGAGCTATATCTTTAGTATTTTTATCTTGAGTAACAGTATTTGGAATCGGTCCAACAGTATTTATACCGCCAATCATCTCCTTTAACTCTTTAGCAAATGCCCCAAATTCCGGAATACTGGCAATAACTTCTTTTTCTTTCTCTTCTTTCTTTTTCTTTTCTTCCTGAGTCTCTTCTTCAGCTGTTTCAACAGGAGCTTCTGTTTCTGTTTCACTGCTTGGACCTTTTGTTTGTTCTGTTGGGCTTGTTTTTTTCTCACTCTCCGCGTTTCTGTATCTGATGCTGTCTTTTGCTGGCTGAGGCTTTTCTCGTTTTTCTTTTTCTTGAATAAGCGCTGTTTGAATTGCCTCTGACCCTTCTAAGTCTTTTTTCTTTTTAGCCTTATCTTCTTCCTTTAGCCCAGGAGTATTGGCAGTATCTTTTTTAGTTTCAATCACACTCTTGATATAATCAAGCGCTTTATCAATCCCTTCTGTTCCTGATTGAGAAATATTATTAACAATATTATTTATTTCATCCGCTGCTTCTTTGTCTTGTTCTTGTCGGTCGTTTTTTGGCTCTTTTGACATTTTTTCAAAATTTTGCGCTTGTTTACTCAATGCTTCTAAAGCACTCTCAAACGACATAGAACTTATTTCTCCTTTTTCTTCTGCTGGTTTCTGTTCTGTTTCCTCTACTGGTTGTTTGATTTTTTCTTTTATTGCTCCAGTAGCATTAAAACCGGTTGTGCGCTCTGCTTCTTCTACAAATTCTTCATCAGTTGGTATTTCCCCTTCTTCTAATTTAATAGTCTGTTCAGCGCGACTTCCTCTACGTTTTAAAATTTCTTCACGAAGCTGATTAATAATTTCTTTAGGATCCACATTCTGACTTTCTAAATTAGTGGCCATTTCACCTAATTCTTTAGCATCTTTATAAGTTCCTGCCTCTGAAATATCTTGAGTAAGAGTCTCAGTCACTTCCTCATCATTAATACCAGCGCTATGCAAACGTTCGTGAATCACTGTACGTTTGCGTTCTTGTAAACCATAATTATTGCCAGCAGAATTAACCAGCTCTAAATTATCTAATTTATCAGGATTTTCCAAACGCTTTTCAGCTTTATCAAGATTGTCAGTTTGTTTTTTAAACGCAGTTTCACTTAATTTTGCGCCTTCATGATTTCCTACCAATCCATCACTTTGAAGCTGTAATAAATTATTCTTTTCTTCTTTAACTTGCTGTTTAATTTGTTCGGCTATTTTTCCTTTTACGCCTTTATCAGATACATTCATTCCTTCAGCGTTTGGATTAAATTTCTTACCACCAATATCAACATCGCTTAAATTTAATTTATTAAAATCAACCGCTAATGTATTAGACTTTCCTTCAGCAAAACTAGCGCCAACATTAAGCTTACCCGAACCTTCTTTCTTTTTTTCTCCGGTATCGCGATAAGCAACGCTTGTTTCCGTATCATGGACTGTATAATCTACACCTCTACTACTTAAAAGTTCATCTGTAATCTTTTTTATATTAGCATTACTAGCATCTCCTTTGCCATCCTTGCTTAAATATGCTGATAATGATTTAGCTAATGCTACTCCTTGATCACTATCCATATCCGTGTCTTTAACTGCTTCTGTAATATTATTTGATGAATCTACGCCTCCCGGACCCGAAACTTCGTTCCAAAAATGCTTCATCTTATTTGATAGCCCTCCTGATTGATACCACTCTCCTTCTTTCATATTTTCTGCCCATTTTTGACCGCTTGGCTTAGCGCTTCCAGGTGGGGTTGCTGTACCACTGGCTCCTTTGTGCATTTTCTTCGCATCGCCAATATCTTTAGTGCCTAATTTTGCCGCAGATTGAGTAGTACCAAGCATAACATTTGTAGCTCCCTTCCATACTTTACCAAATTTACCAGTGCCAAAGGCTCCACCTGTTCTTTCAATAATACTATCCAAAGCGCCTAAGCTCTCTTCTCCCATTCCTAATTTCTGTAAAGTCTTTAAGCGGTTACCTGACTGCCTTTTCTTTTCTTTACTGTGAGCGTCCTGCGCCATTTTACCAACAAGAGTGTCTTTTACTCCAGGAATTTTTCTTGCGCCTAATCTTGCAGCCATGCCCAAGCCAGCGCCTACTACTGTGCCTACTCCAGGCGCAATTGCTGTTCCTATGGCAGCTCCTGCGCCACCAACTTTACCAACTTTTCTAACAACACCCTTAGCTCCCTTTAACGCCAACCCCTTACCTTTCTGCAACGCCCCAATCCCCTTACCAGCCAAATTCCCCGCCATACCGCCCATTTTTTGCGACATTATAAGTCCACCAACTAATAAAGATATTGTAATTATAAAAGTTTGAAATAAAGCAGCATTATTAAAAATATCAATAGCTATCTTACCACTACCAAGATTAAGACTATCTATTTTTTCTGGAGTTGACGCGCCCAATTCTTTTGATGAGTCTTCCGCCGTCTTTAAGGCTAACCAAAGAAAAAAAGCTAATATAGGTCCTGAAGTTACATATTTTATAAACTCCTCCCACCATTGTGATGCATATTTCTGTCCGGCTGGAAAAGCTGACGCTAGATAAGCTATTGGAGACATAATAATATAAATCCATAACATAACTACGCGAACAATTAATATAACCATCATTGTTGCAACAACAACTGCTGTAATAATATAAGTAATAAGGGCTCCTAAAGCGCTCATTAACAACCCTGTTCCCTCTAATGACCTTGTCCCATCTTTAGCAAATTTTCCCAAAGACAACATTTTATCTATGTTTAGCACATTAACAAAAGTACCTCCTGCACTATCACCTAATCCATTAATAAATGTCAGCATTATAACTTGTCCAAAATCAATAATAAGACCGCAAATAGTTTTAGAAAAATTAATTAAAATTGCAAAAATAATTAATTTTGGCAATAACTTTTGAGCAGAATAACTTTCTCTTCGTAAGATTGTAGCAAAAGCAATTACTAACAAAAGTAAAACAAAAAACATGTTGCATAAATCTCGAACTAAAACCCAACCAACTTGAACAGCCTGAACATCTAAAAATTTATTCCAATGAGCAACAGCTATTAACCAACCTAATAAGTAAGTAGTAAGCGCTCCAACAAAAGAAGCCAACCAATACACTAACCAACCAAAACCATTAGCTAATGTTTCAACAACAAGCCCTGCGCCCTTTTTTTCTTCTTGGGCAAAAACGGGATCAGCTACTATAATTAAAAAAACAAAAACAACTATTAACGTATAATAGATCTTTACTTTTTTAGGTGTATTTTTAATTTTACTAAAAATTTTCATTATATATTTTATTATTCTCTATTTGGAACATCTATAATTTACTTGGATTATCTGCAAATTCTCCTACCATATCTATTACATCCACAATCCAACCAAAAATACCTAAAACAAGATCAAACAACATAAAAATTATTGCTAAAAATATTAAAATTGCCGATATTGCCAATACATCTAATGCTATTAACCCCATAATTTCTAATAATCCAATCGCTTTTCCACCTATCACACCTGTTTCTCCTATTATCGCCTTAATCTGCTTCGGAATCCATTCATCACCCAGCTTGCAAAATAAATTTTCACCTAAAACCATCCGTAAAAAAACATGCAGATTAATATAAAATAAAGCTGGGATAAAGGTAATAACACCCGGCATACTAGTCCATGATAAACGCAACAGCCAGTTTGTCCCTTGTCGCGCCGGAGCAGTAGCAGATGAAACCACTCCAGATTTTTTACCTCTCGCCTGATTTTTTTCTTTATTTAACGCACCTACTAAAGATGCTATTCTTCCACCTTCTTTTACTTTTTGACCTCCTTTTTTAACTGCTTTTCCTGTTTTATCTATTCCTTTACCTGCCACTTCTACACCCTTACCTGCCATTTCAGTTCCCTTTCCAGCTACTTGTGCTCCAGCTCCCACCCCAGCAGTAAGTCCTCCAGCAATCGCCAATGGAACACCTGCTATAGCTCCTAGTCCTGTGCTACTCAAAGCAACGCCACCTCTCATCATTGCTCCACCTGCTTTTTGTGTTCCTTTGCCAGCAATCTGTATTCCTTTACCTACCGCTTGTGTACCTTTACCTGCTATTTCAGTTCCTTTGCCAGCAACTTGCATACCTGCACCAGCTGCCTGCGCTCCTTGCCCCACTGTTTGAGCAGTGCGTCCGCCTACATCACTCGCTCGTTCAGAAATACTCGGTCTATTTTGCTTACCCCGCTCTTCATTCTGTGTTCTACGCAAAGACTGCCCGGCTAATATCTGTCCGGCCGGACCAAGTTGCGTTCCTAATTTATCTGTTATCGCTTCTGCCATTAATAAAATACATTAACTAATTCGCGCGCTATCTATTTTTAAACTATTTTAAACAATATCACAAAATAGCACACGAATTGAACGGATTGAACGGATTTGCACGAATTAAATTTGCACTAAATTAAAATTTTTTAATCTAACAAACAAAAGCTATATTTTAGCTTTAATTAAGTGGTGTGGATTACTTTAATTATAACACATTTTTAGGTTCTTCACCAAACTTATTGTAACGCTTTGTAGTGTTTGACTTTTCCGCTAAAACAAGGTAATCTTAAATATAATTAATATCATAACTACAAATAATATGAAAAACACAAAACTTTCATTATTAATATTAACTTTAGCTATTACTGTAATAGTTGTTTCAGGATGCACTTTAAGTAAGAAGTTTACCCTATCGGATGATACGGGGTTAGAAGTAGGAAGTGAGAATCCTATCATATCAGATGATGTGGAAGTCGTGAAAGAAGAAGATAATCAGGAAGAAGTAGATACTAAGAGTTTACAGTCCGAAGTCTTGACGAAGGACTGGCTGACTTATCGGAATGATGAGTATGGGTTTGAAGTGAAGTATCCGGAACATACAAAAGTAATACAAGAAAAAAATATATTTTATATTAAAAATATTGGAGATGAAAATTCATCTGGCCAATCAGTTCAAATTCTTAGTAAAAATAAAGATGAAAATTTAAAAGAAACTATAGAAAATGAATTATTAAAAGATTATTCAAAAGAAAAATGTTTTATTGAGGAAGATAATAATCTAAATGAGATCTATCAATACCCTGCTAACTTTACATTATTACCTGCAATATCATATAGCGACTTTAATAAAGACCCTCAAAATCCATGGAGTAATATGAATGATTGTCCATATGCAAAAAGCAATGGAATGAGTTATTTTCTTATGGATAAAAATAATTTAGATAAATTTGCATTTTTTAGCATCGGGCAATATGAAATTATGTTAGATAAAAATACATCATGGCAAGAGACGTTTAGATTTATTAATTAAATTATTTCTAATGGGCATAATTATAAATAATGCCCATAAAAAGGTAATTTAATTACCAAGTTGGATCTTTAAAACTAAAAATTAAAAGGAGTAGGAAAATGAAGAAAAAAATTGAATTCATGCTAGCGTTAGTATTATCTTTTTTATGTTTAAATGTTTTTGCTGGAGATGATTTTTGTTCTAATTATTTTTCTTACAAAAATTCTTATTTTTGTTATGGAACTGGTAATTGTACATGGTGGGCATACCACAAACGTTCTGATTTGGCGCCGCATATACCGCATAATGCAGTTGATTGGTATAGTGAGGCGGAACAAAATGGACTTATAGTTAGCCAGAATCCTTCTGTAGGGAGTTTGGCAATATTCCGTAGTATAATAAATGGAAAAGATTACGGACATGTTGCTTATGTAGAGCAGATTTTTAATTCAAACTCATTTCAACTTTCTGAAATGGGTTATAATTCATGGAATGGAGTTAGATATAAAACGCACACCAAAAATTCTTATCATGGTCTTATTGGCTTTATACATGAAAATTTAGTTGGTCAATTTACCAATGGTTGGCGTATACAGAATCAATCATCAGATCAATTTATTCCATATTCTCGTCCATTTTTTGATTGTTTCATGAATAATGGTAGCGTTAGTACATTAGGTAATCCGATCAACAGTGTTCAGAAACAAGGTTCTAATTTCTACTCCCAAATATTCAATAAAGGTAGTTATGAATGTGTTTTAGTTCTTAATCCGTATGTTCATAATATTAATCGCGGATATTTAGGAGTATGTTATCCAGTTCAAAGTGCTCATTTACGATATTGGCGAGCATATAATCCTGGCGCTCCAGTAACTAATGAGTATTATTGGGATTACAATGGTCGCAAATACGCAGTACAGTGGTTTGAACCATCTGATAATTTATACATAGGAGTAGCGTATGATATACATAGTGGTGTATTTTACACTTCACAAGAATTGCCTATTCCTCAAGAAAATTTTAATCAACATCGAAAGAAGAACAGTGGTTATCCAGGAATAGGAGGTGGAGTTTCTGTTCCGTTTCCTCCCACCCCTATCCCAACCAAAAGTTCCGGTTCATCTGGCGGATCTAGTCCCCCACCTGCGCCGACTGACATACCTACACCTGTACCAACATTAGTTCCTACTTCACTTTATACTCATACTAACTCCTATGTCTGCGAAGATTGGGAAGCAGGCGCTGAACAGTATAGTTTAGTTCCGATTAATCCTAAAACAGTGTTTCCACAGGGGAGTGTTATTAAGGGATTAGTGGAATTAAGAGACATAAAGATTAAGTTCAGAACCAAGTGGGAAGCTTATCGTGGCAGCCAGTTAGTTGGTGAAGAAACCAAAGATTGGGAAAATATAGACAATGAACATTGGTCGCATTCCTACTGTTTGCCATATATAGGCAATGCTCAAATCGGTGAACATGAATTCAAAACCTACATTGACATTGGTAATGGATTTCAACATCTTGATTCACTGAAATTTACAGTTGAACAAGTTGAGGGATACCGACCATATACACATTCTAACTCATGGGTTTGCGCAGATTTGGGAATAGGCGCAGAAGAATACATGAAGGTTCCAATTGATATACGAACCACTTTTCAGCCAGGAGAAACAGTATATGGCCTAGTGGAATTGCGTAATATCAGTGTTGATTTTCGCTATTATCAAAAGGCCTACTACAATGGAAAACTTATCTGGGAATATACAGGAGAATTGGGCAAGGTAGAGCCGAACATTTGGGGTTATTCATCTTCTTATCCATGCCAAATTGATGTTCAATCAGGTCAATATAAATTTGAAGTATATATTGATATTGGCAATGGACTTGAGTTAATTGATGCATTAGAATTTACGGTTGAATCAATTCCAACCCCAATTCCAACAATTCCGTCGATTCCAACATCAATTTCTGTTCCAACATCAACTCCGACTGTTGAACAAATTCCGACACCTGTAAATATTCCTATTCCTGTTGATACTCCTGTGCCTTTGGTTCCAACCCCGACCGCGGGGCAAGTAGATACCCCGACATCGGCACTCCTACAATAACTCCAACTGCTACTCCTCAACCAATTGTATCAGTCAACAGTAAGGAAGTTTTTACAGGAACAAGAGGATTGCTGACAGTGGTGATTAAAAAGGAAAAGATGATTGGGCAGGTGAAAATTGTGATTCCGGCAGAGGCATACATGGAGGCAACAGCAAATGTTTTCAAACTGCCAGGACTGAAAGATGCATATCACATAACCTCATCTTCCATTGCTATTCCAGTTATCATTTCCACAGACAAAGCTGGAGAATATGAGGTAACAGTTGAGGTTGGTGGTATTTCTGCTTCTGGAAAGCTTACTGTAATTTATGTAGAGCCGACTGCTACTCCCACCATCACACCTACACCCATCCCAAACAACATTCCTCAAAATTCAGTAATTATCGCTGATAACATTAACAACTACAGGGATATGAGTTTTGGCAGGGATGAGGATGAAAAAGGTGATGAGAGACTGGTGATTCGCTGGAATTTACCAGACTATAGTGATATTAAGGTGGCTCATGTATATTTTACAACTGGCTTTCAGCATAGCTCACGATATTATGTCTATCTTGGACGATCACTCGGTAATTACCTAGTCTGGGAAAAAGATAATCCACTTTTAAGTCTGACACACAGAAATGGTCCAGAAGACAACAATGCTTACAAGTTCCATATCTTTCTCCTGACTAACAGTGGAAGTCCTCATCATTACGGCCCATTTTCCAGCAGAGGAAAAGTGCTGTTCAACGGCATTCCTCTACTTGACTGTCATCAACCATCTTTAGTTACGGCTGAATTGGTTGGAGATCAAATTATAGCTAGTTGGGAGTCAGAGGAAAATGAACATTACCGTGTGCATGTCTATGTTAATGACAATTTCAAATTCAACAAAGTTTTCAGTGGTAGTGAACTTCAATATACTTTAACCGCTTCTGATATTAAAACTCTCGGATACGGTAAGTATAAATTCGCTGTCTGTGGAGAAAACAGAGCTAAAGGCCATAGTACATGGGTATGGTCTAATGAGATTGATATTTTTTAAATATTATTTAATACAACAGGAAGTTCTCCCCGCCTCTCACGAGAGGACGGGGTAAACAGAACTTCCTCTTTTTTTACATAAAAAATCACCGCGTAAATTATGTTATGCGGTGATGGTTGTTGATTTATTTTTTTAATTTCTTTACGGATTTCTTTGATGACAAGCCCGCCTACTTGCCTCGCTGTAACTTTGGCGAAGCTGGCCGACGAGGCAGGTAATTCTTTTTTGAAATTACACTTCTTTTAAGTTCTTTTTCTGTTTCTTTTCTCGCCTTCCCTGCTACACCCCCACCGCGTTTTGCTACATTACTATTTTCTGGCATACCCCTTGGTTTTTCTTTTTCAGAAATTTCCGTAGTAACTTTTTCGCCCAACATTGTAAAAATTAGCTCCAAATCATTCATATGATCTCGTAAATTTTCTTTTTTTAGTCCCTTGAATTTTTGATATTCACTTGGTGTCATTCCAAAAGTCGCTTTACTAATTTCAGCTGTTAAAATCGCATAATCTTTTTGACTAATAATATCCCTATTCTTCCATTCATCAGTCAAATTTTGACGAATAGCCATTCCACGCAATCGCTTATCAATCCAATCTTTTGGATAACCCTTTTTCTCGTATAATTCTTTCATACGTTCTTGCGCCAATTCTGGATTTTCAATTTCATCAAGTCTTTCTTTGCCGACTTGCGCTAACCATAGCTTGAAAGGCTCTGCTTTTGGCGAAGGAATGGATTGAATAATTCTAAAAATATTTTTAATATTTCCAGCCAGTGTCTTTCTATTTTTACCTGTTTTTGTTAATATTTCTACCTGGGGACAATTTGTCCCTATGTAAAATCCAAGCTCTTCATCTCTTTTTCTAATTTTTTTTAAATAATCAGTTGGGTTTATACTGTCTGTTAAAGCTTCTACGACATCAACCACTGAATAAAACCATTCATTATCATACCAAACACGACGAATTTTTTTATTTTGAAAAATAACTAATTTATTTTGTTGATCTACCATATTATTTTATTAATTTTTATTGTATCTAGTGTAGTTATTATAGCAAATTAAAATAAAAAGTGAAAAATCACCGCGTAAATTATGTTATACGGTGATGGTTTTGAGTTAAATTAATTATTATTTAAAACCAATTTCTTTATTATTTTTCTTAGTTGGCTTTACTGTTAATTGTCTAAGAGCAATAAAGGGTATTAGACCACGTAGTAAGCTCCGCCCACATAAGATGTTTACCCTATGTTAGTTCCTCGGCTCGGCAAGACAAAATTACGCTCCGCTTCATTTTGCCTTGCTCTCGCTCTACGTCGCTAATAAAAATTTCCTGAATTCTTTTATCATGACCAACAAACTTATCTTCTAGCTCCCATAACTTACGAACTAGATCTTTATATGAAAAAGCTAATTCTCTTAATCTAACAAATGCTTTAACTATATTAATATTAACCGCTACTGCTTTTTTACTTTTTAAAACACTAGATAGCATTACTACCCCATGTTCAGTAAAAACGTATGGTAAGTTTGGTGAATATTTTAAATCTTGAAGGTAGTCACAATTTGTGACCACATATTCTTTTTCTATTTTTGTTAACAATCCCTCAACCCCCACAAAATAAAACCCCCGTCATGTTCACACACAACGGGGTAATTATTGTTTGAAAAAAAACAAAAGAATTATTGAAAAATTACTACATAACTTCTGCAGTAATTCCATCTACATAAATCGCAGATGGGGCATTGTCAGTCCCTACTACCTGAACAAAGATAACTACTTTCTCTGTATCAGGTTGTCGTAAAGCTCTAATGGTATAAGAGCCGTCAGATAGGTTTTTACTGACATGGCTTAATGTCGTAATTACCATCATCCCATCATGGTCAAGGAATCCCACATCAAGATGCAGACTGCCTTCAACAACGCAGTGCACATTAAGATAGATTTCTTCATCTTCCTCAACTACGATAGGAGCTTCCAACGCCAGCAGATAGATAGACGCGGTATTTTGATCTGCGACAGAAATACGCAGAGCAAAATTATTGCTAGTCATAGGCGCGTCTGCTAATTTCGCCACTGAAGAATGATAGAAGTTAACTATTTCAGCTTCAGCCTGTTCAAATCCCGGTCCAGACACAACTCCTACAACTCCGTTTTCCTCCAAACTACCGTATTCAAACTCATTCCGATAAACTTCCACCAGTTCTTTTGGAATAGGCGGAGTCAGGGTTTGAATCGGAACAACCACCGGAGTCGGGGTTTGCGTCGGAGTTGGAATAGGAGTGATTGCTTGCCCCGCGGTCGGGGTCGGGGTCGGAGTAGGAACAACAGGACTAGTTAAGTCGCTGATATCCCAGAGATAAACATTGCCACTTTTATCTCCGGTAAGCGCTTTGGTTCCGTCAGGAGAGA
>CAYPRN010000025.1:0-13234 GCA_964413295.1 uncultured Gammaproteobacteria bacterium | reverse complement strand
AAGTGGAAACCGTGGACGACCGGCTTCGCCGGTGGATTACTTGATTAATTTAAAAAAGACTCCCACTTCTGATACCAGCCTTCCAGCTCCTTAGTAAATGTCTTCTCGTCGGACTTAGTTAAGGTTAAGGCAATTTTCCATAACTCAACACTAGCCTGTAGTTTTGGTTTGCTGGTTAAATATCGTTTGATAATCGCCATTTGATGAAAATGGCACATCTGAACTGGAACTCCAGAAAATACCTCTTTAACACCCCTTTTTCCGTCTAAAACTACTGCCTGAATAGTGAAACCTAATTGTTCTAAACCTAATTTTAAATATTCATAATGTCCAGGAGTTTCCGTACGCCCTTCTTTTACCTTTTTTAATTACTTGATTTGAAGCGCAAAAACAACACTTTTTTTATATGACATACTTTAGATTTATAATTAATTGTAAATTATGTTAATTATTTACCTAAAGTATGTCATAAATTAGAGTTTTTGAGCACCCGAATTTTAACTTAAGTCGTATATTCGTATAAATTCGTAATTCGTAGGGAGAAAAGTTATTAACAGTTAGCCAAAAAAGCAAAATATTGCTAAAATGTTATCAGCTATAAAATATTTAATTTAAATTTTATGAACAAAGAAACTTTAATTGAAAGACTGGCTACTGAAGCAGGTCTAAATAAAAAACAAGCTGAATCTGCCTTAACATCGCTTACTAAAATAATCATCCATGAACTAAAAGCTGGCAATTCTGTCACTATGGTTGGCTTTGGTAATTTCTCTCCTAAGACCCGCCATGCGCGCGCCGGTGTTAATCCGCAAAACCCTAAAGAACGTATTCAAATTCCAGAAGTAGTTGTGCCAAAATTCAAGGCAGGCAAAACTTTAAAAGACGCCTTAAAAAATTAATCAAAATATACTACTATAAAAAAGTCCGTTCCTAAACACGGCGGATAGTCTCCTTTTCTCGCCACTCCGCTTCCTATAGGGTAGAGTGGCATTTTTTATTAAGGTGTTGAAACAAAAATCTCACTTGATTTATATAATAAAATATGTTAATCTACAAAAGAACTTCCTAAAGGGAGTTTTTTATAATAAAACATGACTGGGTAGAGTCCCGAAGGCTCGGGACGGAGGAATTATAATTTAAACATAATATGGCTGGGTAGCTCAGTTGGTTAGAGCGGAGGAATCATAACCCTCAGGTCGCGAGTTCAATTCTCGCCCCAGCTACATAGTTCAGTTTTCTATCGTAGTGTCGCGAGTTTTTACCCCGTTTGCCGTAGGCATAACTGGGGCAATTCTCGCCCCAGCTATAAATAAGCACCCGTAGCTCAATTGGATAGAGTGCCTGGCTTCGGACCAGGAGGTTGGAGGTTCAAATCCTCCCAGGTGCACTAAGGGCCCTTATAGCTCAGTTGGTAGAGCAGCAGCCTCTTAAGCTGACGGTCCCAGGTTCAAGTCCTGGTGGGGGCACCAATAAAAAAACGGCTAAAACACTGACCGTTTTTTTAATTCCATGACCTTAGACCTTCAACTTTCTGACTTTAAACTAAATTAATTCCACTCATCCATCAACTCATCTGTAATTTCATTCTGCTCGGATTCACTTAACTCATCTTCGTCTTCTACTTCTATACCTGGCACTAATTTTTTAGCAAATTCTGTGGCTAAAATAATATCAATATCTAATTTTTGCGCGGCATCAATTATTTTCATATCATCGCTTACCACTATCCAATCTTGTGGTTTTTTTTCGTTTTCCATTAGTTCAATAATTTTATCATCAGCATTGGCATAGACTGCGTCTCGTGGAGTATAAATTACGGTTAAGTTATCTTCAGTATAACGATCTCCTAAAGGATCATTACTGTCAAAAACTAAAATAGCTTTTTTATCTTTGAGTGATAAAAAATCTTTTATTATAATAATTAATTCCTGGTCAAAATTAAGCTGTCCTAATAAATGTAATTTACCAGCTAAATTATTTCCGTCTATTAAGTATGGCATAAGTTTAGTCTTAAAATTTACTTCACTTTGCTAGGAGGAATTAAAAGTTTATAATAAATATAATATAACAAATTTAAAATTTTACGCAACATAGTTTATCAACAAAAAAACGCCCCTAAATGGAGCGTTTCTTTTACTTTAAACTTTAAACTTTCTGACTTTCAACTAATTATACCCACGTCACATTAGCAATATTATCTTTACCTTCTTTAAATCTCATTAAGCGCACGCCTTGGGTATCCCGACCTAAGGTTGGCACTGATTTAAATGGCAGACGAATAACTTGCCCTTTTTCGGAAATAATAATTAAATCTTTTTCTTTCATTACTTCACTATTTAATACATAAGCGTTAACTATTTCGCCGGTCTTGGCGGTTACCTTAAATGTTTTAATGCCTGATCCAGCGCGGGATTGCACTTTATATAAACCTAAAGCTGACCGCTTACCAAAGCCCAAACGGCTAACAATCGTCAATTGATATGTTTTCATTATTTTAGCATCAGATTTAATGACTCCCATGCCAACAACTTTATCTTCATTCTTTAAACGGATGCCGGTAACTCCGCTAGCATTTCGACCCATAGTCCGAACATCACTTTCTTTAAAACGAATTGACTGTCCTCGGCTGGTAATTAAAATAATATTATCCTTGCCTGAAGTTGGTTTGGTCCAAATTAATTTATCATCATCTCTAATTTTTATGGCAATCAAACCACTGCGACGAACATTATCAAACTGTTTAATTTCTACTTTTTTCACTACGCCTTTTTCAGTGGCCATAAATAAATGATTAAAATTACTATCACTTAATTTGTCCAACGGCAACATAGAGGTTATTTTTTCCGTAGACAAAACCTGTAAAAAATTAACAATTGCTTGACCTTTAGCCGTGCGCGAAGCCACTGGAATGTCATAAGCCTTTAGTTGAAATACACGTCCTTTTGTAGTAAAAAATAAAATATCGCTATGAGTCATGGTAGTAAAGAAAAATTCCACTATATCTTCTTCTTTAGTGGTCAACCCCATTACGCCTTTGCCACCGCGCCCTTGAACTTTAAATGTCTCTGGCGCGATGCGCTTAATATAGCCATCACGAGTCATAATAATTACAGCTGGTTCATTAGGGACTAAATCCTCTTGCTTAAATTCTTTAACTGAAGAAGCAATAACTCTAGTACGTCGTTCATCACCATATTTATCAATCAAATCCTGTAAATCTTTCTTAATCATGCTTAAAACTTTTTTCTTTGAATTTAAAATTAATTCTAAACTTTTAATTAAATCTTTCTTTTCTTTTAATTCATCAGAAATTTTTTGCTGTTCTAAATTAGCTAAACTTTGCAAACGCATTTCTAAAATAGCCACTGCCTGAATTTCAGTCAACTTAAATTTCTTCATTAAATTTACTTTGGCAATTTCTTTATCTTTTGAGGATTTAATAATTTTAATAACAGCGTCAATATTTTTAAGAGCAATCATCAAACCCTCTAAAATATGCGCTCTGGCTTTGGCCCTATCTAACTCAAATTGGGTGCGACGTCTAATAACTTCTATTCTGTGTTTCAAATACTCTTCCAAAACTATTTTTAAAGTTAAAAGTTTTGGCTGAATTCCGTCAACTAGGGCAATAAGATTAACATGAAAAGTTGTCTGTAATTGGGTATGTTTAAACAAACTATTTAAAATCTTTTTAGGATAAGTATCTTTTTTTAATTCCACTACTACTCGCACGCCGTCTTTATCTGACTCATCGCGCAAATCTTTAATACCTTCTATTTTTTTATCTTTTACTAAATCAGCAATTTTTATCACTAATTCAGCTTTGTTAACTTGATAAGGTAGTTCGGTAATAATAATATTTGTTTGCCCACTGCTTTTTTCAATAATTTCAGTTTTGGCACGGATAACAATTGCTCCTTTGCCGGTGGCGTAAGCTCTTTTAATTTCACTAACATCATAAATAATACCACCAGTCGGAAAGTCAGGACCTTTAACAAACTGCATCAAGTCATCAACCGTGGCATTTGGGTTATCAACTAAATAAATAATGGCCTGCCCTAATTCAGTTAAATTATGTGGCGGAATATTAGTAGCCATGCCGACGGCGATTCCTAAAGCGCCATTAAGTAATAAGTTTGGTAGTTTAGCTGGAAAAACAGTTGGCTCTTTTTGAGAACCATCATAGTTTGGAGCGAAGTTAACTGTATTTTTTTCTAAATCCAATAGTAATTCTTCTGAAATGGGGGCGAGCTTGGCCTCTGTATAACGCATAGCAGCCGCGCTGTCACCGTCCATAGAGCCGAAGTTTCCCTGACCGTTAACCAGCATATAACGCATGGAAAAATCTTGCGCCATTCTAACCATTGCTTCATAAACAGAGCTATCACCATGAGGGTGATATTTACCCAGAACTTCACCAACAACTGTAGCTGATTTCCTAAACTTTGCTCCTGGCTTTAATCCTAATGTCCACATGGCATACAAAATACGACGATGAACTGGTTTTAAGCCATCGCGTACATCTGGTAAGGCACGTTGCACAATAACAGACATAGCGTAATCCAAATAAGAGCTACGCATTTCTGAAACAATAGAAACATCAGACACCATGCCATACGCTGTCTGCTGTTGTTTACCAACTACTTTCCCTGCTAATTTTTCAGAAGTATCTTTTGATTTTTTATCATTTTTTTTATTGACTTTCTTTGGCATATTGTAAATTCTGATCTAAATTATATAAAAAATTTTCCAGCTGGATGCGTTGTTCAATTAACTCTAGACGTTCACGCAAATCAGTAATTTGTTCAGATTCTGTGCCATCTGAATTTTTCATCGTATCACGAAGAGTTCCTAATTCATCCTTTGTTTCGCTTAGCGCTCCACCTACATTGCTAATTATACCTTGTAATTCAACACCAGAAGCAGAGTCGCTAGACGATTGATTAATATTTCTAAATGTTTGTTTAAAATTAAAAATCCAAACAATAACAATTAAAGACATAAAAAAAATCACTCCCGCCCATAACGCTAAATGCTTTTCTTTCTGAATGTGAGTTTGATCAGCTAAAGACAGTTCTTTTGGTTTTGTCACAGTCTGGCGCTTAGATGTTTTTTTGGTTGTTGATTTTTTTTTCATACTTTAGACTTCGTGGACTTTCAGCTTTTAAATATCACTAGCTCCATATCTTCCTGTGGCAAATCTTTCTTACTAATTTTTAACTTTTCTTCCTCAGTTGGTTTAAGACCAATTTCTTTAATAAATTTATCAACTGGATCAACATCAATAATCAATCCTGGCACTTTATAATGCATGGGAATAATTATACGTGGCTCAATTTGATTAATTACCTCTACTGCTTTTTTAGCGTCAATTGTATAATTACCGCCAACTGGTATTAATAAAATATCTGTTCCTTCTAAGAGCTCTATTTGTTTATTATCTAAAACATGACCAATATCGCCCAAATGAGTAACAACTATATCTTCAATGCTAATGCGGTAAATAATATTACTACCTTTATCCTTGCCATTTTTATCGTCATGTAAGGAGTCAATTCCTTGAATAAAAACATTTTTAACTTCATACTCACCAGCTGTATCAATAATATAAGGATCGCCTTTAATGGCTTTAATATTATTATGATCTTTATGTTGATGGCTAACAGTTACAATATCAGCTTCAGTATTAGGAACTTTTAATCCATACTCTTTATTAAAAGGATCTGTTACTAAAGTAACCGAGTCATCATTACTTTTACCTGTTAATTTAAAACATGAATGTCCTAAGTGTTGTATTTGCATAGTAATTTTGTCATTCCCGCGACCGCGTGTCGCCTTAGCTTTAGCGGTGGCACAAAGCGGGGATCCACTCCTTTTTATTTTTAGATCCCCGTTGTAGTTTATCCTCGTGAAAACGGGGACGGGAATGACAGTGTTATTATTTTAATTTATTGTTATCTGGAAAATAATTTCCCCCATTCTTCTTCGCTCTCTTCGCCTTCATTATTCTCATCTTCTACTTCGTTTACAGAAGTATCAGCAATAGGAGGAAGTTCACTTTCTTCCTCGTCTTCATCTTCTTCTACTTCTTCCTCATCCTCCGTAGCCTTGGCGAAAGAGGATTCCTCGTCTTCATCCTCAACTTCAATTTCTTCATCATCATTTTCTATTAGCTCCTCATCCTCTTCTTCTGTGGGGTCTTCATCTTCATCATATTCACTCTCATCTTCTTCTGTTACTCCAAGATCTTTAGAAAAAAATTGACTACTGTCATATTCTTCTTCGTTGTCGTCTTCCTTATCTTCACTTTCATTCTCACCTTCGTCTTCCTCATCCTCCGTTTTGTCCGCCATAGCTTCAGTGTCGGCGGAAGTCCCACTGAGTGGGACGAAGGAGGATTCTATAAATTCTTCATCGTTCTCGTTTTCCTCATTATCATAATCTTCCTCATCTTCTATCTCTTCTTCATCTTCATCATCACCGCCTAACACATTATTTGCGCTAAATTTTGATTCCTCCCTATTATGCAAGGGCATACCAGCCATTCCTACCTCGCCTACCTTAGCATATTCTTCCTTACTAATCAAGATCTCACGCGGTCTAGCTCCGTTAGCCGGTCCGACTATACCACTTTCTTCCAATAAGTCAATTAATCGAGCCGCCCTAGCATAACCAATACGTAAACGACGTTGTAAAAATGAAGTAGAAGCTTTACCGGAATTAACAATAATATCTTTAGCTTCTCCATATAAATCATCGCTATCATTATCACTAAATCTAACACCTGCCATACCTTTAACTTTATGCTTTTCTACTATTTCATCATCATACTCCGCTTCCCCAACTTGTTCACGAATATAACGGGTAATTTTTTTAATTTCTCTATCATCAACATAAGCCCCTTGGATGCGTTTTGGTTTGGAAAGTTCAGGAGTGATAAAAAGCATGTCGCCACGACCTAACAATTTTTCTGCTCCTTGAGAATCTAAAATCGTGCGTGAATCAACTGAACTAGCCACAGAAAAAGCAATGCGAACCGGAATATTTGCTTTAATTAAACCAGTAATAACATCAACCGAAGGTCTTTGAGTAGCTAAAATTAAATGAATACCAACTGCGCGCGCCATTTGCGCTAAACGAATAATCGCCGCTTCAACATCATTAGCAGCCGATACCATTAGGTCGGCTAATTCATCAATAACAAAGATAATATAAGGCATTCTTCCTTGTCCGCCTTGGGCTGGATCTTTGGCATTACCATTATAACTTTCAATATTACGTTTGCCAGCTTGCGCTAAAACATCAAAACGACGATCCATTTCATTTAAACACCACTTAAGCGCATTAATAGTTTTAGGCACATCAGTAATAACTGGGGTTAATAAATAAGGGATGCCATTATAAACCGGCAGTTCAACTCTTTTGGGATCTACCATAATAAATTTTAAATCATCTGGATCATTTTGATATAATAAACTAACAATAATAGAATTTAAACAAACCGACTTACCTGAACCGGTCGCGCCCGCTACTAATAAATGAGGCATCTTAGCTAAATTTGCCAGCCAGGCGTGTCCAGCAACATCCTTTCCTAAAGAAATCATCATATTATTTTTGCGATCTTGAAATTGCTTGGTTTCTAAAACTTCACGCAACCCTACCCTAGCGATAATTTTATTAGGAACTTCTACTCCTACCAAAGCTTTGTTGGGGATAGGAGCTTCAATGCGAATCGGATGCATGGCTAAAGCCAAAGCTAAATCATTAGATAAACTAGTGATACGGCTTAACTTTACTCCTTCGGCTGGCTTAAAAGTATATTGAGTAACAGTCGGACCAACACTATACTCACCCATCTCAACCGGAATACCAAAATTTTCCATCGTGCGCTTAATCATTTCACTACATACTTTCACATTAGCGCCTGACGGTTTTCCTTTTTTGTCACTAAGTAAATTAAATGGAATGTTAATATGAATATTGCTCCTTTTAATAGTCGGCCTTTCATTTTCTTCAACTTCCTCTGCCTGTTCATTACTAACTTCATGCGAGATAAATTCATCATTTTTTACTTCTTCATATTCAGCATCTTCGTCTTCCATTACTTCTTCTTCTTCTTCATATTCACCATCTTCATCCTCATAATATCCTCTACCAAATACCCTGTTAAATACCGCTTGAAAAGGAGTTATGAGTGATGATAGAATGCCTTCAGATTTTATTAATCCTGAAATAGTAGAGCTAAAAATAAGAACTATTGATATGGCAAATAAACAAAACACAATAAGTAAACTGCCTAAAAAACCAATGGAACTTACCATGGCCTTTGTTAAAAATAATCCTAGATATCCACCACCCTTGCCCAACTCAGCGATTTCGCTTGGATCATCGCGAAAAAAAATATGTAACAAAGATTGAAAACTTAAAATAAAAAAAAGCAGACCAACATAATTATATCCCTTAACCCACTTTTTATCTTCGTTATATAACAAAAAAGCAAAACCTAATAAAAGCACTGGTATTAAAAATCTACCCCAACCAAATAGCAATCCTGAACCAGAATTAATATAGTCTCCTAAAAATCCGGCCAAGCCAAACAAGCTTAATAAACTAATTCCACCCACCGCTACTACGACAATAATTAAAATACTTTTCTTCATTTCCGGGCTTAAATCAAGACCATAACCGTCTTCAAAACGATCATAATGTCTAGTATACTTTTTTCTTTTTTTTCTTCTAGGCATGCACTAAAAAATAATCACCAAATGTGATTTAATTATACCTTTATTATATCATGTTTTGATAAAAAATAAAAGTTTACCCTGTTGAATAACAGGGTGTTTACTGTTGACAAATCCCCTTATTTTTGTATAATGTTTATATAATAACATAAAGAAGGAGGAATAATATTATGCCTAAAATAATCATCGCCTCCGGACCGGTTATTGTAGAGGATAACAACCCCAGCCATGAAGGCGGGGCAAGAGTTCTGCTTAACCAGCACGGAGACACAACTTTTTGGAAATTCTGCGGTGGCAGAGTGGAAGATTTTGAAACTGACTTAATCGCTAATGCTCGCCGGGAAGTAAAAGAAGAAATGGGAATTGATATTGAAATTTTAAATGAAATTCCGTTTTTAATGCATACAAAAAAAATAACACCTGAAGGAGATGTTGATGTAATTCTGGTTCACTATCTTGCTAAACGAGTTGGTGAAATAAAACCAGGTGAAGATATCCGCAAATGGGATTGGCTGGATATTAATAATTTGCCAAAAAACGAATTAGCGCCAAACATAATTCCCGCGTTAAAACATTTTGGGTTTTTAAAATAAAAAACAAAGGAGCGAAAAAATAAAATCAATCAAGTTCTTTAAAATTATGTTTTGGGTTGGGCTTGTTTCAGTAATTCTAACATTCGCTTACGGCTTTTCATTTCCTCTTGAAAAAATGCAGGAAAAAAATAATACTGCAATAGTAATAATGATATGGGTAAAGTTCGATTATTCGCACCTAAAATGTTTAATTAGTAGCTTAAATAAAAGGTTTTCTCGCTCTTTAAAACTTAATTTTCTATGATTGTATCTCCAAACATATTCTCCAAGGTATAAATGTAGTTTTTTTCTCCTAATTCCACCCTTGGCAGACAACCTTCTTTTTAAGTATCCCCAAAAACCCTCTAGGCCATTAATGTGATTTCCTTGTTTATCTGAATACTCATTCTTAGAATGATTTACTAAACGGTGAACATATCCCTTGCGCGCGATACCAGTATAACCTCGCCAAGTATCAGAACAGACAGTTGATCCTTTTTTAACTTGTTTTTCAATTCTGGGTTGCAAGTCAATAGCTTCTACACCAGATACAATCTCCGCCCAGACAGCTCCATCTCTGCAGAGTATGCCAAAGGATGGCTGTTTGGTCGTTCCCCGTCCTCTTTTACTCTGTATTTGCTGTTTTTTAACACCTAATCGCTTATTCTTCCATTGTCCGCCCAAATAGGTTTCGTCAACCTCTACTGTGCCAGAAAATATATCAGAGATATCTTTGGTCATTTCTATTCTACACAAAGTCAATATTTTTAATAGTTTATATTTAGAAATATTAACTCTGTCTAAAATAGTGTTAGTGGGATGTTCTAAAATAAATTCAGATATTATTTGCTTTAGTATTTTACGAGAAATGATAATTAGATTCTTATTTGGCGTAAAATACTTTTTACACCCAGAACATTTTAATCGACCATCGCTAAGTTGGTAAAATTTCTTTGTTAATTGGCACTTTGGACAGGTAGTTTTCATGTCAATAATATATCATTATTGGTGCGGAATTTCAAACTTTACCCATGATATTATCTATTGTATCTACATTTGCGGGAGCAGTATTTGGATATGTGCCAGAGGCTGGCTTAAAAATTATTGATAATCAAGGAAAGCACGCACTATCTATGCTTAAGACTCGACATCAACATAAATTATCCCGAGTTTATAACGCTCGACGCATATACGAATCATACATTGACAACAAAAAAAATGAATAATTCAATCGTTCTTTGTAAAAAAACAGTCACTTTCAATAAGTAATGGAAGTGGCTTTTTTATTTGTTTTTTTCTTTCCATAGTATCCCAGATAACACCACAATCAACCCACCAGCGATTATTAATAAATACTGCATTAATTTTAATTTTTTATTATTATGCGCCAACATCCATTCATCACTATAGCTTATCTCACCTAAAACTTCGCCTTCTCTATTTACTCCTTCAATAATAATGTCTTTCTGCGACCTCGGCATAACGCGGTAGCTGTCGTCTTTCTGTGAAACAATACCGATAACTGTTATAGCCTCACCTTCTTTAATTTTGGCTTTGTTAATTTTGGTACTAGTTTTAATGTAAACTTCTATTTCACCACTACCATCATCCAACCAAACTGTTGAACCTTGTTTGTCAGTTACTTCACCTTTTAGTCGCACTAACTGGGCTTCCATATTTTCGCCAATTTTATCACATTCTATAATAACTGGTTCAGGCGGAGTGCTGATAGCAATTTTTTGAATATCTTCCGCCACACTTATTTTTAAGCGCAGTTCGCCGTAAATTTCTGACAGCTCGCCACTAACTTCAACTTGGTCGCCAACCTGCAAATCAGGAAATAATTTTTTACTGCTATAAACTTGAACTCCAGGTGAGCCGACAATATAAAAATATTGAGTAGAAAATACGCCAGGCAAAACCGCCACCGTTCCGTTCACTTTCACTTTATCTCCTGGTTCAAATTCCCTGATTTTTTCTAAAGTTGTTTGAACAACTGGTGCGTATTTTCCTAGCCCTGTCGAAGCCTTGGCAGAGGCGGGTTGTTTTTGGTCACTCGTAATTTTAATAATATTCTCTGCTCCCGGAGTTACTGCGGTCGTCCAAATCCATTTATCGCCATCGCGGGCATAACTCGCATCCTCAATTATTTCATCAAAGTTAATTTCAAAAATTAATTCGTTAAAATCATTAAACAGTCGCGCTGAATCATAAGTATTATTCAAAGCTAAATTAGTTTCTGTTCGCATAAATTCTAAATATTGTCCTACATCTATAAACACATCTTCGCCGATAATGTATGGCCGGCTACCACCTTCCACGTCATCCAACTTCCAACCGTTTAAATTCACCGCTATTTCATCGGCATTATATATTTCAATAAATTCTAATTCCCCATCCGCGCCTGCTGGATTAGGAAAAACTTCAGTGATATAAATATTATAATTTTGGCTGGCAACATCTCCAGCAATGGAAAAATCAACGCTGGAAACTTTTACTTTTTCCAACGCGCTGGAACTGGCGTTGTTGTCATCAGCTACGATTAAGTTTATTTCGTAATTTCCTATTTTTGTAAAAGCAAAATCAAAGCTAATCTCTGTGCTGGTCGCTATCGTGCTAGTCGCTAAATTAATCTGCCAAAAATAATTTAATTTATCTCCCTCTGGATCAACTGAATCACTAGCGTCAAATAACACTTCGTCGCCTACTACTACTTGCTTAACGCAATTTATTATTGCTTGTGGCGATTTATTATTATAAACAATTTCATTTCTTTCTTCCGACGTAGCCACTGTTGTCCACTGCCAATTTTCGTCACTAAGCGCCCAGCTCATTTCTTCTTCAGCTTTTCCTGAATATTCTACCTGATCGGCTAATTCTTCATTTGGCCAAAATAATTCAACCAGATCACCGCTGGAATTATTTAAAGCAATATTAGAAACTTCGCGCTTAATTAAAAAATATCCTCCGACAGGAATAATAGTGGTTAAAAAATCATCAGTTTTAATGGTATAAATTTTTGCAGTAGCGTCTGATACTTTCCAGCCATTAATATCAACTTCTTCATCTCCTATATTTTTTAGCTCCACCCATTCTTCTAAATTATCACTACCCTTGGGGTTGGGAAAAATTTCATTAATAATAATTTTATCAGAATATACTTCTTCAACTTCAACGTTAACACGATTTTCTTCCGGCGCAATGCATTTTTGCCAAAGGCCAATCTTACTGTTCTTTGCGTTTTCTTCAGCATCATTAAATTCATTTTGATATTTTGTATCTGGTGGATAAGGATAAGAATAGGCGTAACCTTGTTCTACTAAATATTTATTAATAAATAAATCATCAACATAAACATAGCGCAACAATCGCTTATAACTGTCTTTGTCAGTTATATCTTTCTCTATTCTTATTTTTTTGTTTAAAACTAATTCTTCATTTTTATCACTTGCCTCTAGCCCGTAGCATTCCACTCCTTTAGTCGGATGCTTTGTTTCTGGCGTATCAATCCCGATGTAGCGAATTTTTTCGCCGGTTTCTAATTCAATTGTATCGCCGTCAATTACTTTAGTTACTAAAAAAGTCTGGTCAGTTTCACTCATAATATTATTTTCTTCGCCCGGAGTCGGTGATATTGTCCAAAACCAATTATCACCATCTTTTGAATAAGACATATCGTCTTTAGCTGGTCCGGAATTGGCCGGAGTGGCATCTGTTAATGTTTCGTTAGGCCAAAAAAGTTTGGCTCCATCACCGGAATTATTAAAAACCAATCGCGTATCAGTACTATAAAAAACTAAATATTCTTGGCTGGCAATTTTCGTTTCAGCTGGAATAGTAAATTTTTTAACAGACCCTTGTGTGTCAGTTATTATCCAACCTGAAACATCAACTTCACTACTACTCTTATTATACAATTCT
>CAYPRN010000024.1:8874-13997 GCA_964413295.1 uncultured Gammaproteobacteria bacterium | reverse complement strand
AATTTATTGACTAAATCCACTATGGTCGCCTCTCCTTCACCAATAATCACAAAGTCTATACTCGATTCTTGTAAACACTGCTCAGGAAATAAAGAAGGATGAGCATTTCCCCAAACTATCTTATATCCCTTACTTTTTAATTCTCTACTTAAAACAACATATTTTTTATTATTATAACCAGAAAAAACCGACATACCAATTAAATCCGGCTTATAATTTTCAATTTCAGCGACAATATCGCCAGAGTCATTAGCATTTTTATGAATTATTTTTGATTCATGTCCATTATTTTTTAAAGCAGTAGCCAAATATAAAAGAGCTAGAGGTGGCACACCCTTCACATTATCTGAATATAGAGATATTAAAGCTACTTTTTTTACTGACATATTTTTATTTTTGTTTTTATTTTTTCAGAACTTTTGTCCATGATTGTTTATATAATTCTAAAGTTTCCTCCTTAGTTGGTAATTTTTTAATTGCTTCACGCGCGCTATTACCTAATTTTTTTCGCAAATTTTTATCTGCAATTATTTTAATCATTGCTTTTTCCAGCTTATCTTGATCTTCAATCGGAATCACTATTCCGCCATCACCATCTTTAATAATTTCGCCAGCCAATCCGACATCAGTCATAATAATTGGCAAACCAAATTGCGCAGCTTCCACCACTACCATTCCCCAACCTTCACTATTAGAAGTTAACAAAAACGTATCAGCTTGACTGTAATATTTACTTAAATCTTTTTGCCATCCCATAAATTTAATTTTATCTCCAACATCTGACTTTTGACTTTGGACTTTTAACTTTTGACTTAATTCCCCATCGCCAACAATCCATAACTCTACTTGCGAATATTTCTTAACAATATTTTTCATCGCATCAATTTGCATTTTAATATTTTTTACCGGCGCTAAACGACCCACTGTTAAAAAAATAAACTTATCATTATTACTTTTGACTGGCGCCTGCCCGCCGACTGGGCGGGACTTTACAAACTTTTGACTTGTGTATATCGGCACAACTGTAATTTTCTCTTCTGCCACGCCAAATTCTTGTATCATTTTTTGTCGCAACCGCTGACTGACAACTCTGACCGCATCTGCATTTTTTAAAACATATTTTGCCAACATTTTTCTAATACCCCAAAATTTTTCAAATCCGTGGACCTGAACTTCTAATCCAATTTTAAATTTACGCGCTAATTTTACTGCCAACCAGCCGAGAAAATAAATATCTTGCGCCGTGATAACATCATACTTTTCGTTTTTAAGTATTTGGCTGGCTTTTAAAAAAATTTTAAAAAAATTTACTATTTTGCCACTCTTACCGTCTAAGGCTAAAACAGTGTATTTCTCAGTTATTTTTCCATACTCAACTATCCGTTCGGCGATAGCGGAATTTTTATCTGTTATATTTTTATCTAAGCTAATGTTTAAAATTTTCATGCGTTCTCTTTTAAAACTTTAATTGTATTTTCTATCATCTTTTGATGATCAAATTTTCCTAAATCATTTTTAGTATTATTAACAAAATGTTTTCCCAACTCTTTATCACGCCATAATTTTAAAATAGAGTCCTTAATCTGTTGAGGATTATTGTATTCAACTAAAATGCCTGTTTTATTATTTTTGATAACCTCCGGATTACCGCAAACATTAGTGGTTATTATTGGCGTGCCGACTTGCATGGCTTCTAAAACTACATGTGGTAATCCCTCGTAACCAGTATTTAAAATAAAAATATCTGCCGCGCGCATATATTTCCATAATAGATCCTGCGGAATACTGCCAATAATTTTAATCTTATTTTCTAACTCTAAATTTTTAGCTATAAAGTGCAGTCTATGTTTGTCTGGCCCTTCGCCGGCAATAATTAATTTAAAATTTGGATTAATTTCCAATAATTCTGGCATTATTTTAATTAAACATTCAAATCCTTTCCATGGAACTAATCGTCCGACAGATAAAATTATACTGCCGTCTAAATGCAGATTATTTTTAACATCTTCTTTCTTTGCGCTAAATTCAACTTTTTTAGTTGCATTATATATTACTTTAATTTTTTGTTCTTTTATATCCCAATTCAGTAAAATCTTCTTTAAATATTGGCTGGGCACAATAATCTTTTTCGCTCCTTGAGCAACTTTTTTTTGCACTTTACGCATCTGCCTGACTTGTCTGTTATATCTTTTATTTAAATTCTGCTCGCCCGAGGCTGGTCCCTGCCTACCGGACAGGCGGGCGCCTTGGGCGGAAAAGTCATCTAATAACTCTTGCACGCCAAAACGTTGCCTACCCTGTTCCCATGCATAATCTCCTACTACTTTTAGGATATATTCTTTGTTGCGCAATTTACATGCCCAATAAGTCGGCAGTCCTTCACTAACCGGACCTTGAACATAAACCACATCTGCCCATGGAATTAGCTTCCAAACTTGTTTAGTATATTTAAAATAACGGAATAAAATATTTTGCTTTGAGCTTATATAAAAAACATCATCTGTATTTTTTTCTTTTCCATAAGTAATAATTTTTACTTTAAATCCATATTTTGGCAATTCTTTTTGTAATGTCTGTGTATAAGTCGCCGGCCCGCCGATCTCTGGCGGGTAAATTCCAGTAGCAATTAATATATTTAATTTATCATCTTTTGCTCTAAACTTTACTTTTTTAAAAATAATAAATTTATAAACTAAAAAACTAAAAAAAGAAATAAAACCGCCCATAATTATTTGGGCCAATAAATACCAAATATCCATTTTTTCTACTAATAAATATACTCCACCAGTGCTAATGCCTAAATTTATCAAACCAACAATAAAATATACTAACATTTGTTTGCGCGCACCTTCTTTTTCAAAATTGCAAAATGTCCAAAATTTTTGCAAATAAAAACTAACAAAAAACGCAGTTACAAAAGCAAGATCAACTGATATTAAATACCATAATCGCGCCCATTCGGTTAAGGTGAAAGACACCCCTAAATAAGTAACCGTAGCGATACCACCTGAAATAAGATATTTAACTATTTGTTTGTATTTATTTATCATATTATAAACAGTTGGAAATTTCTGTTGAAAAAACCTTCTCCAAAATCTATAAATTGTTTTTAATATGTTCATGTATTTTTTTGTCATTGCGAGGGCGAGGACAAAGTAATTTTGTAATATTGTCATTGCGAGGCCGTAGGCCGTGGCAATCCCGTGAATATTAATAATATTTAATCCTCACGGGATTGCTTCGCTACGTCCCGCTGAGCGGGACTTCGCTCGCAATGACATTAATAAAAATATTTTTCATTTGTGGAGCAATTTTATCCCAGTTGTACTTTTCCATGACCATATGTCTGGCATTCCTCTTAACTCCCTCAACCTCATCTCTATTTTGCGGATCTAAAATGTATTTTACTTTCTTTGTAATACTTTCTGAATTATTTACTTCACAAATATAACCAGTTTCTTTGTGCTTTAAAAAATCTTTAATTCCACCAACTCTAGTGGCAACTACTGGCACATTGTAAGCCATCGCCTCTAAAAAAGAGATACCTAATCCCTCGCTTAAAGATGGCCTACAGAACACATCAGCAGTTGCATAATATTCTGGCAAATCTTGAGGCGATACAAATCCCTTAAACTCAACTCTATCTGCAATGCCTAATTCTTTACTTAACTTTTCTAATTTACTTTTTTCTTCTCCGTCTCCACATACGATTAGTTTAACTAATGGCAGTAATTTAATAGCTCTTATTAAATCCTCAATTCCATTTTTCTTTACCAGTCTTGAAGTGGTAAGAATAATCTTTTCACCGTTTTCTGACTTTTCACTTCTAACTTCTAACTTCTGGCTAACTCCGTTGGGCACAATTTCCACTGGACAACTCGCGTTCATCTTCTTTACCCAATCCGCCAAATAATTTGAAATACACTGGATGTAATCCGCTTTAGTAAAAATTTGTTTGAACCAGCCGTGAACTAAAAATGATTTTCTAATTGGATCGTTTAAATCATCACCCTCCTGCAGAGTTAATAAGAACTTAACTTCTGGATTTTTCTTCTTAAAAAACAAAGCGGCAAATCCGGAAAAACTCGCCATGATTGACCAAACGATATCATATTTATTTTGTTTGTGTAGTTTATTGGCAAATTTTGACGCTCTAAATGGAAATAACAGCTTATCAATCCTACCTAAACCCCAACCTATTCTATACACATTAATACTACCAACTTTTTCTTGTTTGGCATCTTGTTTACTTAATCTAACCGTAATCATATCGAAATCAACTTCAGGCTTGCCGTCTGAAGCTTTATGCGAAAGACGGTCGGTGATCTCTTTGACGGCTACTTCAGCCCCGCCTACATGCGGAAAATATGCAGTTGAAAATATTAAAATACGCATAATGTCCTCACCCCAACCCTGCCTACCGGACAGGCGAGCCTCTCCCATGGGAGAGGGGGTTTCCCTCGTTTCATGGCAGAAATAATTTTTAGGGTTTATTTATCTAAAATTTAACCTTGATTTTTAACTTACTATAGGTTATTATTAAATAAATTAAGCAAAAAGTCAATTTTTATGAGTAAAAAAATACTATATTTAGTAACTCAATCTGATTTTGGTGGCGCTCAGCGCTATGTTTTTGATTTGTCTACTAACCTTGCCTACCGGCAGGCAGGTTTTAGCCAAAAATATGATGTTGTAGTAGCTAGCGGTGAACCCTCCTTCGCTAAAGCTACGGCGGGCAAGCATGGTGAATTAAGAGAAAGATTACAGGGTCAAGGTATCCGCCATATTTACATTTCTCATCTTAAACGAGCTATTTTGCCTTGGCATGACTGGTTAGCTTTTTGGCAAATTGTCAAGTTAATTAAATCGGAAAAACCAGACATTATTCATCTTAACAGTTCAAAAATCTCTATTCTTGGCTCATTAGCATCAAAGTGGTGTCAGGTGTCAGGTGTCAGGTGTCAGGTGTATTATACGGTTCACGGCTGGGTATTTAATGAAGAGTTGCCATTTTGGAAAAAAACTTTATATAAAAAACTAGAAAAATTCACTGCCAGATTTAAAAATCAAATAATCTGCTTATCTGAATTTGATAAACAAAATGCAATTAAAAATAAAATCGC
>CAYPRN010000024.1:0-8774 GCA_964413295.1 uncultured Gammaproteobacteria bacterium | reverse complement strand
ATTGTAGGGGATGGTCCAGAAAGAAAAAAATTAAAAAAAGAAAAAAATATAAAATTGCCTGGCAACATTCCTAACGCTTCTCAACTACTTCCCGCTTTTAACATCTACGTCTGTTCATCAATTAAAGAGGGCCTCCCTTATACAATTTTAGAAGCTATGCAGGCCGGATTGCCAATTGTCAGTACAAATGTAGGTGCGATTCCAGAAGTAATTACAGATGGCAAGAGTGGTTTATTAGTGGAGCTAAAAAATCCCGAGCAACTGGCAGAAAAAATAAAATATTTAATAGACAATCCTGACATTGCTAAACGATTAGGTGAGCAAGCAAAAAAAGATGTGGCAGAGAAATTTAGTTTAAAACAGATGATAGAGAAAACAGAGGAGTTATATGATAAATAGATTTCAATAAAAAAATCAGCTCTAATAGTGGCTGATTTTTTATTTAAAAATTTAATTTATTAAAACTTCTACTGGAATATTCAAATTTACATGAAAAGCTTTTATCATGCTAAGTGATAATTTTCTTTTTTTATTTAAAACTTCAGAAATTCTATTTGCTCCGATAATTCCAGCAACATCTTTTTGCTTTAAATTCATTTGCTCCATGCGAAATTTAATTGCCTCTACTGGATCAGGCGGTAAGATATTATAATTATCAGCTTCATATTTTTCTATTAATGTAATTAAAATATCAAGCTCATCGCCTGCTTTTGTATTTAATTTAGCATTCCATAGCTTATCTATTTTTTTTAAAGCTTCCTTATAATCTTTTTGTTTTTTAATTGGTTTAATATTCATATTTTTTCTGCATTTATTTTGTTATATTCAGTGTGTGTGCCGATAAATCTAATATAAACAATTTGAAAATTATATTTAATAGCAACAACCAATCTATACTTATTGCCGGCTATATTAAATACGACTCTTTTATTTTTTAAAATACTAGCGCTTTTATATTTTTTCTTTATATCGCTTGGTGTTTTCCATTCGTCTTTTTTAGCTTCATAATACCATGATCTTAAAGGTTGTTCTGAATCTTGATGATCTAAATTATCACAAAAATCTTTTATTGTTTTTACAGAAATTATTCTCATTTATTTATTAATTTTATTATATTCCCATTTTGGGAATTTGTCAATAGCTTAAATATTTACTTCCCTTCCAACTGCTTTAACAACTCTTCCCCCCTTCCCTGTTGTACCATGCTGATAAAATAATCAGAATCTCTTTTGGAATTTTGGTCAATTTCAGCTATTTTTGCGACCGTGGCAATGGCTTTATCATTTTGAGATGTCTTTAAATATAATTTTGCTAATTGCACTAAAGTTTGTGTATTTTTTTCATTATCTTGCGCTCCTAATTCTAATGTTTCAATGGCTTTATTAATATTTCCTTGTTTAATAAACCCGTCAGCTAACATAGTAAAAAAATTGTCCTGAGGAGCTTTATACTTCTCCCTGACAAAAATTTTAGCGGTTTCCAGGGATTTATCCAATTGATTATCTATAAAATAAACTCGCGCCAAATGGAAAAAATTAGGGCGATAACGGCTATTAATGTCTATAGCTTTTTGAATGGTGGCAATCGCCTGTTTAGAATTGCTTGTAATGATATAAGTATCGGCCAGAGTGTAATAATATTGTAAATGCTCTTTGCTTAATTCAAGCGCTTGATTACTGGCATCAATAGCATTTTGCGCGTATTTAATGTCTTCAAACATAATAAAAGCCACATTATTCAATACCCCTTTCCTAGAATAAAGCATGGCGTTAAATTGATCTTTCTTAATTTCTTTTTCTAACGCTTCCATGGAGCTTATCAGAGCTTGTTTTACAGTTTCATTTAATTGCGGATCTTTTTTAATGTTTGGTAAATTTCCGCCTAAACCTATTAAAAAATTTACATAGGAAAGCGTGATATTGCGACTGGCAGTAATATCATATTCAAGGGACTTATCAAATAACTGCAATTGTTTCTCTAAATTGTTTTCATTCATGTAAGCTTGAATGGTCGCATTGCAAGCTTGCAGTGTTTTTATATTGTAATTATACATGACCACTATTACGGTAATAATAACAGCTGTGCCAATTATTGATTTTCCGCCAAATTCTAATTTTGTTTCTTTTTTAAATTCAATTAAAGTTGTTTTATGATAACGATATTCAATAAAAGCAAACGAAGCAACAAAATAAATATAAGAATTTAGATCATCAAACACAAAAATCAAATGAATAAAATAAGTTGTCGCTAAGGCGGTAAATATTAAAAATTCATCTAATTTGATTTTTTCCGCTTGATAGCTTTTTATTAAGTAATAAGCAATAAAAATTGGAAAACCTAAAAAAATAATAAAGCCGATTAATCCGTTCATAACTAATACATCCAACCAAGCGTTGTGCGAACGGTCAAAATAAGGTTCAGAAGGGGCGTATAAATAATAATCAGAATTAAAATATTTATTAAAAACAGTGTGATAGTTATCCATGCCTACGCCAAAGGCGGGCTTTTCTTTAAATCCCTGCCAAGCAGCGCGCCAGCCGATTAGACGGGTCTCCACCGTGCCGCCTGATAAGGTTATGGTGGATATTCTTTTAGTTAAGCCATTGCTCTGGACCGTCTTATTTTCTGGGTGCATAAAAGCAAAAAATAAAATTAATGACCCAATAACCAGCATTAATGTTATGCTGATTTTAAATTTTTTATTTTTTCCCAACAATATATAAAGCAGAGATACTGCCGTCAATCCCGCCAATAATCCTAAAGTTGTTCCTCTTATGCCCGCTAAGTTAAAAGTGAAAAAAAATATTAAAGTGGCAAAAGCGTAATAAAATTTTAGCCATTTATTCCCGCTTTTCATCAGTAAAAAAATAGCAAAAAACATATTAAAAATCATGTAAATAGCTACATAAGCTGAATTTCCCAAAGTACTGATAATGCGCCCTGCCCCGGCCTGATATAATTTAAGACCAAATAAATCCGGGTAATATTGGGCTATTCCATAAAAAGCAATATATAAACTAACTACTATTGAGGTATTTAAAAATATTTTCCATTCATTGCCTTTAAAAAATATTTTAAGCAATAAATAAAATAAAAATAAATGTATTAAAGTAAAAACGCCCCACATCCGTTCAATATCGCTAAACCAACTAATTAGAGGAGCTAAACTGAACACGCTTGAAATAATATTTACAATAACGAAGGCGCTAAAAATATAAAAAAAATAATGGCATTTTTTTGCTAGCGCAACTTTATATCGCAAAATCAAAAAAATAGTAACAAGCGTTGCTAATTCTATCACTACTCTAAAATAAACAGTACGCGCGCTAATATAGGGAAATAAAAAACTGCCCGACATAATGGCGGGAGTTAAGGTTGTAGTATAAAGTAAATATTTTATGCTTTTAATTAAATTTTCTTTAGATAAATATTTCTCCATGAAATTATAATTTTGTTTCTATTCTTTTCATATTGGTAATATCACCTGTTTTTTTATACAAATCATATAATTTTTGATAGACATAGTTCACGCCTTCTAATGGTCTGTCTTCATTGGTTTTTAAAGAAGCTTCATAATATTTAATAGTTTGTTTAAAATACCCCCCTCTTTCATAAGAACTGGCAATATCAATAAAATCAATGAAATTATAATCTTTTCCTAAATTATTTGCTTCTTGTAATGATTGCTCCCCTTCTTTAATATTGTTTAATAAAATATTTAAAACACCTTTCTTAAAATGCGCTTCTTTATATCCAACATTTAAAGCTAAAATAGCTTCTACTCGTTCTAGCGCTTTTTGCCAATCTTGTTTTTGAATATAAAAAGTGGTTAATAAATCATTAATTTCAAATTTTTTGGGCGATAAATTCATTCCACGAGCTAAAATATCTTCTGCTTTTTGAAATCTATTATCAATTAATTCTCCGGCATTTAAATAAATCATCGCTAAATTTAAAATAGGCCTTAATTTATCCGGATAGCTGACATGTAAATCTTGATTTGCTTTTTCAGCTAATTCTATTATTTCCTTTTTATTCATTAAATTAAATTTTTGATTGTTAATATTTTGAACAGCAACTTGGGCAATTCTTTTTCCAATATCCATTTGGCCGAAACTATTTAAATCAAAGGCTCTTTTAAAATATTTAACTGTGTCATAAGGATATTCATTTTGATTTTTTAAAGCTTGATTAGTATAATAATTTGCTAAAACCGGCTTAATATTATAAAAAATTAATGAGTATACAGACGCAAACAATATAATCAAAGCAGTAATAATTAAATATTTTTTCTTAATACTTAATAAATTAATTTGTTTTTCATCTAAAAATGTTATGTATCCCAAAATCAAAATAAACATCATAAAACTACTAATAGAATCAAATAGAAATAAATTTTGAATGAAATAAACTATAATTAAAATATTAAAAATTAACCATTCATTAAAATCTATTTTCTCCCTTTGGTGGCTTTGCCATAGCATAAAAAAACTACTGACAAAAATACTAAGATACGCCAATAAACCTATCACGCCGAATTTAACTCCAATGTCAAACATAATATTATGAGCGTGATCAAAAAATGTTTCAGCTAATAAAGGCTCATAATATTCATTAAGCGCCACGTCAAAGTTGCCAGCGCCCCAGCCCAAAACCGGCTTTTCTTTAATAGCTTCCCAACTAATTTGCCAGACAACTAATCTATTTTGTATTGAAGCTTCTTGCCAAATTGTTTGAACTTTTTCTTTTTGGTAAATAGGAATCAGCGCAAAAGATAAAAATAGTAAAAATAATATTACACTTAAAATTATTCTTTGATATCCTTTTTTCTTAATTACCATCACTAAACTCCAGATTATAAGTCCTATAATTAACGCTAATAAAACACCCCTTGTCTCTGTTAAAAAAATAACTATTATATTTAATAAAATAATAAAACTGTAAATAATTTTTTCTCTGTAATCATTAGCATATTTAATAACATAAAATCCCAAGAAAATGCCAAATAATAAATAGCTAGCCAAGAAACTGGAATTGCCTAAAGTGCTGTCTAATCTATCAATTCCCGCATTTATAACAAAATTTAAATTTAATTTTTGCAGAATGGCATAAATACTAATTAATAAATTAATAAATAATGACCACTTAAAAAATTTCAGCCACTCATCTTTACTTTTTACAACACTAATTAAAATTATTAAAAATATAAATAAATAAATATAATTAATTAATCCTTCCATTCGTTCAAAACCATCAAAAAAACTAAGTGACCAATTGGGGCTTATTACGCTTGATAAAAAGCAGAGAGAAAGAAAAGCAAAAAAGCAAATAGTAATTAGAGAAACTTTAGGCAAATATTTCTTATTTTTTGTTATTAATAATAAATAGAAAAGAATAGCGCCAGTAACTGCTATTCTAAAAAAAATATTTTTGGGAAATATTGTTGGATATAAAAAATAACTGCTATATACAAGCGGCGCGGCTATAACAGCATAAATACAATATTTTATTATATTTAAATTTAATTTTTCGCTTAAAAGCATAAAATGTAAAATACGTTAAATATGTAAAACTAGTCTAACATATTTTTCGTATTTTATTTGCTACTTATTTCTAAATACTCTCCGACCTGCACATCAGCGACAAATTGATTAACTTGTTCGGACATAAGGGGATTAATATTTATAATTTTTTCCGCAGTTTCAATAGCTTCTTCATCTCTCCCTAAAGCTGCATAAGATCCAGCAAGTCTAGCTAAATAATCCACATTATTAGGTTTTAAATTAACCGCCTGTTGATAAAGAAATATTAAAGATTGATAATCTTTTTCTTGTTCAAAAATAGGCAAAACATCCTCAATATCAATAATTCTACTTAAGGTTGCCTTTCCTTTAATGGCTTTTTTAACATTTTCCACGGTCTTTTCTCCTTGATCTAATTTAGAATACATTACGGCTAACCCCCAATAAGTATCCCCTACATTAGGATTCAGTTCTTTTGCCTTTTCTAATGTTTCTATTGCTAATTGATTCCTACCATTAAACTCATATAATTGAGCTAAAATATGATAATAATAAACACGTTCCGGACTTAAATTTAAAGTTATTTTTGTTAATTCTTCTGCCCGCTCTAATGCTTTAACATCGCCTAAATAGTCATAAATAATTTCGTAAAGACCAGACATTTGCGAAATAAATCTGGCGTCATTAATGGCGTTAACTAAATATTTCTCGCCTGCTTCAACTATATAAACAACATCATTTCCAACGGCTTGTTTATCTACATTTTCATCTTTTCTAAAATTTTTAAAAGTTGAAGTATAGTGTGCAATATATTCAGTATCCCAAACAGTATGATAACTTAATGACTTACGCATCAAATTTGAAAAATCTTGATAATAAGAAATTTCTTTATTATTTTCATTTAAAGCTACTCGCATATAATAAGCTGACATCGCCGGTCTGATGTTTTGCCATAATATTAAATAGCCGGACAAAATAATACAACTGAAAATTATTACTTTTTTATTCAAAGTTAATTTTGCTAAAATATTTTCATCATCTTGCTTAAAATCTTGGCTCATTATATAAATATAAGCTAACAGAAAAAATAAAACGATGTAAGTAACAACCGTATCAAAAACTAATAAATTTTGCGTAAAATAAGCTGTAAATAAACTTATTAAAGCAACAATAAAAAATATCTGGTCTTTATTATTTTTATAATATTTAAATAAATAATAATATATAAAAAATCCTAAAACTAAATAAGAGGCAAGTCCTATAATTCCATTGGTTACCAATAATTCTATAACAATATTATGAGCTTTGTCAAAATAAGTTCCCTTTGGCGTGATGTCATAATAAGAAGCGTCAAAATATTTATTAAAAGCAATATTATAATTTTCTGTACCCCATCCTAAAATTGGCTTTTCCTGAAATGCTTTTATTCCTTTTCCCCAACTAAACAGCCTCTGTTTGATGGTTGTCTCTTGCAAGTTAATACTGGTAAATCTTCCTAAAAAACTATTCTCTTTAACAAAATTTTTATCTTTATTTAAGAAAATAAAACCACCAGCAATGATCAACAAAATAAAAACGCTTATCCCAAATAAACGAACTTTTTTATTCTGATGCAACCATGACAAAAGAAAGAAAAAAGCCAATAATCCAACAGCTATACCTATCATCGCGCCCCTGGTCTGTGAATATCCTATGCCTAAAAAACTTACCGCAAAACAAATAGCATAAAATATTTTTTGTCGATCTAATTTTTTCAAACTACCACTAAAAAATTTTCCCATACTGACAAACAAACTAAAAGTTAAAAAACTGGCTAAATGAGCCGCATTACCGGTGCTACCAGTTACTCGGGCAATTCCTGATTCATAAACAAAAGACAAATTTAATTTTTGCGCTATAGCGTATAATCCAACTAATAAACTAGACCATAAAAAAATATCTATTAATTTATTCCAATCTTTTTTGCTTTTAAAAACTGTTATTAAAATAAAAAAGAAAATTAAATAATGCAGAAAAGTAAACATACCGCTACCCCGCTCTATTGTTCCCCACCAGCTTCTATACCAGGCCACTCCGGTAAAAATACTGGAAAATAAAATTAAAACATAAGCTAAGACAGCCCAAACTAAATAATTAAACTTAGGAAGCTTAATAATTCCTCTTAATAACGCCGCTATCCAAACAACAAAAAGAATTTCTATTATAGCTCTAAATAAAAAAACTTTAACAGAAATATAAGGATAATAAAAACGTTTGCTAGCAAAAAGAGGTATAAATAAAGAAAAATATACCCCCCACCTTAAAGCGCTTAACAAAATATTGTCTATTTTTTTCATAAAAATAAAATTCGTCCTGTGATTTTTTTAACTTATTTACCCCACAAATTTACAAATCAATCACAAATTACTTTTTTATGTATTTAACGTGTTTAACATATTTAACGTTTTACGTGTTTTACTTATTTAAATCATTAATCAAATCCTTGATATTCTGGTCATCAGGATTTATCTCTAAGGCCATATTTAAATATTTTAATCCTTCTTCTTTATTGGCTAATTGCCAATGCAAAAATCCTAAATTATAAATAAAATCAAAACTTTCAGGAAATGCTTCATGAGCTGACATTAAAATATCAACCGCTTTTTCATTATCCTTAATTTTAGTTTTATATAACTTACTCAATTTTACGACCACACCGGGATCATATCCTCTCTTCACAATTTCCAAAAACCATTCTTCAGCGCATTGATAATCTTCTAACTTGATACAAGATTCGGCAATATTATTTTTTGGTGGGAAAGATCCGGGCGCTATTTTAAGCGCTTTTTTATAATCTAAAATCGCCCCTCTGGGATCGCCATCCCTATCTTTGTCTATGCCGGACTGTAAAAATTTATTATACTGTTCTGTTATCTCTTCTGAGGTTAATCCTTCTATTCCTGGCGTCCACCAAAGCTGAAACCAATCAGAAACCGTTATATAATATCCGCCGATTACTACTAAAATTATTATTATAATTATTATATTTTTTTTATTTTTTAAATTCATATTATTTTTTGTCATTGCGAGTCTTAATGAAGCGTAGCTGAATTAAGACGTGGCAATCCCGTAAGTGTTAATAATATTTGTTAACACCATCATTTAATCCTCACGGGATTGCCACAGCCTACGGCTTCGCAATGACAGAGCAAAACCACTGTCATTGCGAGCGAAGTCCAGCTCCTCGCGAGGGGCTGGACGAAGCGAAGCAAT
>CAYPRN010000023.1:0-14028 GCA_964413295.1 uncultured Gammaproteobacteria bacterium | reverse complement strand
ATTTTATATGACCCAACCACAGGCAGGAAAGTTACATTTTAGGTGACCCAATGCGCTCACCTTGACAAAATTTTTAAAGAATGCTATACTTTTATATTAAGTTTGCCCTACATAAGGTTATTAGATTGCCTTTTTGGCAATCATAATCATAAAAAAAGAAAAGAAAAGAGAGGAAAAGATCATGAACGAAAATGCAAAACCGACAGTAAAAAAAATTTATGAAGCTGAGATGGTCGTTGTTTTTTCTTTTCATTCCAATGAGAATGCGGCCAATGGCGGAATCTTCACTGGAAGAACAATCGATGAAACTTTTCTGCGGAAAGCAGAAGAGGCAATCGGAGGAGAAAGATTCCAAAGATTGTTAATTACCGCTCACAACGACTGGAATCAAAAAGGTCGTCCTATGAGCGTAGGATGCTCGAACGCACGTGCAGCAATCCTGCACTTGCGAATCAAAACTTTTCAGGATGGACATCAAAAGGCTTATATTATTGCCTTTCCTTCCGAAAACCTGGTTCTGCTTCGTTCAGCTGAAGCACAAGACGTTAATCATCAATTGAAATTGATCGATACCGAAAGAACTAAACTGGCGAAAGAGAGAGCTTCTTTAGAAGAACGAGAAGCGATTGTGAAAGAAGCGGAAGAAAAGTTTCCCAATTCCATAAGCGTGATCAAGCGAAGTCAGGAACTTAACAAACAAGACCAAAACCTCAAGAAACGCATTCAAAAGTTTAACGCTCGCGAAAAAAGCCTGAATCAACGAGAACAGGCTTTTGAAGCAAAACAGAGCCTCAATGTCGTCGTTGACAATACCGGTCCAAAAGAAAAAGCAATTTAATTTTCCTGCATCACCCTCCTCTACACATTTTCTTCCATCATCTCCCCTTACCTTGCCCCCAACGCATCACAATGTGTTGGGGACTTTTTTTAACTAAAAGCACTCTGTATGAATAAAAAACGTTTATGATTGTTTGATGCGAATAATTTGTGCGGACTTATTACTTCTTACAACTATGCGAATGCCCCGAATCATATATACAGAATTCGCGACATTCGCATAGTTGCAGGCAATTTTAGATAAGCAGATATCATTCGCATCAAACAATCACTATTATTTTAAACCCGCACAAAGTCTTTTCTAATAGTTCATCCTTTCAAAAAAGAATTTTAAGTTAGCGCGAGTCCAGTAGTGGACATCACCTTCTAAAAGGCGGACAAATTCATTAAGATTTTTTTTCTTTGGCTTGATGCTATATTCCTTGCATCCAGCTAAGTAGAGTTTTTTAATTTTTTGAGTGTTGATGATGTTGGTTGCACTTGTCATAAAATTGTTGCAGTTGTAAGTCATAAATTTTAAGTTATAAATAATTTTTTATAACTACCCTATCTATGGCTTACAATACTGTTAGTAGATTAAATTGTTTTATAAGGAAATGATATTCCCATCTAGGCCAATCTGCCAGAAAAAATTCCACAGTTTTCGTCGACAACGACGTACTAAAGGCAATTTAATTTTGTTCTTTTGATTAACTTGTTTTAATAAAATTCTTTTCATAATAGCAATTTAACAATTTTTTTGCTAACTAAACAACGCACTTAATTAGTAGTAATATATTATACGTTCAAAGTAGCAAGATATTACACTTAATATTTCCTAATAACTCCGGTCACTACTCCGCCAATTTTTAATTCCTGGCTGGGAATAATATCAGAATAATTTTTATTAGCTGGCCTTAAGATTATTTTATTTTTATTCTTTTCGTAATATTTCATGGTCCATTCATGATCTACTTCAGCAATTACTATTTCACCTAATTTCGGCTCACGCCCTTGTTCAACTATTACTAAATCCCCTTCATTAATTCCCGCTTCAATCATTGAATCGCCACTTACTTCCAACAAATAAGTCCTCTCTTTATTTTTTATTAAATAATCATCCAAACTTAAAGCTTCTCCTACTTCCTGTTCAGCGCTCGTCGGCAATCCCGCTTGCACACTGCCTATTAGTCGCACACCAAACATATCTGGTCCGGCAATTAAATGGCCACTTTCATCTTTTGTAACTAATCCTTCATCAACAAATTTAGATACTACTTTAGCGACTGCGTTCTTAGAATGAAAATGAAACAGTTCTAACATTTCAGCATAACTAGGCAAGCGCCGAGTTTTTTGATAAAAACTAACAAAATTCTTTTTATAATAATTATATTTTTCTTGAGACATATATTTAGTAAAAAGTTATAAAGTCAAAAGCTAAAAGTCTTTTGAAAATTGTGAGAAGGCCCCCCTGCCTCTCGCGAGAGGCGGGGGAGAAAAACGACTTAGCGATTATGCGCTACACTCCTTCTAGTCGTTTTATTTTGTTTTAAATATTCTTTGCTCTATGTATATAGTTTAGTGAACATCTGTTCACCTGTCAATGTTAATAACTTTCCATAATTTTTTTGCTAACTTATCATAAAATATTATTATAATTATATAATTATTCTTCTAGTAAGATGCTTGCACCTCGAAATTCCACCGCAGGTGGAATGAAGAGGTGGGGATAACTCTAACACCTCTTTACCCACCTAAAATCCCGAGCACTTGAAACTATTGGCGGGTTAGCCCGCCTAATTGCGAAACGTAGCGAGCTGTTGATTGTAATTTCAATTATTTATTTTCTCTGTTGTTTGTTTGTTATTTATTGTAAAAAACGATTCAAAAAAGATGAAGAAAAACTTTCATCACAAAACCGATAAGGAGAAAGACAATGGAAAATTTACCTTTATTACCTATAGCTTTATTTTTTGTACTCCTTACTATCCTTGTGATAGTTAGATACAGAAGAAGAAAAGAAAGAAAAAAAAATGCTGATCTTCAGAAAACAGTAACTGCAATAAGAGCAAAAAAAAATGCACTAACAATACCGTGGCAAAATATTATTGATAAAAATCTTCCGCCGATTCCACCTATGACTAAAAAAACACGTAACCTTCAAATACTTATTGGCATGACTGGAAGCGTTCGTACAGGATCACGTTTACATCATCAAGGAGTAACTCCTGATAAATTACAAAAAGAACTCATGAAGACAGATGAAGAAAAAGAGACGGAAAGAGAAAAACTCCGTCAAACCCCGCTTCCATAACACCTTCGCAAAGAAGAACAATGAGGATGAAAAATAATTCTTCCTAAAATAAATAACAAAAAACCATCCTCGAGAACTCAGGATGGTTTCTTTTTTTGCAGTGAATAGCTATTTCTCCCTTCTCCCTCTTGAGAGATGTGGGGGTAAGGGTTTTATAACAATGAATCTTTAGCCGCTTTTGCTACACGGAATTTTACAACAGTCTTTGCTGGAATTGAAATCTCTTCGCCAGTTGCTGGGTTACGGCCCATGCGAGCTTTGCGGTCTACTTTAACTAATTTTCCAATACCAGGAATTACGAATTCCCCAGCTGATTTAACTTCCTTGTATGCTAAGTCAACTAACTGACTTAAAAAGTTGTCTACCTCTTTTTTGCTTGTTCCGGTAGATTCAGCCAAAGCATTATACAATTGGCTCTTGGTCATTTTTGCCATAGATTTGTTCGTTATTAATTAATAAGTTATCAACAAGTGTTGATTTCACTAATATATTAGCATGTTTTATAAAATAGCGCCACTAGATATGCCAACTAACTTTTTTTATGGTAGAATAAAATTACTTATACGAATATGAGAATCACGTACGAATATATTAATGTGATGCTAACCCACGAATAAAATGCGAATCTGTCCAGCAACGGCGGGACTAATGCTACGAATCCCGAGTACTCGGGATTATTCGCGATTAGCGGATTAGCGTTTATTAGCAGATTAGCATCACATTATTTACAACATAAAATTTAATCATAACGCTATAACTTATTAAAATATATGTATCATCAACACCATCATATTATAGATTTTTTACATAACCGTGAACTCAACGAACTTTATGCTTCCATGGCTATTAGATCATTTGCGCTTTCTCTGATTAGCATCTTTATCCCAATTTATTTAATCCAACTTAATTATTCCTTGCCAGCTGTTTTAATATTTTTCGCGATTGTTAATAGCACCCATATTATCTTTAGTTTTCCCGTGGCAAAAATAGCCGCTCGTTATGGCTTTAAACATTCAATTTTTTTTAGCATCCCACTGCTGATTCTTTTTTATTCAGGATTATATAGCATAGAGCAGTTTAATTGGCCTTTATGGCTATTGGCAATAATTGTCGGATTAAGTGGCGTTTTTTTCTGGATTGGTTATCATGTTGATCTTTGTATTTTTAGCGATAAAAAGAAACGTGGTAGTGAGTTAGGAGCAATAAAAATTATTAACTCTATATTTTATGCCATTGGTCCGATTGTCGGCGGTTTAATTCTTACTTTTGGCAATTTTAAAATATTAATAGCAATTACTTCTATTTTACTTCTGCTTTCCGCTTTGCCATTATTTTTTTCTAAAGATGTCCATGAACCGATTAATTTTTCCTTAAAAAAAATATTTAAAGGACAAAAAATTAAGGGCGCTTTAGTATTTTTTATGCGAGGAATTGACAATGGCGTTGGCGGAGTAATTTGGCCAATTTTTATTTTCTTTTATATTTTTAACAACTATACTTCTTTAGGAATTGTCTTTTCTTTATCTGTAATAGTCGCTATTATTTTTACTTTTATCGTGGGAAAAAGATCAGACGCGCATAAAAAATCAATCCTAAAAATTGGCGCAGCGCTTAATTCTTTTGGCTGGCTATTGCGCTCCTTAGTCAGTACAACTTTCCATGTCTTTGCCGTAGATTCTTTTGTGGGTTTGGCGCAAACTTTAATAACGATTCCGATGAATGCCATGGTCTATGATAAGGCTGGCAATAAAGGCAATATGATAAAATTTATCCTTTTCCGTGAAATCACTACTGGTTTAGGAAAAGTTATTTTATTTTTAAGCATGATTTTTATTGTTGACTTAATTTATAGTTTCTTTGCCGGCGCTGGCGCATCTCTTTTCTTCTTTCTTTTTTAATACTTAAGAAGCTCTACTCTTAGTTTTATCCCCACAAATCTACAAATCCACTACAAATACTACGAATAATGATTTGTAATATTTGTAGTGGATTTGTAGATTTGTGAGTTTAAATGTTATAATAAACACATGATATCCCAAAAACAATTGGAGGAAGTTTTGTTGAAAAATAAATTCGTTAATAAAGAAACTTTACCGAATTTTATTAAAGATGCTAAAGAAGTAAAACAGTCTTTAGTTGATTATATTGTTAGCAAAAAAATTGTTACTGAAATATCGTTGTATGAATGTATCGCCGATTATTTTAGCATCCCTTTTATAAATTTAGAAAAAAAAATAATTAATAAAGATTTTTTGCTTTTACTGCCGGAAACAACTGCTCAAGAGCATAAAGCTATTGTTTTTGATGTTAATGAAAAAGAAAAAGAAATTTATATAGCTACTCTTAATAATGATGACTTGGAATTTTTTGAATCAGTTGAGAAAAAAACTTCTTTAAAGCCGATTATTTATTTAGCCACTCCTGACGGGATTGCTAAAATTTTAAAACAATACCATAAAAAATTAAAAACTGCTTTAGAAAATATTGGCGCCAAAGATGAGTTGACCGACACTACGGATTTACGCAAATTAAGCGCTGAACTGCCGATAGTTAGGGTTGTTGATACTATGTTGGAGCAGGCTTTTTTTGAAGGCGCTTCAGATGTCCATATTGAGCCGGAAGAAAAACAAACTTTAGTTCGCTATCGCATTGACGGTTTGTTATCTAATATTATGACTCTGCCTAAGAAAGCGCACACCGCGCTGGTGGCTAGAATTAAAGTGCTAGCTAATTTAAAAGTAGATGAGCATCGTTTGCCACAGGACGGCCGTTTTAAAATTGTTAATAAAAAAACTAAAATTTCTCTACGTGTTTCTATTATTCCTGCTTCTTACGGCGAAAAAATTGTCATGCGCTTATTAAATGAGACTGCTAAAGTATTGACTTTGGAACAATTAGGTTTACAGCCAAAAAGTCTACAGCTAGTTAAGCAAAATATAAAAAAACCGCACGGCATGATTTTAGTAACTGGACCAACCGGTAGCGGTAAGACCACTACGCTTTACACTCTCCTTAACATTCTTAATGTCCCTAAAGTAAATATTTCTACGATTGAAGATCCGATTGAGTATCATATTGAACATGTTAATCAAAGCCAAGTTAATCCTAAAATCGGTTATACTTTTGCTTCTGGGCTACGCGCCTTTCTACGTCAGGATCCGGACATTATAATGGTGGGAGAAATCCGCGATAATGAAACCGCCGGAATATCAATTCATGCTGCTTTAACCGGACATTTAGTTTTATCTACTTTGCACACTAACGACGCTTTAACCGCCTTACCGCGCCTATTAGAAATGGATGTAGAATCATTTTTAATCTCTTCTACTACTAATCTTATCATTGCCCAACGTTTGGTCAGAAAAATATGTCCTGATTGTGTTTATAGTTATTATTTAGAGAGAAAAGAACTTGAACAGCTTAAAAGTTTAATGAATACTGAAAGGGTAATGGAAATGTTTAAAAAAGAAAAAATTATTTCTGCCAAAGAAAAATCTTTTGAAAGATTACTTTTCTATAAAGGTAAAGGATGCTCTCAATGTGGCAAAAGCGGATACAAGGGACGAATTGGAATATATGAAACTTTAGATATTACACCTGCTTTAGCAAAATTAATTTCCCAAAACGCCCCTGAAGATCAATTACGAGAACAGGCGGATAAACAAGGAATGATGCCCATGATTGAAGACGGATTTATTAAAGCTAAAAATGGAATGACAACTTTAGAGGAAGTATTGCGTGTTACTAAGGAGTAAAAAAACTCAACGGAAATATAATGGAAATATACTGAAGTGCAGTTGAAATAAATTTTACTTCGCTACGTTCAGTAAAATTTATTTCTACTATATTTTTTTCGTAATCTTATGAGCAAGGAGGGAAAAAATAAAGATAATAACAATAGCAAGTCGCCATCTTTGTATAAACAGGCGGATAGTTTTTTGGCGAACTTACAGTGGGTTTCTTCAACAGAAAAATTATTTTTTATCCAGCATTTGGGTATTATGATTAAGTCTGGAATTTCTTTAGCTAGAGCATTGGAAACATTATCTAAACAGACTAACAATAAACGATTTCAAAAAATATTAATGGATGTTGCCCATCGCGTAGAAAAAGGACAAACACTATCTGAAAGTATGGAAGCTTATTGTAATGTTTTTTCTGAACTCTTTATCAACATGATTAACGCTGGCGAAACCAGTGGCAAGTTGGAAGAAGTTTTGCATCAATTATATAAACAAATGAAAAAAGACCATCAATTGATGGCTAAAATACGTGGCGCCCTTACTTATCCAGCAGTAATTTTTGTCGCCATGGTGGGTATTGGTATTGGCATGATGGTTTTTGTTGTTCCTAGAATGCTTGATATTTTCCGCGATGTAAATATGGAACTGCCATTAATGACTAGAATATTAATTGTAATTAGTGACGCTATTTCTAATCAGGGAATTTTTGTTATTATAATTTTAGCTATATTAATAATTATTTTTTGGCGAACATTAAAAACAAAATCAGGACGCTATTATTGGCAATGGCTCATGTTGCATCTGCCGATTATCTCCCCAATTATTAAAAAAATAAACCTAGCTCGCTTTGCCCGCACTATGAGTTCCCTTTTGCAAACAGATATTAAAATAGTAGAAAGTTTTAATATTACTGCTAAGACTTTGGGTAATGTACATTATCGCGAATCACTAGAACAAGCGGCGGAAAAAATAAAAAAAGGAGAAGATATTCATAAAGTATTAGCTACCTATCCCCATTTATATTCTCATGTTATTTTACAAATGATTAACGTAGGCGAAGAAATAAGTCAACTGGATAAAGTTCTAGCAGAGGTGGCCAGCTTTTATGAAGAAAGTGTCCAAGAAGTTATGGATACTCTGCCTTCTATTATTGAGCCAGTTATTATTTTAGTTTTAGCTTCAGCTATCGGCGCCATGGCAGTAGCGATTATTATGCCAATGTATTCGCTGACAAACGCCTTTTAGAATCTACCAATTACTACATAGAAATAACTTTGTGTGGATTTAATTTTGTATACGATCCTTTAATACGAATGCTTTGTGCATATCTAAAATTTCATGCAACTATCCGAATGCCACAAATGTTTACCCCAAATTTTACAAATTATTTCATCCAAATTAAATTTGATAAACAGAATTCGGAGTATTCGGATAGTTGCATGTTAGTATAAAACCGCACAACGTATTCGGATTAAAGGTTTGATAACCGTGTAAATTCGTAAAAAGTAACTTGAACTATGAGGAAAAACAAAAAACACAATAAGACCGAGGGGATTATGCTAACGCAATTATTAGTAAGCATCGGCATTATTGCTTTATTAAGCACGCTATCTATTCCCTTTTTACGACAATATCAAACAAGCTTTAAATTAAATTCAACGGCTAAAGAATTGGCTTCATATCTACGGCAGGCGCAACAACTTACGGTTAGCGAACAAAATGTCCATTATCTTCAGATGAACATTGTTAGCGCCAGCTGATTGCTTATTATTTTGATACCGATCCAGATACTTATGTATTTTGGAACAGTCTTGATGGTTTTGATAATCCACCTCAACAACTGATTCTTGAAGATCAGTTGGTTGGCGAATATTTTTCTATTTTATCACTTTGGGGACCCACTAACCTTATTAACATTGAAATTAATTTAACCAAAAATGGACAACAAATTGAATTACTAACGGCGGTTTATGGGAGGAATTTATAACGTTTTGTCATTGCGAATCCCGATGAGCCGTAGGCGATATCGGGACGTGGCAATCCCGTGAGTGTTAATAATATTTATTAACACCATTATTTAACACTCGCGGGATTGCTTCGCTACGCTTCGCAATGACAGTGTTTTCGAAATAACAAAAAAGTGAAATAACAAAAAGTAATGAAATGACAAAAAAAGATATGCAGTTAATTTTATTCATGAAACAACCTAAAAACCAATCGGGCAACGCACTGTTGCTTACTATTTTAATGACTTCCTTAATATTTTCTTTAGGGATGTATTTTTTATCAATCACTTTAACTGAAAATAAAATTACCTATAGCCATGCTCAAGCAATGCGAGGTTATTACTTAGCTGAAGCAGGATTAGAAGAAGCAATTTTTAAATTAAAAAATAATGAAACATACAGCTCTGAATTTGAAACAAATCCTGATTGGTCAGCTACTTTTAGTAGGGATAACTTTTTTTATGATAACAGTTTATACACAGTAACAATTCAAAATACTTCTGAAGCTCATGCTGACATTACGGTTACTGGAGCTAATAATGCCACTCAACGTGTTACTAAGGCTGGAGTTTATAAAGCAACCGGTGGAGGATATATCAGTGGCGGAGAAGGCGGTAATGCTTTATTAGTTGATCATCGCGCCTTCTTTAATGCCAGTAGCCCATCAATATATGGCGGAAGCGTCCATTCTAATAATTTAATTAAAGTTCAGGCGCTTAGCAATGTTTACATAGAAAAAAATTTAACCGCCGTAGGAAATGTTAATGTGCAATGGCTTTCTAATTTAACAGTTGATGGTGAAATAAGAGCAAATAATTATCAACCAGCAGCTGAATCTGTCGGCATGCCAACTGTTTCTTTTGACGATCCTGATGATCCTAATGCCTTAAAAAATAGAGCTGATGCCATTTACACTGAAAATGAATTTGAAGATTTAATTGAGGCCGCTAATCCTACTCTTACTTTAAATAATGCTATTACTTATGTAACCGGCGATATTGAATTTGGCGGAGACAAGGAACTGGTTATCAATGACGGCATCTTAGTTGCTGACGGAGATATTATTTTAGGTAAAGGATCATGGTCACAATGCTTAATGGGTAATGGCGATGACTTTATTTTAACTATTACTCAAGGAGAAGGGACGTCATCAGGTCTAATTTCTAAAGATGATATTACTTTTGAAGATTGTGTTAAAAAAATAAATATTAACGGAGTTATTTATGCTGGCGATACTATTGCTATGAACAGTAGTAAAAATGATTTTAATGTTACTGGCAGTGTTGTTGCCCGAGAATTTTGGACAGTTAGTATTTGGAATCCAATTACTATTACTTTATCCAGCCAAGTTTTAGATCCTACTTTTACTTCACCAATAGAATTTTCACCAGTCATTAGTGTGGAACATTGGGAAGAGGAATACTAGTCAGTCGAAAGTCAAAAAGTCGGAAAGTCTAAAGTCAATGGATTTTTTGACTTTTGACTTTCCAACTTTAGACTAATCCGTGTTATAATATACTTATGAATATTTTTTCTTCACCATCTTCATATCCAATCGGTCTTGATATTTCAGATCGGTCGCTTAAACTTGTGCAATTAAATAAAAAACGACAGTCTATTACTTTACAAACTTTAAGTAAATGGCGTTTACCGCCTGGCTTTATTCAGGATGGAATTATAAAAAATAAAGAAGGGGTTATAGAATCTATTCATAAATTAATGAATCATGCTATTATTGGCAAAGTAACTAGCAAAAAAGTAGTCGCCTGCCTGCCAGAACCAAAAACATTTATCAAGCTTGTTAAAATAGAATCTACTAATGGCGACTTTCAAGATGATCTTATTCATGAAATAGAAAAAAATGTGCCCTACTCTATCGATGAAATAAATTATGATTGGCAAGTAATAGAAAAAAAACAAGGAGTGCAAAAAGTGCTAATCTCTGCTATTGAAAAAAACATTGCTGAACAATATCATGAAGTATTAAAAAGCGCAGGTTTAACACCAATAGCTTTAGAAGTAGAGGCAGTGTCTATTATCAGAAGTTTATTACCAGCTTCAGCTAAAAAACATTCAACTATGCTTATTGTAGATATTGGCGCTCAGCGATCAAGCTGTATTGCTTATTCCGGTAATACTATTTTATTTACCATGAGTCTACCTATTTCCGGAAATAAAACAACTGATATAATTGCAAAAAAATTAAAATTAACAACCGAAAAAGCAGAAATAGCCAAAATAATCTCCGGCTTAAATCCTTTGAACGCTAACGGCGTTATTGCTGAAGCGCTTAAGCAAAAAATCCATAATCTAACTAGTAAACTAAATAATGTTATTAAATATTTAGCCCAGCATTATCCAGAGTATGGCGAAGTTTCTGATATTTATCTTTGTGGCGGTGGCGCGCAAATTAATGGCTTAGCCGATATTCTAACTAAAAAATTAAAGATACCGACAAAAATCGGCAATGTTTTTATTAATATTAATATTCATCCACGCGTTGAAGAAAAACATTTGCACGAAGAATTTGCTACCCTGAAAAAAATCGCTAAAGAACATAAAATAAAACAAAATTTCTCTCTACGTTTTGCCACTGCTGTTGGATTGGCTTTGCGCGGAATTTATCACTAATTTTACCTTATAAAGTTACTATAATTTACTCTATAAAAAACTATTGATATACGATATCTTTCTATATGGAAAATAACAAAGAGTATTAGGTTATCGAGGAAATCAGGAAAAGGGTGCCAGGACAGCAGGAAATTAGGAGAATATTTCCCCTGATATACTAATATCCTGACATCCTTTTCCTGATTTCCCATTCCTCTAATATCCTTTTGTTGCTTAATGCCATTTTGTTGTTTAATAGAAGATAAAATTAAAATAGAATTACCATATCATAACTTACTAACTATTATGTTAACGCTTAATTTGCTTTCTTTTGAACAAAAACACCAATTACACCAAGAAACCAAACAAACGCTTATTAAACAAGTTGTCTTAGTTGTTATTGTTGTTATTTTATTAATAAGCGTTATTTTTTATTTCAGCAAAAAAATTGTGCTTAATAATTTTGAAAAATTTTCAGAAAACACCTCCCAAGTTAATCAAGTTTTAAATCAAAAAATTGAAAAAATAAATAAATTAACCGGCTTTATACAACAAGTGCAGAAAGAGCATATTAACTGGGCTAATCTTATTATGGAAATATCTGCCAAAACCCCAACCAGTATTACTTTAACTTCTTTGCAACTTAATAAAGATGAAGCAACTATAACAATAAGTGGCCTTGCTTTAACCCGTGATGAATTACTTAAATTTAAAAACAATTTAGAAAAACTGCCTGAACTAACAGAAATAAATCTGCCTTTGCAGAATATGACTCAAAAAACAGATGTTAATTTTACTATTAAAGCTAAGTTGAAGATTGAGAATATAAACTAGTTTCTGCTAATTACTAATAAAAGTAACTTTATGCGGACTTAATTTTGTATACGATCCTTTAATCCAAATGAGTTGTGCATCTCTATAATTTCATGCAACTATCCGCCCGCCCTACTCCGCCAGCTGGCGGATTCGGGGGATAAAAATACCAAAAATATTTATCACAAATTTTACAAATTATTTTATCCAAATTAAATTTGATAAACAGAATTCGGATCATTCGGATAGTTTCAGGTCGGTGTAAAACAGCACAAAGGATTCGGATTAAAAGATTGTAAACCGTTTAAAAAAGTACAAAGTTACTTCTATTAGTAATTCGTAGGAGTAAAACTTAGTAGTAATAATAGAAATAAGTTCAAATAGATGAAAAACGATTTTATTAAAAAATTATTCGCTAATCAAAATATCTGGCTTTCCGCAGGCGTTAGTTTTTTAATTGTGTTTGTTTTATTTTATTTTTTTATTTATCCCAGCATGTCTACTATGCGTCAAATATCAGTTGAAATTCACGATATGGTTGGAACAATGCAACTTAATACTGACAATCTGCTAATTCGCGACACCCTTAAGCTTTATAATCGTTATGAAGAAAAACAACAGACCTTTCATGAATCTATTTTAGCCAATAGTCGTCAATTGGAAGTAATTACCGCTCTAGAAGATATTGCTACCCGATTTGATATAGAACAAAAAATTAATTTAAGCGAATTAGAAAGAGTGCCACGAACTGTATTTTACACCAACACTATGCAGATATCATTGGAAAGCGATTTTAAAAATACTATGAGATTTTTAGAAGCAATGGAACAACTCCCCTTTTATATTAATATTGAAAAAATAAATATAACCCGCTCGCCTAAAAAATCTACTGAAGATAATATAAATTCAATCAGCGTTTTTATCACGGCGCAAACTTATTGGCAATGACATGAATAAAAAATTAATAAAATTATATACTCATCACAGCAAAACTATTTTAACAATAGCTATACTATTTATTTTTCTGGGTGTGGCTGTATTTTTATACAATAATGTTTTCTGGACTTTGCAAAATGTTACTCAATTATATGGCTTAAAAAGTGAAGCCAATTTCTCTACTATTAATACTGACGCCTTTGATCAGGCCTATGACAACCTGCAGGAAAAACAAAACTATTCTATAAATATTAATAACATCTCTTCACCTTTTTAGCTCTTCTGTCATTGTGAGTAACACTGTCATTGCGATCCCGCTCCTCGTGAGGGGCGGGAGAAGCAATCCAGTGAGGATTAAATAACGGTATTAATAAATATTATTAACACTCACGAGATTACTTCGCTACGTTTCGCAATGACAAAAAAAATATTTCTTAATTAGTAATTACTTCTTTAACTTCTTTAACTTCTTTCTTCATTTCTTCTTCAATCACCTGCTTTAACGTCATCTGTGACATTGGACAGCCAACGCAATGACCTTGCAGTTCTACTTTTACTACTCCTGTTTTCTCGTCAAAATCTATAAACTTAACATCTCCGCCATCATGCTGTAACATAGGGCGGATTTTATTTAAAGATTTTTCTATTTTTTCTATTATTTGTTTTCCAGTCATAAGTCGTAAGTTTTAAGACATAAGTAATTTATTTATTGCTAATATTAGCTAATTTTCATCATAATAGGGTTGACATATTATGAGGTGTATGTTATTATAACACATAACTCAAGTTC
>CAYPRN010000022.1:0-15094 GCA_964413295.1 uncultured Gammaproteobacteria bacterium | reverse complement strand
AACAATATGCTATTATATAAACATGCTAAATAAAAGAAAAATATCTTTTAGTATTATCATTCTTATAGCAATAGTAATATTTGCTGTTTTTTTAGCGCGCATTATTAATATGGCGCAAAATCAAGATTCTAGCTTAAGCTTATATAATAGCGATAACTTAAAGAACAGGCAGACTTCAATAGAAAATATAATTCCGGTTAACTATAATGATCATATTCGCGGTAAACAACAAGCGTTAATAAAAATAATTGAATACAGTGATTTTCAATGTCCTTACTGTAAAAATTTTCATGTTGTTTTACAGCAGATTGTCAATGATTATCCAGATAAAGTTCAATGGATTTACCGTCATTTTCCTGACGTTAACGCTCATTCTCAAGCAGCCACCGCCGCTATTGTCTCTGAATGCATATCGGAATTAAGCGGCAATAATGCTTTTTGGCAGGTTGCAGATGTATTTTTTATCCAACAGAGTTTATTAGGTATGGATTTTTATAAACAAATCGCTGATGAATTAAAAATAAATGAGAGCAAGTTTAATGCTTGCCTTAATTTAGATAAGCATGCTAAAAAAATAGAGGCGCATCTGCAAAATGCTTTAGATTCTGGCGCGACTGGCACGCCTTTTAGCGTGATTATTTTTCCAGACGGCAGAAAAGTGCCATTATCCGGCGCTACTTCTTATGAGGTTTTAGAGAGTATAATTAAATAGCCCATTTTGTCATTGCGAGGCCGACCGCGTGTCGCCTTAGCTTTAGCGGTGGCACAAGGCCGTGGCAATCCCGTGAGGATTAAATGACAGTAATTATATGCAAACTCAACTAATTATTTTTTCAGTTATAATTTTAGTGTTGTCAGCCACTTTTCATGAATACATGCATGCCTGGATGGCTGACCGCTTGGGCGACCGCACAGCCCGTGATTTAGGACGGTTAACTATTAATCCAATAGCGCACTTAGATTGGTTTGGTTCAATTTTTCTGCCTTTTCTATTAGTAATAACTGGCACGCCTTTTGTTTTTGGCTATGCCAAGCCAGTTCCTTTTAATCCGCATAATCTGCGCGACAGTAAATGGGGGCCGGCTAAAGTAGCGGTGGCAGGACCATTGGCAAATTTAATTTTGGCAGTTGTTTTTGGCTTAATTTTGAGATTTGCGCAGACTATAGATCCTAATTTAGCAGTATTGTTGACTTACATTGTTATTATCAATTTAGTTTTAATGGTTTTTAATTTAGTGCCGATTCCACCGTTAGATGGTTCAAAAATTATTATGCCACTTTTGCCATATCATTTGCAGGAAAAATATTTTCGTTTAGAACCTTATGGTATGATGTTAGTGATTATATTCATGATAATGGGTTTTCAATTAGTTTGGCTTGCTGTAAATATATTGTTTAGGTTGATTGTGGGAGGGTAGCTTTTTATGAAATATAAAATACAAAAGCAGTATCGTATTAATAGGTATGATTATAGTCAGCCTGGAATGTATTATGTAACAATTTGTACTAAGGATAAAATTTGTTATTTTGGCAATGTTATTAATGAGCAAGTACATTTAAATAAAATAGGTTTAATTGTCAAGAATTTTTGGTTAGAAATTCCAAAACATTTTACAGATGTTGAATTAGATGAATATATAATAATGCCAAATCATATTCATGGGATTATTTTTATTAATAAAGATTATGAACCTTTTAATAATTTTACAAAAGGAACAGGGCAGTGCCCTGTCCCTACGGGGAGGATAGAAACAAGGCACTGCCCTGTCCCTGCGGAGAAGATAGCAATTAATCACAATGTCACGGTAGGAGCAGGGCACTGCCCTGTTCCCGTAGAGGAAAACAGCAATATTATGGTAGGAGCAGAACATTGCCCTGTTCCCGTAGAGGAAAACAGCAATATTATGGTAGGAGCAGGGCACTGCCCTGTTCTAATGGACACAGATAATAAATATTCAACATTCGGGCATGTAACTCCAAAATCCATATCAACCATCATTGGATCATTTAAATCAATTTGTACAAAAACAATAAATAAAAAACATCCAGATATTGATTTTGCCTGGCAACCCCGTTTTTATGATCATATAATACGCGGGGAACGATCATTACAAAAAATTAGAAATTATATTTATTATAATCCGGCGAAGTAGGAAATGGATTAAGATAATTCAAAAAATATATTAACTAACTAACTAACTAACTAACTAACTAAAATAACTATATGAATAAAATAAAATATTTTATCGTTTTATTCTTTCTAATATTTTTAGCAAGCCCTGTTTGCGCGCAACAAGGCAGTCAGGGAAACACAAATGCCGAGTCTAAGGGCATTCATGAGCCAGGAACAGGTATTGATAATCCGGAATTAAAAGATGATAATCAAGGAACCGGACAAGGACAAGTATTGCAAGCTGAAGTAAAAGAAGCTGAACAAGTCCAGAATCAAGCGCAAAATAAAGTTCAGGGTGGAAACACAGAACAAAATACTGTTAAAAGCCAAGGTAATGCGAATAGTCAAGGAGCTGTGAAAAAAGCAGGATCTGAAAAGTCAGATGATGCATCAGACATGCCATCTGAACTTTCCCAACAACGTCGTAGTCGTGTTGCGAATGCAGTACAAGAGATGTTAAAAGTAGCTGACCGTCAGGGTGGTATTGGCAAACAGATCAGAGAAATTGCCCAAAATCAAAATAGAATTCAAGAAGAAGCTGAAGATAGCATGCAAAAAGCGCAGAAACGTAGCCGTTTTGCTAAATTTTTAATAGGGCCGAATTACAAAGAGATTAAGAATACTGAAACAAAATTAGAACAGCATCAAGAAAAAATAGAGGAATTAAAACAATTACGCGAATCAGTTGGAGGTAGTTATGATAAAAATATTTTAGATAATCAAATTAAAGTAATGGAAGAAATTACTCAAGAATTAGATGGGCAAGCGACAAAGGAGAAAAAAGGGTTTAGTTTGTTTGGCTGGATGAATAGGTTGATTAATAGATAAAGTGATTATAAATATTTAATTTTACAGTAGGAACGTAATAGGAGGAACAGGGCAGTTTACCCCATCGGATGACTGGGGTGCCCTGTTCCCACTAACATTCAGGCATGTAACACCAAAATCTATTTATTTTCTTGACACTATTATAATATTTTGCTAATCTTAATACTGTATTGTGAATAATTTAAAAAATATTCAAAAGCCTTGATAAGGCTAATTTTTGTTAACTCAAGAAGCTTTGTGCGTATTTAATACGACATCAAACCATTAAATTTAGAAAATAGTTGTTTAGAAATTTGAAACTAGTAATAGAAATTGGAAAGTAGAAAGTCGGAAGTTTTTCTAATTTCCAACTTCTATTTTCCCTGCCGGCCCGCTTCGCCAGAGCTATAGCGAGGCGAGCAGGCAGGTATTACTATTTTCTAATTTCCATGCAACAAATTTCTATTTAGGATTAATAGATTATAAATTATATTAAACCCGTACAAAGTAATTTCTATATTATGCCAACAATAAATCAATTAATTAAAAAGCCAAGAAAAAGCACTAAAGCAAAAAGCAAGTCGCCGGCAATGCAGGTTACTTTAGATACTTTGCATCGCAGACGTAGCACTGTTTCCGCTCCTTTTAAACGTGGAGTTTGTTTAAAAGTAACGACTACTACACCTAAAAAGCCGAATTCAGCTTTACGCAAGATTGCTCGCGTGCGTTTATCTAATGGATCAGAAGTAACTGCTTATATTCCGGGTATGGGCCATAATTTACAAGAGCATTCTATTGTATTAGTAAAAGGGGGACGTACTAAAGATTTGCCAGGCGTGCGCTATAAAGTGATTCGCGGTGTTTATGATGCCCAAGGTGTTGAAGCCAGACGAAAAAGCAGAAGCTCTTATGGGGCGAAGCGTCCAAAATAACTTTTGTGTATTTAAAAGAACATTAATCCATTAATTAGAAAATAGTTGTTTAGAAATTAGAAATTAGTAATAGAAATTGGAAAGTAGAAAGTCGGAAGTTTTTCTAGTTTCCAATTTCTATTCTCTATTACTAATTTCTAATTTCTATGCAACAAATTTCTATTCGTATAGATGTAATGTATTATAAATATATTAAATATAATAAAAATATTTTCTATGAGAGGAAAACCAGCGCCAAAAAGAAAAATAACACCAGATGTAAGATATAATGATCTTGATATTGCTAAATTTATCAATTATATTATGCATGGCGGAAAGAAAACCATAGCGCAAAAAGTCGTCTATGGTGCTTTTGATATTATTAAAGAAAAAACTAAACAAGATCCGCGTCATGTTTTTAATAAAGCTATTAAACAAATTGGTCCGTTAGTAGAAGTGCGCGGTAAACGGGTAGGTGGCGCTAATTATCAAGTGCCTTACCAAGTGCGCACTGAACGTCGTTTTGCCCTTGCTTGCCGTTGGTTAGTTGAAGCATCTAAAAAACATAAAGGACGGTCAATGATTGAAAAATTATCAGCAGAGCTTATAGAAGCTGCTAATGGCGAAGGAGCAGCTGTAAAAAAACGAGCTGATGTTCATCGGATGGCTGAATCTAATAAGGCGTTTGCTCACTTTGCTCGCTAAAATAAATTTTATATATATCTAAAACGTTTATGATCGTTTAATACGAATGAGCTGTGCGGATTTATACAGACCTGCGACTATGCGAATGTCGCGAATTGCGAATGTCACGAATTAGGAATTATGTTCATTAAAATATTAGGATTGTTTTTTAATAATCATCTTAAAGTGAAAGGAGAATTGTGATGGACGCTATTTGGCTTGACTCAACGCTTAGAGAATGGAGAGAAGAAAAAGGCTCAGCAGAAAAGAAAAGAAAAAAGAAAGAAATTTTGGAGAACATAAAAGAAGAAAGAAAAATAAAGGATAAGCAGTTTATTTTAGGATTTGGAATAATTTTGTTTATTGTAATGATTCTCTCTTTTATTGGAGTAGCATCGGCTGGATATCTAAAGGTTGCCCTTGGTATTTTAGCATCTTTAATTGCTATTTGTTGGAAAGTAATATGGAAATTTTTTGATTATTTCGCCTTTTGAATCACTCGGCATATGAATTTATTTATTTTCATATGCCGACAATCCTAATATTTTAATAAATTAAGCACAAATTAAATAATTTATTTTTTAAAATATGAGAGGAAAAAATTTAGAAAAAATTTATTTATATTCTATTGAAGTTGAGCCATGCGAAGAAGGTGGTTATTTTGCTAAATGCCCGTCTTTACAAGGTTGCCATGCCGAAGGAGATACTTATGCTGATGTTTTAAAAAGCATTGAAAATGTTATAAAACAGCACATTAAGATTCGTAAACAGAATAAAGAGTTTGTTCCTGAAATTACTGTCAGAAAAAAAGAAATGATAAATGTCAGTATGCCTGTTTTAGTTAAATGTTAAATTTATGAGTGAAAGATTTCCAGCCGTAACTTATAGAGACATTTTAAAAGTTGCCAAGAAACTTGGCTGGTATTTTTGCAGACAGGCAAAAGGAGATCATGAAATATGGCGATGTGATGAGAACAATAGATATACAACCATTCCCAATCATGGTAAAAAAATTTTAAAACGTAAAACAACAAAAGCAATTTTAGATGATTTACAGATTTCAGCTAAGGAATTTATAAAATTGAAAAAAGGAAAATGAAAAAATTAACAATCCTGACAATTTTAATAACTAGTTTAATTTTAACTGGCTGTGGACAGAAAGTTTCTGATACTGAAAAAGTTGATGAAAAAGTTGATGATGAGAGTTTACAGTCCGGAGCCTTGACGGAGGACTGGCAAGTATATGAAGAAAAAGAATTAGGAGTAAGATTAAAATATCCAGCCGGATGGGTTTATCAAAAAGATGAGCAAGCAGAGCAAGAATTAAATCGTATTTTATACATCGGCTTTGCGCCCAATCAATCTGAATTAGACAAAGGAGTTCCTTATCCAATAGAATTTATTATTGCCAAGAAAAACGTGGAAATGACTTTTGAAGAAGAAGTAAATCTTTTAGGGGAAGATGAAGATAAGAGATATGTTTTAGCTGGTTATAATAAATATAAAGAAATTATAGATGTGATGGCAGAGAGTTTTGAGCCGATAGAATAGTAAAATTTTATAATATCCGTGCAAATTCATTTAATCCGTGTCATCTGTGTGTCATAAATATTAAATAGAATACCTACCTTCGCTAAACCAGGGCTACGGCAAGGCACGCGGATTTAATAGATTAAACGGATTATTACGGATTAGTTTCTAATTTACAAACAAATAAAAATAATTGTTTCTGGATTCCCGCTTGCCTGCCGGTAGGCAAGGCTTTCGCGGGAATGACAATAATGTCGGGAAAATTTAAAATTAAATCATTAGAAATTATTTACCTGTCCGCAATCGCTGAAGCAATAGCTTTTGTAGGCGGGAAAATTAAAAATTAGATATTAAAAATTTATGAACGACTATCCCCTAGAAAAAGTCCGCAATATCGGAATTATAGCCCATATTGACGCTGGTAAAACTACAGTTACTGAGCGTATTTTATTTTACACAGGCAAGAAACATAAAATCGGCGAAGTGCATGAAGGCGAAGCAGAAATGGATTGGATGGAACAAGAACAAGAGCGGGGAATTACTATTACTTCCGCGGCCACTACTTGTTTTTGGAAAGATTGTAGAATAAACATTATTGATACTCCCGGACACGTTGATTTTACCGCCGAAGTAGAGCGTTCCCTCCGTGTTTTAGACGGCGGGGTTGTTATTTTTGATGGCGTGGCTGGTGTAGAGCCACAGTCAGAAACTGTTTGGCATCAAGCCGATAAATATAATGTGCCACGTATCTGTTTTATTAATAAAATGGATCGGACTGGCGCTGATTTTTATAAGGATGTCCAATCAATTCATGACCGTTTAACTAAAAAAGCTTTTCCAGCGCAATTGCCGATCGGCGCAGAAGAAAGTTTTAAGGGTATTGTTGATTTATTAACTCGCAAAGCGATTATTTATGAAGATGATTTAGGGACTAAATTCCACGAAGAAGATGTTCAGGAAGATATGAAAGAAAAAGTTGAAGAATATCGCGGGCAGTTAATTGAAGCGATTGTGGAAAACAATGAAGAATTGATGAATAAATATTTAGCCGGTGAAGAAATTCCTTTGGAAAATTTAAAAAGTGAATTGCGCAAAGCAGTGACTGCTTTAACTGTTATTCCGGTTTTTGTGGGTAGCGCTTTAAAAAATAAAGGTGTTCAACCGTTGTTAGACGCGGTTTGTGATTACTTGCCATCACCACTAGATGTTCCGCCAATGAAAGGACATGATCCATCTGATGAATCAAAAGAAATTATTGTCCAATCTACTGATGATGAGCCTTTTGCTGGTCTAGCTTTTAAGATTGCTACTGATCCTTTTGTGGGTCGGTTATCTTTTGTGCGCATTTATAGCGGAATTTTAAAAGCAGGTTCTTATGTTGTTAATACGGCCAATGGCAAAAAAGAGCGCATCGGGCGTATTGTTCGCATGCATGCTAACAGTCGTGAAGAAGTGAAAGAAGTGCATGCTGGTGAAATTGCCGCCGTAATTGGTTTAAAAGATACTAGAACAGGCAATACTTTATGTGACGAAAGTCGTTTGGTTATTTTAGAAAGTATTACTTTCCCAGAGCCAGTGATTAAAGTAGCTGTAGAACCAAAAACTAAACAAGATCAAGAAAAGATGGGTCTTGCTTTAGCAAAATTAGCTGAAGAAGATCCTACTTTTCAAGTTAACTCTGACGAAGAAACCGGTCAGACTCTTATTGCTGGGATGGGTGAATTACATTTAGAGATTATTATTGACCGTATGAAGCGGGAATTTAAAGTGGAAGCTAATGTCGGTCAGCCACAGGTTGCTTATCGTGAAACTATTAAGAAAGAAGCGGAAGCAGAAGGAAAATATATTAAACAATCAGGCGGTCGTGGACAATACGGTCATTGTTGGTTGCGCGTTAAACCATTGGAGCTTTCTGATGATGACGCAAATGCTACAGAAAGTAAAGCAGATAAAAAGAAAAAGAATTTTGAATTCAAAGATGAAATTAAAGGTGGTGATATTCCTAGAGAATATGTTCCAGCCATTGAAAAAGGCATTAGAGAAACTTTAGATAAAGGAATTTTGGCTGGTTATCCGATTGTTGATGTTAGCGCTACTGTTTATGATGGAAGTTATCATGATGTGGATTCTTCAGAGGCTGCTTTTAAAATGGCTGGCGCAATCGCTTTTAAAGCTGCCTGCAAAAAAGCAGATTTAGTCTTACTGGAACCGGTAATGAAAGTGGAAGTAGTTACCCCAGAACAGTTTATGGGTGATGTTGTTGGCGATATTAACGCTAAACGTGGACAAGTTGAAGAAATGAGCGACCGTGGACAGACTAAAGTAATTGAGTCCAAAGTGCCTTTATCAGAAATGTTTGGTTATGCCACCCAGTTGCGTTCTATGACTCAAGGCAGAGCTAGTTATTCTATGGAATTAGATGGTTATGAAGAAGTGCCAAAAAATAAAGCGGAAGAAATTATTACCGGCAGAGCGAAGTAGTCTTTTAGTTAGTAGATAGTAGGTTGTAGACAGTAGTTCGTAGGTTATAGGGGATAAAATTACAAATTAAAATATTTGACATATAATTACAATAATATATAATTTTAGTAGAATATTTATATAAAAGATATGCAAAAGAATAAGAAGCAAAAATTTATAAATACCTATAATGTTATATTTCACGAAGAAGATGACGATGGTTATAGCGTTAGCGTTCCTAGTCTGCCAGGATGCTTTTCACAGGGAGATAATTTTGATGATGCTATAAAAAATATTAAAGAAGCAATTGAGCTATATTTGGAAGATAAAACAGTAGAAGAAGTGAGAAGTAAAAGAGAATTCATGGTTCCATTAACATTATCTTTAAGGTATGCCTAGATTATCATCAATATCAGGTAAAAAGTTAGTAAAATTGTTAGAAAAAGATGGTTTTGTTGTTATGTCACAGAAAGGTAGCCACATAAAAAGCTACAAAAAGATAATATTGTGGTAATTGTGCCAAATCATAAAGAAATAAGGAAAGGCACGTTGCATAATATCTTAAAATTTACAAATATTGAAATAAAAAAATAAGCAAAACCCTATGCACAGTCAATTAGATAGAGTTTTAAAATTAGTAAAAAGAACTGGGGATAGATTAGTTGTTTTTGACCAAGCTGATCCACGTAATGCTTATGTGGTCATGAATATTGATGAGTATGAAATGCTGGTGGATAATCCTTGGGATAGGGAAGATGATTTTTATTCAGATGATTGGCGCAGAGATGATTGGCGCGAGGACGATGATTATGAAGATAATTATTGTGATGACAGCTGGCAGAGAAATGACAGAGAAGATAGTTGGCGTGAAGACGATGATGGCGAAAATGATTATCATAGCGATAAAATGCCTGAAATACCTACTTTTGAAGATGATTTAGACGATGAATTAGATAATGAAGATATGGAAGATATATTTTCAGGCATGCCAGACGATTTTGATGATTTTTCCCCAAAAATAGACGATTTAGAGGAAAATGATGATAATTCTATGCCATTTGATGATATACCCATTGTAGATCTTGACAATGATGATGATTATGGTAAAATAGAAAACGATGTTGAATATGAAATAAAAAGTAAAAAAGATGATAGAAAATGGAATATTTCCAAAGATATTAAAGAAAAGCAAGAAACAGAGTTAGTTGAGGAAAAAGACCGTTATTATTTAGAAAATATTGAATAAATTTATCCCTACCAATTACGAATCACATACGAATATACCAATTATATATTCGCAATTTGCGGATTAGCGTTTATTAGCTCCGCCAGCTGGCGGATTAGCATCACATTAGTATATTAGTAAATAATTAGTAATTAGTAGGAGTTTAATTAGTAAAAATTTAATTATTTAAATAAAATATTATGACAGCACAATTCGAAAGAACAAAGCCTCATGTTAACGTCGGTACTATCGGCCACGTTGATCATGGAAAAACTACTTTAACAGCAGCTATTTTAAAGGTATTAGCCACTAAAGGGTTAGTTGCATCTTCTAAATCTGTTGATCAGATTGACGCCGCTCCAGAAGAAAAAGAGCGCGGTATTACTATTGCTACTGCTCATGTTGAATATGAATCAGAAAACCGTCACTATGCTCACGTTGATTGTCCTGGTCATGCTGACTATGTTAAAAATATGATTACTGGCGCAGCTCAAATGGACGGAGCTATTTTAGTAGTTAGCGCGACTGATGGACCGATGCCTCAGACTCGTGAGCACATTCTTTTAGCTAAACAGGTTGGTGTTCCTCACATTGTTGTCTTTTTAAATAAAGTTGATATGGTTGAAGACAAGGAATTAATTGACTTAGTAGAAGAAGAAATTCGCGATTTACTTAAGAAATATGAATTTGACGGTGATAAAACTCCAATCATCCGCGGTAGCGCGTTAAAAGCGTTAGAAGATCCAAGTGGAGAATATGGACAAGCAATTTTAGACTTAATAAAAGCATTAGACGAAAATATTCCTGAACCAGAACGCGACATTGAAAAGCCTTATTTAATGCCGATTGAAGATGTGTTTTCAATTGAAGGTCGTGGAACTGTAGTAACTGGTCGTATTGAACGCGGTATTGTTAAAATTGGTGAAGAAATTGAAATAGTTGGTCTTAAAGACACTATTAAAACAACTGTTACTGGTGTAGAAATGTTTAATAAAACTTTAAATGAAGGTCAAGCTGGTGATAATGCTGGTATTCTTTTGCGTGGCACCAAAAAAGATGAAGTTGAACGCGGTCAAGTATTAGCTAAGCCAGGAACACTTACTCCACATACTGAATTTGAAGCAGAAGTTTATGTTTTAAGCAAAGAAGAAGGCGGACGCCACAAACCATTTTTCAAAGGGTATAAGCCACAATTTTATATCCGCACAACTGATGTTACTGGAGAAGTTACTCTTCCAGAAGGAACTGAAATGGTTATGCCTGGCGATACTGTTAATATAAGTGTTAAACTTATTGCTCCGATTGCCTTAGAAGAAAAACAACGTTTTGCTATTCGCGAAGGTGGCCGAACTGTAGGCGCCGGTGTGGTAACTAAAATTATAAAATAATAGATTACTTAGAGCCGTCCCGAAGAATTTAGGGACGGTTCAATAGTGTTCTATTACACTATTAATTAATAAATCTTTTAAACCTAAAACCGTGGTTGAAGAAAAAAACAACAAGCAAGATAATAAAGATAAAGAAGATAGCAAGCAGAAGATTAGGATTAAAATTCGCGCTTATGATCATAAAATTATTGATCAGGCAGCGAAGACTATTATTGATGGCGCGCAAAGAAGTGGCGCGCAAGTTTTTGGTCCTATTCCTTTGCCAACAGCTAAGAAAAAGTATACGGTTAATAAGTCAACCTTTGTGCATAAAGCATCAAAAGATCAGTTTGAAATGAGAGTTTATAAACGATTAATTGATATTATTGAACCAACCGCAAAAACAGTTGAATTGTTAACTAGTTTAAGTTTACCGGCTGGAGTTGATGTGGAGATTAAGATGTAAGTTCAAGAGATGGTAGAGGGGTTTAAAAAAGTTAATGAACCATTAATACGAATGCTCTGTGCTTATTTAAATCTTTGTGCGACTATCCGCCCGCCCTACGCTAAAACTTCGGGGGGTAAAAATGCCACGAATATTCTGCAACTATGCCTGCCAGACCGCCCACAACAGTGGGACGGGCGTAGCGAATGCCACGAATTACGAATCATAAATGTCAATAATTATTAAAGTAACCCGCAAGGAAGTGCTTTAATGAAAAGTTGATATTACAAGGAAATAAAATTTTTAAAATACAATTATAAAACCAAATAAGAATTATTTTAAGTTCTGGTTTTTTGTTGTAGAAGCCAGATTTTTTTATTCTCCTACCAATTACTAATCTGTACTAATATGCCAATAATTTAATGTAAGTTGAATAAAAATTTCAAGATTAAATTCAATCATGTAAATTTTATTAGTATATTAGTACAGATTAGTAATTAGTAGGGATATAAAGCTTAATAAAAGTATAATAGTTTATTTTATAGTATGAAGTTTATTCTCGGGAAAAAAATAGAAATGACGCAGATTTTTAAAGACAGTGGAGAAGCAGTACCGGTTACTAAAATTCAGGCAGGGCCTTGCGCGGTGGTTCAAGTAAAATCTGATGAAAAAGATGGTTATACAGCTATTCAGTTTGGTTATGGTGAAAAGAAAGAAAAAAATATTAACAAGCCACAGTTGAAACACATGAAAGGAGCTGGAAAAGGAAATTTTAGATATTTGCGTGAAATGAAAATGTCACAAATGAACACGAATGACGATACGAATGGCCACGAATTAAAACGTGGTGACGTGATAAATGTTTCAAATTTTAAAGAAGGCGATGAGGTGCAAGTAACTGGAACATCTAAGGGTAAAGGATTTCAAGGGGTTGTTAAAAGACATGGTTTTCATGGAAGTTTAGCTACTCATGGCCATAAAGATCAGGTTCGTATGCCTGGTTCAATTGGCGCGACTGGCCCAGCTCATGTTTTTAAAGGAACTAAAATGGGTGGACATATGGGAAATGAACAAGTGACTATGAAGAATTTGGAAGTTGTAAAAGTTGATGCGGATAATAATATTTTATATATCAAGGGCGCTATACCAGGGGCAAGAAATGGATTGGTAGTGGTTCAGGGAGAAGGGGAGCTAAAGCCAGTCGAAAGTCAAAAATCAGAAGAAGTTGAAGGTGATAAAAAAGTTGAGAGTCAAAAAAACAATAAAACAATAAAACAAGAGTCTGTTCCAGAGGTAACAGAAAAAGTTTCCTCTCCCGATGTTATTGGGATTACGGAGGACAAGAATAAAAATGAATCTGAAAAAGAGCAAACTAAGTAACCAATCAACTAAGTAACTAGTTAACAGCATGCAAATAAAAATTTACAACCAGCAAGGTGAAGCAATAATGGATTATGAATTAGATCCGAAAGTTTTTGATATAGAGGTTAATGAGGGATTAGTTCATCAAGCAGTTGTAACACAAATGGCTAATCAAAGACAAGTTTTAGCGCATACTAAAGGTAGAAGCGAAGTCCGAGGCGGTGGTAAAAAGCCATGGCGACAGAAAGGTACTGGACGAGCTAGAGCAGGATCATCAAGAAGTCCGATTTGGATTGGCGGTGGTGTTACTTTTGGTCCTACCAAAGAAAGAAATTTTTCAAAAAGTTTACCAATAAAAATGAAGAGAAAGGCTTTGACTATGGTTTTATCTGACAAGGTTAACCATCAAGCAATGATCGTGTTAGAGAAAATTGATTTAAAAGAAGCTAAAACAAAAGAAAGCGATAAATTGGTAAAAACTATAGAAAATAAAATTTTAAAAAATTCATCCAGCCTTCGTGAAGGACGGGATAAAGATAAATTTGATAAACGAAGTATTTTAATTCTGATAGAAAAAAAGGATGATAATATAACAAGATCATTAAAGAACTTAGTCGGAGTAGAAGTTAAAAGAATAGAAAATATTAATATTGTTGATTTATTAAAATATCATGATTTAGTTTTAACACTTGATGGTGTAAAAGGATTAGAGAAGATATACGGTAAAAAATCAAAAAACACTTAACACCTGACATTTAACACTTGACTCTGTTTAGTAATAATATTTAGTACTTTCAGAGGTGTTAAATGTCAATTGTTAAATGTTAAATGTAATAAAGTATGAGTATATTTAACAAGAAAAAACAGGGCGGGCAAGAAGATAAAAAAAAGCAGGCAACTGCTAATGTTAAAGATGAAAAAACAGATTCTTCTACCCAGAAAAAAACTAGCATGAAAGATTTATATGACAGTGACGGAAAAGTGAAAGAAGTAAAAACTGGTAAGAAAGGCGAAGTAAAGAGTACAAAATTTTCTGAAGGATATAAAGTTTTAGTAAAACCGTTGATTACAGAAAAGGCAGCTCAAATGAATACAGTGAATAAATATATTTTTGAAGTAGGAATTAAATCAAATAAAATTTCAGTAGCCAAGGCAATTGAGCAAGTTTATGGAGTAAAGCCGGAACAAGTTAATATTATTAATCAACAAGGAAAGGTAGTTAGCAAGGGACGCACTTCTGGCAAGAGAAAAAATTGGAAAAAAGCAATTGTAACATTACCGAAGGGTAAGAGTATTCAAATTTATGAGGGAGTTTAATTAAACACCTAACATTTAACACCTGACACTTGACATCGAAATAATAGTCAAATGTTAATTGTCAGTTGTCAAATGTAAAAAAATATGGGTATAAAGAAAGTAAAACCAACAACCCCGGGACGACGTCAAGCAACCTTTGACGATTTTTCTGATATTACAGAAAAGAAGCCGTTCAAAAACTTAACTGCTGCTAGAAAACAAAAAGCAGGCCGTAACGCGCAAGGTAAGATTACTATTAGGCATAGAGGTGGCGGAGCTAAGCGTAAATTTAGAATCATTGATTTTAAACAAGATAAATTTGATATTCCAGCAAAAGTAGCCAGCATTGAATATGATCCTAATAGAGGCGCTAGAATTGCTTTAGTATTTTATAATGACGGAGCCAAAAGATATATTATTGCTCCAGATGGATTGAAAGTCGGTGATAATATTATGTCTTCTGAAAAAAAGATTGAAATTAAAGTGGGTAATCGCATGCCTTTAAAATATATTCCAGCCGGAATTGAAGTTTTTAATGTTGAATTAAAACCAGGCAAAGGTGGTCAAATAGCTCGCGGAGCTGGTAATGCTATCTTTGTAATGGGAGCTGAAGATCCATATGCCCAGATTAAACTTCCTTCAAGTGAAATTAGATTAGTGCCTAATAAATGTTTGGCTACTGTTGGTAAAGCTAGTAATCCAGACAAACGGTTGATTAAATTAGGTAAGGCAGGGCGAAAAAGATATTTAGGTTTTAGACCAACTGTTCGCGGTACAGCTATGAATCCAGTTGATCATCCACATGGTGGTGGTGAAGGGCGTTCAAAATCTGGT
>CAYPRN010000021.1:0-15721 GCA_964413295.1 uncultured Gammaproteobacteria bacterium | reverse complement strand
TTAATTCACGCTCTGTTTTTAGGGGGAATTTATGAAAACTCTATATGAGTTCAATAATTAACTCTATTATATCATAAATAAAAATCTCAGGCTATTAATTACTCTGTCATTGCGATCTGCTCATAAGCTTGCCCGCCCAAAGCGTAGCGCTAGGGCGGACGAGCGCATTGAGCGGAGTGGCAATCCCGTGAGAATTAAATAATAGTATTAAGCTTCGCTACGTCCAGCCCCTCATGAGGAGCGGGACTACGCTCGCAATGACAGTGTTCCTCACGGGATTGCTTCGTCGTCTCCGCCAGCTGGCGGATCCTCCTCGCAATGACAGTGTTCTCGCAATGACAGGTAGTTAGTCAAACTTATTCACTACCTCAATTTTCTTGGCCATCAGGATGTTATGCATAAACATATCACCGACATCTTTCCTGTATAAAAAGTCATCAGAGTCCATTAAGGACCAATTTATTTCCCAGCCGATTACTTTTTCAAATTCACTAATAATTTTAGCGCACTTGCTTTTACTAATACTGCCGACTATTAAGACATCAATGTCGGTATCAATCACGCCAGTAAATCTACCGGTTAGCGCAATGTATTCCACGTCGCCCATTTTCTTTAATTTATCTTTAAAAATTTCCAGATCATGCACTTGCAGTTTTAAAAATACACTGTAGATTTCCTCAAACATAAAAAACTCTGGGTTGGCTTTATAGTGCTTTACATTCACTACTTTCTTATTAAGCTCTAATGGTTTGGTTGTTTCTATAACGCTTTTAGTTCTTAATAACTTTACTAATTCTTTGTTAATACTACGTACAACTGACCCAGTTTTTTGCGCCATTTCAGCCGTGGTAAATTCTGAATTAGCGTGCATGATTAAAAATTTTAAAATTCTGACGCGAATATTTGAAGAAAATAATTGAGTAAGCATAGGAAGAATTGTAAGTTATATTAAACTAAAAACATTTTTCGTTTTGTTATTCTGAGCGGAGCGAAAAATCTGTTTGTATAACATGAGAATTACGAATAAATTCTTCGTTTCGTTTCACTACACTCAGAATGACAAAAAGTAAAACATCTTGGACCTAATCGTTCCTTGTGGATATAATATACCATAAGCTTCTGGAACCATCAAGACCACTTTAATCACAGGTTAATGACAGGGTTTGTTCTTGATTAATTTTTTAATGAGGTGGTTGCAAAACTCTTTTTGCTACAATTTGTCCTTTTTGCCTAAAGCTTTGTCAGGCTGGCGTAAAATAATCTTCACCGTAATAATATTACGGCTCAAATCATTTCACTGACATTCCTCGCTTCAGACAAAAAGTCCTAAATTTCGCTTAAAAATAATTTTGCAACCACCTCATTTTATAGTATAATATAAATATTAAATAAACTATCCCCATGCTGTCATGTATTATAAAATATCGCGTTTAGTACTAACGCCTACTTCAGGTAAGCCATCAACTACGGCTGATGTTTTTGTAAGTAATCCACAAATCGACCAAGAGGCTCTTTTGGGCAAACTTTTTTTTATTTGTGAAATTGAATCAACTAAACCAGTCGCCTTTAAAATTATTAATTTTTTTATTTCTACTTTGCCGACTTATTATTATCAACATAATAAAATTTCGCTTAAAGAAAAAATGGGGCGGATTAATATTAATGAAATTTTTGAAAGTACTTTAGCTAGGGTTAATGCTGATTTTGAAAAATTTCTTAAAAAGGAAAAAATTAAAATTGAAGGCAAAAAATTAAATATGACTACTGGTGTAGTTTTTAAAGGCGATCTTATTTTCAGCACTATAGGTACAATTAAAGCAACTCTTATTCATGCAGAAAAACCTCAAGAAAAAGATGAGCAACTTGGTAAAAAAGTTTACAAAATTACTCCTATTGACGAGGAAGGCGTTGCTCCGAAAAAAATAGATTTTAGTAAAGTTTTTTCTCATGTTGTTGAAGGAAAAATTCCACCTGAAAGTTATTTTATTTTTACTAATGAAATACTACCTGAATATATTAATAGCCGACATTTAAGTAAAATTATTACTACCCTTCCCTCTATCAGCGCTATCGAGCAATTAAAATCCCAGTTGCACAAAATCAACAGTTATGTTTCTTTCCTTGGTTTAATTATTAAAAATTCCACTACCCCGCAAGTAAAGCGCTCTATTCCTAAGATGAATATTAACATTAATGCTAATAATTCACTGGAGCAAATGCAGGCAACTGAACAAGATGCGGCTAAATATCTTTCTCCTACTGGAACAGTTAGTTCTCAAAGATTACTAAGTTTTGTGAAAAAATATACGATTGATCTTTTTCGACAACGCCAACCAAGTATAATATCTACTAGAGCGCGTTCAACTATCCGCGATAAAATTTTTATTACTCGCAAAAGCCCTTGGCGCTGGCTGTTAAAACTTTCTTATCATCTTAAAAATATTATTTATCTTTTAGCTAATATCACTTTACAAGGATTAAAAGCTCTGGCTCATCCATGGGAATTGGTGCGAAAAATAATTGATTCAAGCCGAAATGCCTATATTACTGCTATTCAATCTCTTATCCAATCAGTTCATTGGTTTATTCATCTTTCTACTATTAGTAAAGTCTGGCTAATTACTTTTATTATTTGTTCTTCACTTTTTGCCTACAGTATTTATTATGTTTCTCATACTAAAACTAAAAATATTGCCGAAGCAAGTTATCAGGAAACTATCCAGATAATTAAACAAAAGCAAAATCAGATTGAAGCCAGTCTACTTTATCATGATGAAGATAAAGCTAAACAGATTATTAATGAAACTGAACAGTTGCTTAGTGAAATACGAAATTATGCCGGCATTGATTCAAGATTGTTAGATGTATTAACTACAAAAAATATTGAACAATTGGAAAAAATAAGCCATGTAATATTAACCAATCCAAAAGAATTAGCTAATCTGGCTAAATTAAATCAGATTGTTCAGCCAACAAATTTTATCGCTATTGACGATTTAATTATTACAGCTGATCCAACCAATAAAACTCTTTACCAATTAAATATTAACAATAACAGCGCCAGTGTTTGGCAAAAAAATATTGCGCCTATTAATTTTAGCGCTAATATCACTGAGGATGAAGCAATTTTAATTTCCGCAGACGGAGCTGTGCGGATTGACGCTGAAGGTATTATGTCACCTGTAAGTGATAAAATAACCAATTCTCTTAACGACATCACTGACATTACCAGTTATAATGATCGCCTTTATGTTCTATCAGCGGTTAATAATAACATCTATCGCTATGCCCACAATTATCAAAGCCGACAAGACTGGATAAAAGAAGAGCTTGATGTTAAAAATACAGTCAGTATTGACATTGACGGCTATATCTATTTATTACAAAATAACGGCGAAATATTAAGAATGCTTTCTGGCTATACTGATAAATTTGAATTAAACGAGGTTAATCCAGCTTTTAGCAACCCAACAAAAATGAAGCTAGTTGGCGACAGTGATGATGGTTTTATTTATATTTTAGAACCAGACAATCAACGCATTGTCATGTTTAATAAAGAAGGAAAATTTTTATTGCAATATAGATTTGATAATCTGCAAAATGTTAAAGACTTTATTATTTTAGATAACAAAATATTATTATTAAACGGCCAATCTATTTATGAAATAGAAATGAAAAAACTATAATTATTACAGCTGACATATAACATTTGACACATGACACTTAACCCCGCCTTCATTGCGTGAGGTGGGGTAAATATTTGACATCTAAACACTTAACACCTGACGTTTGACTTTTAAAAACAAAAAAGTCCCGAAGTACTTCGGGACTTTTTACTTTTTACTTTTGACTTTCAACTGCTTTACTTAAGTGTTACACTTCCACCTGCTTCTTCAATTTTTTTCTTCATTTCTTCAGCTTCTTCTTTCTTAACAGCTTCCTTAATCATTTTCGGAGCGCCGTCTACTAAATCCTTAGCTTCTTTTAAGCCAAGCTCAGTGATTGCTTTAACTGCTTTAATAACAGCAATTTTATTATCACCAACGCTAGTTAATTCAACATCAAATTCAGATTTTTCTTCAACAGCTTCAGCAGCGCCTGCGCCAGGCATTGCTCCCATCATCATAGCTGGGGCAGTAGCTGATACGCCAAACTTGTCTTCTAAAATTTTAACAAGTTCAGCTAAATCTAAAACTGACATTTTTTCAATCTCTTCTACAAGAGATTTAAATTTGTCAGGGATAACAACGTCTTTGCCCTCATCTGCTTTTGTATCAACAGCTGGAGTGTTAGTTGTAGTTTCCTCTTTTTTGTCCGCCCCGCTGTCAGCTGGGGTGGAAGTTGTAGATTCTTCCTTTTTTTCCTCTGCCACAGCTTCTGCTGGAGCATCAGTCTTTTTTTCTTCTGACATAATGTTATCTTATCTTATTAATCTTATTAATCTTTGCAAAAATTTTAGCAAAAGATTAATAAGATTTATTTAATTATTGTTAAATTATTATTTCTTTTCCTCTATCGCTTTTAAAACCGTAACCAATCCCCGTAAATTTCCAGACAATACATTTACAAAACCAGAAACAGGCGCTTTAATTGAACCAACAAGCTTAGTATATAATTCTTTTTTAGAGGGTAGTTGAGCTAAAGCTTTAACTTTGGTAGCGTCAATAAACTTATTTTCTAAAACTCCACCCAGGACTTTCATACTTTCGTGCTCTTTGGCAAAATCGCTTAAAATTTTTGCTGGCGCTACCTCATCTTCATATCCTAAAATAGTTGCTACTTCACCTTCTATGTCTTTTATTTTTTTGCCTTTTATGTTTGTTTTTTCTAAGGCTATATCTATTAAAGTCTTTTTAGCGACTATATATTCACTGCCTGATTCTCTAAATTTATTTCTTAAATTATTAATATCATTAGCGCCCACGCCGAAATATTTTGTAAAAACAATAGATTTAGCGCGCGCCAATTTTTCTTCTAAATCCTTAATAATTTCTTTTTTCTTATTTTTAGTAATAGCCATACTTTTATTACATTTGACAATTGACAATTGACACCTGCCTGCCGGTAGGCAAGGTCTAATAATTGACAAAAAATTAAGTATAAAATAAAAAATCTGTGAAAACCTTCCACAGACATAAAATAGCTAAAATTAGCTTTTTTCCTCGGCAGGATTCATGCCTTTCGGCTACCCGCTGTCTATGGAATGTATTTAATTATTTATATATTAACATATCTGTAAAATATGTCAAATATATTCTATTGATAGACAGAATGATCACCTACTGAATGAAAATATACTGTATTCCTATCTTCAAATTCAAAAATAATCCTATATTTATAATCTATTGAAAATGAGTAAAAATTTTTAAATTTTCCAGTCAATTTATGGGTTTTTAAAGCAGAATTAAAAGGATTTATACGAAAAATATGTTCTGCCTTTTCAGCTTTATCTTTAATATTATCAGGTAATCTTTTGTATTTACGGACAAATTTTGGAGAATAAATAATTTGCATGCCTCTTTAAATTATTTAACGCAAGTCTTTAAGTGATTTTAATACTCTACCTTTTCCCACTTTTATCTCTCGACGACTTTCTTGTAATTCAGCTAACAACTTACTCTCTTCCCAGTTACGTAATAAATCACGAAAAAACTCGCTGACGGTTGCATACTTGCCAGTTTTTACTTCTTTCTTAATTTTCATTGCCATTTTTTCCGGCAAAGATATATTTAATACTGCCCTCATATTTTTACTGTATTAATAAGTAATACTTTGTATTACAATAATATCATAGTTATAAAATATGTCAAAATTTTCAAATCCACCTAATAATACTTATATTTATTCCTTAAATGCTCATCATAATCCTTAGAATAAATCACTTTTCCCTTAGGAGTGGTTAGAAAGTAATAATAGCTATTAGATTTTGGATAAATAGCCGCTTCAATTGCTGATAACCCTGGACTAGAAATTGGTCCGGGTGGTAATCCCGAATTTCTATAAGTATTATAAGGATTCTTTATTTCTAAATCATCTAGACTTGGCCGTGTAGTTCCTTTATGAGTAAAGAAATTAATAGTTGCATCTGATTGCAAAGCCATATTAATATCTAAGCGCTTATAAAAAATATCTGAAATCATTTTCATGTCATCAGGATTTGGCACTTCTTTTTCTATAATAGATGCCATAATTATTATTTCAGCTAAAGTCTTATCTTGCTTTTTCATATCAGCTAACATTTGATCAGTTAATTTTTGGTCAAAAGTATCTAACATTTTTTTAATTATATCTTCAGTGGTTGCGTCTCTAAAAATTCTATAAGTATCAGGAAATAAATATCCTTCTAAGGTTGTATTTTTTGGCAGTTCTTTAAAAAAATCTGCTGAACATAATTCAGCTGAACATTGAGAAATTTTTTGACGCGCTAACTTTTCAAAAGATTCAGAGTCTGTAATATTATTTTTAGCAAAATATTCTGTCATGTCTTTAATATCCCAGCCCTCAATAATTTTAATTACTCGTTCATCACTTTCAGTTTCTCCAGTAACCATTTTTTTAGCAATCTCTTTAATGCTTAAATTTTTATTTAAAATATATTCTCCAGCTTGTATCTTAGCACCCCAGTTTTTTAACCAGACGTAAGTATTAAAATATTTTTCACCTTTGATTAATTCTGCTTCAGACAAATTATGACTAATAGTTTTTACTCCTTGTCCAGATTCAATTACAAAAACTACTTCTTCATCTGCTTTTTGCATTGAAGAATTAATGCCTGCCCAAAAAGAAGCTGTCCAAAATATTCCTATAAGTAAAATTATAACAAAAATAATTTTTATTTTGCTAATCATAAATTTAATTTAAATCTTATCTTGTAATTAAGTGTAACATGATTATTATTTTTTTAGCAAGTCTCTAATTTTTACAAAATTTTCAGCTTGGGCTAATTAGTTCCTTTATAAATAATAAAAAAAGCCACTAGTGTTAGTGGCTTGATGGTTATTGTCCATGCGATAACCGCATTAGACGACTTGCTTCTCCCAGCGATTTTGTTCTTATTCTTAATGTAATCATATCTTTACTGCCCTTTAGTACTGAAGCTGAAATATTCTTTCTTTTGATACAACGAAACCTTAGTAACTTTTTAATGCACTCATCTTTTTCTTCTTTTTTAATATCCCAATAAACTATTTTCCGATCAGAGTCTGATGTATACATTGTATACACCTCCTTTCTTTTGTTGTGTATATTGTAATACTATACATTAGTTATAAAAAAGTCAAGTTATGACTTACGACTTATGACTTACGACTTTTTTTATCCCCTTGATTTTTCTGCCAAACTATGCTATAATTATAACAGTGAGATAAAAAAATTCACCACCGTCCAAGGCGGACAAGTAAAAACAAAAATCAAAATAAACAAATGTTATATATAAAAGGAGGAATACCTGCTAAAAAAGCGGGGAGAAAATCTATTTTAATTAATTTTAAGTTGTCTCTATATCTGTGGATAATAGGGATTTTTTTATTGCCAAATATAGCGCTGGCTTCTGCCATTACTCCCCAAAGAGTGATTTCCAGTATCAATGCTGAACGAGAAAAATTAAGCTTAACTGCTTTACAGACTAATGATCGCCTAACTAAAGTGGCTGAACAAAAGGCAAGGGACATTTTGGCTGAACAACTTTTTGCTCATAATTTTCCTAACAAAAAATTCTCCCAATGGATTAAAGATGTAGATTATAATTATGCAGTAGTCGGAGAAAATTTGGCTATTAACTTTAATGATAACGACGCTCTTTTTAATGCCTGGCTAGCCTCCCCTACTCATAAGAAGAATATAGTGTATAATAGCTATCAAGAAGTTGGTGTGGCCATGGTAGCAGGAGAATGGTACGAAGAGGACACAGTTATTGTAGTAGCTATCTTTGGCGCGCCAGCAGTAGCTATGGCTATGGAACAAACTGTTCCTGTTATAAGCATAGGATCATCAGCTAGAGTTACTACTCCATTATTGACTTCAAATTTAGCTGAACATTATTTTAATAACATCAATGATAATAAAATAAACATAACTCTAACTGCTCAAGAAAAATTTAATGTTAAAAATACTTGGCAAAATAAAACTGCCTTAGCTGTTTACCTAACTATGGCAGTTAAAATGATGATCACTTTTACACTAGTTATGTTGTTGCTATTATTAGGAACTTATTACTTTAATTATTTTTTCAAATTTAATAAAAAATTACAAGCTTTAAATTAACCAGCTAGCAATAATAATTAAAGCGAGCAAGATGCGGTAATAAGCAAAGCCGACAAAAGAATGCTCTTTGATAAAAATTAAAAAATATTTAATAACTAAATAACCAACCACAAATGAAATAAAAAATCCTAAAACAAAACTAAATAAACTTTCACCACTTGAAATCGCGACCATCATGGTTGGGATTTTTTTTATAGTTGCGCCCAAAATAATTACCGCCGACATTAAGAAGGAAAAACGCAGAGCCACCTCCCTCTTTAACTTAGTCGACATGCCTGCTATAATAGTAATACCAGAACGTGAAGTGCCTGGTATTAACGCTAGGGCTTGCGCACAGCCAATAAAAAGAGATTTTTTCCAATTTAAAGCCCCTATATTATCTTGAGGCTTAGCCAGTCGTTCTACAACCAAAAATAAAATTCCTACGATAATTAACATGATTACTACTACTACGTCAGATCGTAAATTCTGTTCAATAAAATTTTCGCCAAAATATCCTGCCAACACTGCTGGAATAGTAGCTAAAATAATTAGCCAACCCAACTTAGCGTCTTGATTTAATTTCCCGCCAACTAAATTTTTAAACCAAGCAATTAAAATATTTTTAATATCAGTTAAGAAAAAAATAAGCACTGCCAGTAAAGTACCAGCGTGCAAAACAACATCAAAAGCTAATTTATTAATATTAATTTGAGGCAAGATATTATGCAAAAATACTAAATGTCCAGAAGAAGATACTGGAACAAATTCAGTTATACCTTGTACTATGCTTAATAATATTACAGATAAATATTCCATATTTTTAAATAAAACGGATAATAGTTGTTTGGAAAAAAATTTAAGGTTATTAGGAAATCAGTTGAACAGGGAAAGGATGACATGGTATCAAAATATTAGAGAAACATTTTCCTGGTGTCCTAATATCCTAACATTCTTTCCCTAATTTCCTAATATAACTGATAACCTTTATTTGGTTTTTACATCACCAGTTTCAAGTTTCTAAACAATCAATTTATATATAACTAATCCATATACTAATACAAAAACTATGTTTAAAATTATTCTCCTGCCTGTCTTAGCGACTTTAGTCGCTCAAAGTTTAAAATTTGTAATTAAATCAAACGGGTTAAAATTTAATTGGCAAAATCTGCTAGCCTATTCTGGTATGCCATCCAGCCATGCGGCGATAGTTTTATCTTTAGCAACTATTATTGGATTAGAACAAGGATGGAGTTCTCCTTTGTTCGGCTTTGCTTTTATCTTTGCTTTTTTAATAATTAGGGACGCTTTAGGTCTGCGACAATACTTAGGCCACCATGGAAAAATTTTAAATGTCTTAATTAAAGAATTAAAAACTGATAAACTGCTAGACAAAAGCTACCCTAAATTATTAGAACGAATTGGGCATACGCCTAAACAGGTATTGGTAGGTGGTATAATTGGAATAGTTGTTAGTATGATTGGATATTATTTATAGAAATACAATCGAAATATAATTGCGATTAATCAACGACTATTGCATTTCAATATATTTCATTCTACTGAAAGCAGAATATATTTCAACTATGTTTCTATATTAACGATCTACCAGTCATTTCGGCCGGTTTTTCTATTCCCATAATCTTTAAAATAGTCGGAGCGATATCAGCTAAAATTCCGCGAGACTGTAAAACGCTTAAATCACTGCCGGCAATATCAGCCTTACTTAAAGTTTTACCTTCAAATTGCTTGCCAACAATAATTAAAGGCACTGGATTAGTGGTGTGTTCTTTATTGATTGCGCCAGTTTGCATATTAAACATCTCTTCAGCATTACCATGATCAGCCGTAATTATCATTACGCCATCTTGGACCAAAACGGACCGCGTTAATTCGCTTAATACTTTATCTAAATATTCTAAAGCAGTGACGGTCGCTTTTAAATCTCCGGTATGCCCAACCATGTCTCCGTTGGCATAATTAACTAAAATAAAATCATATTTACCGCTACTAATTTCTTTTTTAAGCTGAGCGGTAATTTGTGGGGCTGACATTTTTGGTTCTTCAGCATACGATTCAACATTAAGTGATGGAATAATAACCTTTTCTTCTCCTGGCGTTTCGCTTTCTTTACCCCCGTTAAAAAAATAGGTTACATGAGCATATTTTTCAGTCTCCGCAATACGTAGTTGCTTTAATCCTTGCTGGGACAATACCTGCCCCAGACCATTACTAATTATCTCTAGCGGAAAAGCTACTTCTACTGGTAAATCTTTTTCATATTCAGTCATGGAAACAAAATAAAGATTTTTGTAATCTTTGCCTCTATCAAATTTATCAAACCCAGGTAAAACAAAGGTTTTAGTCATTTCTCGAGCGCGATCAGCACGAAAATTAAAAAAAACGATCGCATCATTATCATCTATAGTTGTTATTGGCTTGTTATTTTTAGTAATAACTGTGGGAGTAAATTCCTCATCATAAACTTTCTTGCTATAATAATACTCAATTGCCTTCTGAGGATCATCAAAAATCTTTTCGCTTTTGCCTAAGGCCATTGCTTGGTAGGATTGTTCAATTCTATCCCAGTGATTATTACGGTCCATAGCGTAAAAACGCCCGGAAATAGTAGCAATCATACCTACTTTATATTCTACTATTTTCTTTTGAATATCTGCTAATAATTGCTGACCGCTATTAAAAGCCATATCCCGACCGTCTAAAAAAAGATGCAAATATACTTGGCTTACTTTTTGCTCATTGGCAAAAGCTAATAAGGATATTAAATGCTCAATTGCTCCGTGCACTCCACCAGTGGAAAGTAATCCCATTAGATGAAGCTTTGATTTATTTTTTTTAACATGTTCCACTGCCCCAACTAAAGCTTTATTAGAAAAAAAACTATTATTACTAATAGCTTTATTAATCCTGGGCATGTTTTGATAAACAATTCTACCGGCGCCCAAGTTAAGATGCCCGACTTCACTGTTACCTATTTCCCCCCAAGTTAACCCCACCGCTTCACCCGAAGCGCTTAAAACTGCTGTTGGGTACTGTGCCACAAGTTGATCAAAATTAGGCAACTTTGCTTCAGTAACGGCATTGCCAGAATAAGGAGGGGCAACTCCCCAACCGTCAAGAATTGCTAATACTACCGGTTTAGGTCTTATTTGTTTTTGATTATTTGACATTGTATTTAATGTTGTACTTAATTTACAATTTTCAATTTACAACCAATTTTCAATATTTAAATTTTTAATTGTCAAAAAAAATAATTACCAAAATTAATAATTTGAAAATTGAATGAATTAGCTTAGGTAACCCCACCGCAAGCGGACGGGGTATCTTATTTGATTTAAGTCAGAAAACCTACGGTTTTCCGACACCTTTCCCTTTTATAATGTACCCACCCCAAGGGAATGGGGTATTAAAAATAATAAAAATTGATTATTGATAATTAAAAATTTTAAATTATTTATTAGAAATTAATAATGATTTCCCTGTCATTTCCCGTGGATTTTCTTTTCCTAATAAACTCAGTATGGTCGGTGAAATATCACCTAAAATACCACGCTCTCGCAATTTTTTATTTTTTAATTCTTTATCAAACAAAATAAACGGCACTGGATTGGTGGTATGTTCAGTGCTTACTTCCCCTGTTTTTAAATTAATCATTTCCTCAATATTACCATGATCTGAAGTAATTAAAACCCGTACGCCATTTTGCTCTATTTCTTTCATAATCTGACCTAGATAATTATCAATTGCTCCTACTGCTTTTAAACCTGCCTCCAAATTACCAGTATGCCCGATCATATCAGGACAAGCGTAATTAATAGCTATAAAATCAAAATTTTTCTTTTTGATAAATCCAGTTAAATTATCGGTCAATTCTCTTGAACTCATGGCTGGTGTCTGATCATAAGCTTTAACATCAGGTGAAGCTATCTGTATTCTTTGTTCGCCAGCTATTGGATTAGCGTAACCACCATTAAAAAAATAAGTTATATGAGCGTATTTTTCTGTTTCGGCAATGTAAAACTGGCGCAAACCAGTTAATTGCGCTGGCAAACTTTCTTTAACATCAACACTAGGAAAAGCTGATAAAATTGAATCTAAATCAGGGCCAAAATCAGTCATGGCCACAAAAGTTAAATTTTTAATGACATTTTTTCTTTTAAAAGCATTTTTATTTTCCTTCTCAAAATCTTTCTGTACAAATGCTTTAGTAATCTGTCTGGCGCGATCAGAACGCAAATTAAAAAATATAATAGCGTCATTATCAGTAATTATTGGCAATGGTTTTCCTTTTCTAGATATTATATAAGGTTCTATAAACTCATCAGTATTATTTCTATTATAACTTTCTGTAATAGCATCAATTACACTGGTTGCACTATGCGAAGAGACTTTTTGACTAGTTAAAACATCATAAGCTTGTTCAGTAATTGACCATTTCTTTTTTCTATCCATACTATAATAACGACCCATAATAGTAGCAATATATTCATGCTCTCCTAATTTCTTTTCCAATTCTTGCACTAACTTCAAGGCAGAATGCTGGGGAGAGTCGCGACCGTCTGTAAAAAGATGAAGATAAGTATTTTTAATACCATACTCACGCGCATATTTTAATAAAGCTAAAATATGTTCAGGATCACTGTGGGCGCTCATACCATTAGATAAAAGCCCCATTAAATGTAAATGCGACCGATGTTTTTTAACATGTTTAATGGCTTGTAAAAAAGCAGGATTTTTAAAAAAAGTTTCTTCTTTAATTGCATCTGTAATTTTAATAACATCTTGTTCAACTACGCGACCGCCACCAATATTCATATGGCCAGCTTCGCTATTACCATCTTGTTTATCTGGTAAACCAACACATTGGCCGTGCGCGCATAATTCTGTATAAGGATAATTTTTAATCAGCTTATCCATTATCGGTGTTTGGGCTAAAGTAATAGCATTACCTTTATTAGCCGACGCAATACCCCAACCGTCTAAGATTATTAGAACGACTGGTTTTATATTTTGATTATTTATTTCTTGTTTCATGTTACTGTTTTAATAAAAAAATTAATCAGTTGCTTAGTTAAATAGTTACACAGTTCGTGTGATTAAACAACTAAGCAACTAATCAACTGATTAACTATTTAACTAATTTTTCAATTTCCATCAATCTATTATATTTACAAACTCTCTCTCCTCTATTTGGGGCGCCAAATTTTACATAATCTGCTCCTACTGCCACTGCTAAATCAGCGATAAAATCATCGGTAGTTTCACCACTGCGATGGGAAACGAAAATCTTGTACTTATTCTTCTTTGCTAATTTAACACACTCAAAAGTTTCCGTCAAAGTGCCTACTTGATTAGGCTTTATTAAAATAGTATTGGCTACTTTTTTCTTAATTCCCTTTTTCAATCGTTCAGTATTAGTAACAAATAAATCATCTCCTACTATCATCATATCCTTACCTAAGGCTTTAGTTAAATCTTGCCAGCCTTCCCAATCATCCTGCGCTAAACCATCTTCAATAGAAACAACATTAAATTTCTTTAACCACTCATGGTACAAATCAACTAATGTCATACTGGCAAAACTGGCATGATCAAGCTTAAAAATATATTTCTTTGAATGTATATCATATAATTCAGACGAACCTACATCAACGCCCAAACCCATATCTGTGCCTATTTTATAGCCGGCTCTTACTGTGGCCGCTAAAATAAATTCCATTGCCTGCACGGTTGAAGAAATATCCGGCGCATATCCACCCTCATTACCAACGTCAGTATCAAAATTACCCTCTTTTAAAACTTCTCCTAATTCATGAAAAATTTCCGCTCCCATGCGCACTTGTTCAGCCAGTTGACCTTTCTTATATTTCTTGGCGGTAGGAATAATCATAAATTCTTGAAAATCAAGATTAGTATCGGCGTGCTTTCCACCATTAAAAATATTAAACGACGGAATTGGCAGACGACGAGATGAAGCATTACTTTCAAGGTATTCATATAATTCTTTTTTTTCAACTACACTTCCTGCTCTAGCGCACGCTAAAGACACGGCCAGGATCGCATTCGCCCCTAACTTCTTCTTATTCTTAGTGCCATCCAATTTGATCATCTTCTTATCAATCTCTTCCTGCTTGGTCACATCTGTTCCTTGCAGAGCCGGGGCTATCTTATCTGTTACGGCTTTTACGGCCTTCAAGACTCCTTTGCCACCATAGCGTTTATTATCTTTGTCTCGCAGTTCATGGGCCTCATATACACCAGTAGAAGCCCCTGAGGGCACAGAAGCTTTGGCTTTTATTCCATTTTCCAACTCAACCTGTGCTTCCACGGTTGGATTACCACGCGAATCAAGTATTTCGCGGGCAATTATATTTTTAATTTTAGACATATGTTTTAGTCTTAAGTTGTAAGTCGTAAGTCATAAGTCGTAAGATATGGTCTTACGACTTATGACTTATGTCTATTTTATAATTCCCTTAAGTCCAGGCATTTTTTCTCCTGCTAAATAAGCTAACATCGCTCCTCCACCAGTTGATACCCAATCAACATGATCTATCATTTTTGACTGTTTTAGAGCTGTAATAGTCTCTCCTCCTCCTGCTATAACAAAAGCCTGCCCATTGCCTCTAGAGGCGACTAAACGAGCAATTGCTAAGGTTCCTTGCTTAAACTGTTCATCTTCAAACATACCCATCGGGCCGTTCCAAATGATAGTTTTGGCTTGCTTAATATATTTGCTATATAAACGAATTGTTTCCGGACCAATATCTAATTGCAGACTGTTGGCTGGCAGGTTATTGACTGGTGATAATTTAGTATTTCGTTTTCCAGCTGAAGCAATAAAATCAACTGGTAAAACCACCTTCATACCGGCGCTACTAAATGATGGGGATAATATTTTTTTCGCTAATTTTTTATCCGCTCTATCAACTTCATATTTTCCGGTACTCAATTTTTTAGCTGCTAAAAAATCATAAGTAATCATTCCACCAATCAACACTGCTTTTGACTTCTTCTGTAATTTTTTAATCATTGGCATCTTAGTATGAATTTTCGCTCCGCCCATTACTACAACTAACGGCTTGGTCGGCTTAGCCACTTTATGTAAATTCTGCACTTCTTTAGCTAGTAACAAACCGGCATAAGATGGTAAAAACTTTTTAATAGCAGAAACTGAAGCATGTTTTCTGTGCGATACTGCTAAAGCATTATTTACGTATATATCAGCTAAGCTGGCTAATTCTTTAGCAAAACTTTGATTATCATCTTCCTCACCTTTATAAAAACGCAAATTTTCTAAAAGTACAATTTGTTTATTTTTCATTTTAGCTACTGCTACTTGCGCTTTCTTGCCAGTACAATCTTCTACATATTTAACATTCTTGCCAAGTAACTTACTTAAACGAGCTGATATCGGCTTCAAAGAATACTTTTGACTTTTGACTTTTGACTTTTGACT
>CAYPRN010000020.1:0-16055 GCA_964413295.1 uncultured Gammaproteobacteria bacterium | reverse complement strand
CGCAAGCACTTCTTCGCTCCGACTACGTCAGAGCTACGAAGCGCAAGCACTTCTTTGTTAAAAATTTAAAATGTTAGCACTAATCTATTAATATGTATTATATTTATATTATTAGAAGCTTAAAAAGAGGGATGTATTATACAGGAATCACACATGATTTATGTAAAAGAATCTTAGAGCATAATAATGAATTATCACAATTTACAAAAAGCGGAATACCATGGAAACTTGTTTGGTATTGTGTTTATGTAGATAAATATAAAGCTACTCAGTTTGAAAAGTATTTAAAAACAGCGTCTGGCATTGCTTTTAGAAATAAACGTTTAATATAAGAGTTTAGTGTTCGTAGCTTTAGTGAAGGACACAAGCCCCCTAAGGTCCACTTCCTCGCTCCGACTACGTCAGAGCTACGAAGTGTAAGCACCTTCTTTATTCCGAAATACTGCGGAGCTACGAAGTGTAAGCACTATATAACTTAAGTCCAGAGAACTCTGGACTTTTGTATTTATACGGTTCGTGGAACATTGCGAACCTCGCAAATAACACGGAGATTTTTAAAAATAAAAAAGGGACAAAAGAAGCGCGAAGCTTACGATTTTGTCCCTTTGTTTTGTGAGACACTGGAGAGTGATTTTTTATCTTTTTCATAGAGACTGACTCTCCATTGATTACCACTTGTAGTGGTGTTTTTGTAGGATTACGGCAAGTTTTATAACCTCGCTACCTACTTTTGAAACAAAAACGTTTAATCATTTAAAAACAGGGTGGCATAAAGGTGTCCTTTCTTTATTTAGACTCATTTTATAACTTCTTTTTCATTATACTCATGGCGATGTTCTTCGTGATACTCTGCAAGATTAAATTTCTCCATCTTGTAGATTGTTACCTTGAGAGAATTTTTTTCTCCTATAATAATAAACGCGAACAATATATTTAGGGCTTTCTTTTTTATGCTCATGATATAATTGTTCCGAAAGTATAGTAGTACTTGCTGGTCCTTCGCTCATCCCGTCATAACAATCAGTATCTTTAAAAGCAAAAACTTTATTATTATAATCAATCAAGTAGTAAGAAGTTTTACTGATAATATCGCAAGTTTCATAAGAGGTATCTTCGTGGCACTTAGGTTTTTGTGTCATCAGGTTGTCATCCGCTTTTTCTACCCGTATTTTGAGTTTTGATGGATAAAAAAATAAGACATCATCATTAAGCTCGGAAGTTACAAAAGATACATTAATTAAACCCTCTAGTTGTTTTTTTTGTCCCTCCCCAGTCTTAATGCCACCAAATCCGTGATGAATGAATTTCCTAAGAATGGAAATTCAGCGATCATTTTTTTAAACCTATAAGTGTTCATTTTTTCTCCCTGTCCTTCCCAGACAACATGGATTTGAGCTCCACTATTTCTAGCTTCCCGCCATGCCCGGCAGAGTTACGGGTTAGGTTGTAATGTATTAAATATAATATTAGCACATATATAAAAAATATTGTCAACCTATATTACCTGTTTTAAGCTAATTTTAGCATAAAACGCATAATATTTACTGAACAATTATATCGTGCAAGTGTTTTCTTGCATTTTACCACCTTCTATGCTATGCTTATTTTAGATTATTTATTAAGGCTTAATCTTGGATTAGGGTAAGCACCCTATTCTCGGATTTTAGCAAATTTTAGCTTATGTTAGATAAAAAAGCAAAACAGAGAATTATAAATAAATATAAGACTCATGAAAAAGATACGGGGTCTTCACAAGTGCAAATTGCTATTTTAAGTGAAGAAATAAAGCAATTAACTGATCACTTAAGTATGCACAAGCACGACCACTCATCTCGTCGCGGTTTATTACGCAAAGTTAATGAACGTAGAAAATTATTAAAATATTTACAAAAAGAAGATGAAGCTGGTTTTAAGGATTTAGTTGTTAAACTAAAATTAAAAATCGGTAAAAAAATGGTTGCTGAAGAAGAAGAAAAACAGCGCTTAGAACAGGAAGAATTAGATGCTATTAAAAAAGCAGCCGAAGAAGAGGAAGAATTAGAAAAACAGAAAGAAGAAGCAGTAAATAATAAAGAATAATAATAACACTATCACCCCCGCCTCGCTGGAGCTCTGGCGAAGCGGGCAACCACCTCTCCCAAGGGGCGAGGGGGCAAGAAGGAATAATTTTATTATCTAATAATAACCTTATTCCCTCTCCCGGTGGGAGAGGGTTAGGGTGAGGGAATATATGATAAAACACAAGGAGCAGAGAGTGGGTGTATTAGTTGATGTATCAAACATGTACCACTCTGCAAAAAATTTATATAAACGCCGTGTTAATTTTGCCCAGGTTTTAAAAGAGGCTGTTGCGGGTAGAAAATTAATTAGAGCAGTTGCCTACGCCATTAAAACAAAAACAGGGGAAGAAGACGCCTTTTTAGATGCTTTAGAAAAACAGGGATTTGAAGTAAAAATGAAAGATCTGCAAATTTTCTTTAGCGGTGTAAAAAAAGCTGATTGGGACGTAGGTATTACAGTGGATGCTATTAAATTAGCTGAAAAGCTGGATGTAATAGTATTAGTAACTGGTGATGGTGACTATTTACCGCTAGTTGACTATTTAAAAATTACTAAAGGGTGTTTAGTAGAGGTGCTGGCTTTTCAAAAAACCTGTTCAGCAAAATTAATTGAAGCAGCGGATGATTTTATTGATCTTGGGAGCTATAAGAAATATTTGAAGTAAAACACTAACATTGTTCTATTGTTAAATTGCTACACAACGATTTTAAAGCAATTTAACAATGGAACAACCTGCCTGTCGGCAGACAGGTTTAACAATTTAATTCATTAACAGCATAATTGGTTACCAAACAAATAGACATGGGTAATAAAAGAAATAATTAGAACATTACTCGTCTGTAGTTTGTTGGCCAAGACGCTATCTAAATTTATGGAAATAAAGAAATATTCCTGTGAGTGGATTGGCCGAAATCTCTCAATTGAAACAGGTAAGCTTGCTCAGCAAGCAAACTCAGCGGTTACTGTGCGCTACGGCGATACAGTAATTTTAGCTACGGTAGTACAAGCAAAAGAATCTCGTCCGGGCATGAACTTTTTCCCCCTACTGGTCGGTTATGAAGAAAAACTTTATGCCGCTGGTATTATTAAAGGCTCTCGTTGGATTAAACGCGAGGGTCGTCCAACAGATGACGCGGTATTGTCTGGTCGAATGATTGACCGGGCGATTAGACCCTTATTTAACGAAAGCGATCAACGTGATGTGCAGGTTATTTTAACTGTATTGTCAGTTGACGGAGAAAACGATCCAGAAATCGTTTCTTTAATTGCGGCTTCAGCAGCTTTGTCAATCTCGGGAATTTATTGGCAGGGTCCGATCGCCGGTATTAAAGTCGGCCGAATTGATGGTAAATTAATTTTTAATCCATCATTTGAACAAGAAGAGCAGAGTGATTTAGACTTAACTATTGCTGGAATGAAAGATAAAATTATTATGCTTGAGTCTGGCGCTAAAGAAGTTAATGAAGATGATATGTTTAATGCTATGAGCGAAGGTGTTAAGCAAATGCAACCAGCTTTAAAATTGATTGAAGAAATGAAAAAAGAGCTTAATGTTGAAGTTAAAGAAATTAAAGCAGAAGATGAAGTAGCATCTAAAGAACCCTCCTCCGCTGAAGCTATGGCGGACAAGCAAGAAGCTATTACTAAAGCAAAAGCATGGTTGGAAGAAAATACGGAAAAATTTTTATTTGGCAAAGTACCAACTGCGTTAAAATCAGAGCGCAAAGCACAGGTTACTAACGTTAAAGAAGAATTAAAAAAATATTTAGTTGCCGAAGGCGTGGAAAAAGTATTGATTAACAAGGTGGCCGGCGATTTAGTTTATCCAGCTTGTGAAGCAGAAATTACTAAAGGTATAATTGAACGCGATCAACGAGTTGACGGGCGCAAACTTGATGAAATTAGAAACTTAACATCTGAAGTATCCCTATTACCACGCACACACGGCTCTGGTTTATTTAACCGCGGTGAAACTCAAGTGCTTTCTATTGTAACCCTTGGTTCTCCTGGTGATGAACAAATGTTAGAAGGTTTAGATGGTAAATCAACCAAACGCTACATGCATCATTATAACTTCCCCCCATACTCTGTTGGCGAAGCAAAACCAGTGATGGGCCCTTCTCGTCGCGACATTGGTCACGGCGCTTTAGCGGAAAAAGCCCTTAAACCTGTTTTACCAAACGAAGAAGATTTTGCCTATACTATTAGAGTAGTATCTGAAGTATTAGGATCTAATGGCTCATCTTCAATGGGAGCAACCTGCGGTTCAACTCTATCCTTAATGGATGCTGGTGTGCCGATTAAAAAGCCAGTAGCTGGCATTGCCATGGGACTTGCCTCAAATCCAGATATGAGCCAATGGAAAATTTTAACAGACATTCAAGATTTGGAAGACGGCGCTGGTGGTATGGACTTTAAAGTAACCGGAACAGTGGATGGAATTACCGCTATTCAGTTAGACACTAAAACATTAGGGCTACCAATGGATTTAGTTCAAAAAACTTTAGTAGGCGCTAAGAAGGCGAGATTAGAAATTTTAGATGTCATGGCTAAAGTAATTAAAGCTCCACGAGCAGAATTAAGCCAATATGCCCCACGTTTGATTTCATTCAAAATTGATTCAGAACGAATTAGAGAAATTATTGGTAGTGGCGGTAAAATTATTAATGGTATTATTGCTGAAGCCAATGTTAATATTGATATTTCAGATGAAGGTATAGTTTCAATTTGCGCTGCTGAAGTAGAAAACATGGAAAAGGCAAAGAAAATGATTGATGATATTTTACGCGAATTTAAACCAGGTGAGAAATTTACCGGCAAAGTAATTAGAATAATGGACTTTGGTGTAATTGTAGAATTACCAGGTAATCATGACGGTATGGTGCATGTTTCTGAGATGGCTCCATACAGAGTCGGTAACCCAGCTGATTTATTTAAAATGGGCGATGAAGCAACAGTACGCATTAAAGAAGTTGCCGAAGGTAAAATTAGTTTATCCATGAAAGGGCTTGAAGAAAATCAAGACTTATGGAAAGATGAAAAAGGTAAAGATGATGGTGGTGGATTCGGAGGCGGAGGATTTAATGGAGGTGGTCGAAGTGAATTCGGTGGCCGACCAAGGCAGAATGATAACAGAAGAAGTGGTGGATTTGGTAGAAGATAAAATTATTTGTGATATAATATAATTATCTAGGTAGAGACGAGGCACTGCCTCGTCTCTATGGTATGCCCCCATGTCATTCAACATGGTAAACCATTATTTGACATGACAAGTAGAAACACCAGCCCCTGTCATTCGACAGGACAGACAATATTATACTTATTAAGCGCCCATAGTTCAATGGATAGAACACCAGCCTTCTAAGCTGGATATCTAGGTTCGATTCCTAGTGGGCGTACATTTCATTAGATGTGATAAGCTTCTATGTCGGGAACTTAGGTTTTTACCATGTCGAATGACATGACGATTCCTGTCGGGCGTACAAATTTTGTAAAACAAAATAAATAATAAAAAACAAAAATCAAATAAATTTTAAAATTAAAACTTTAAATTCTAAAGATAATCTTTGACAGTTTTGAATTTAAGATTTATAATTTGTTTGTTATTTGGTGTTTGAAATTTATTATTTACCGCTCATGGCGGTATGATGGTGGCTATAGTTCAACGGTTAGAACACGGGCTTGTGGTGCCTGAGATGAGGGTTCGATTCCCTCTAGCCACCCAGAAAAGAAAAAAATGTCTCTACAAAAGAGATGTTTTTTTTATCCTCTTGACAAAATATAGTTTTGGGTATATATTCATTAATAGATAGTTATTATAAAGGTCAAACTATTAAATATTATTAATCTTTAAGAAATAAATATATGCCTAGAGTAAATGGCACAGGTCCTATGGGCGCTGGTTCAATGACTGGCCGCGGAATGGGTAATTGCGGAGCTGGTTTTGGACAAGGCCGCAGTTTTGGCCGAGGATTAGGGTTAGGATTTGGACGTAGAAGCGCTACTCAAAATGAAAAATTAACCTTAGATGAAGAAGAAAAAGCCTTGGAAGAAGAGTTAGTGGCTGTTCGTGAAGAAAAAAATAATTTAAAAGCCAAAAGTAAAAAATAAGGATGAGCCAGGCCTGCTCACATAAAAATATGGGTGGGCTTGTTTGATTTTGTTTTGTTAAATTTTATTTTTTATTAATAGGGTTTATTTAAAATTAATAAAATTATTATGAAAATAGCAATAAGTTCAATGGACAAAAATATTAACGGCAACGTTTCTGATGTTTTTGGCAGGTGCCCTTATTTTGTTATTGCCGAAATTATAGATCAGAAAATAGAAAAAACCGAAGTAATAAAAAACGAAAGCATAGATCAAATGAGTGGAGTAGGCGTTTCTGCTGTTCAATTGATGGCAGAAAAAAATATTAATGTTATAATAACAGGGAACGTGGGACCAAGGGCGCTAGATGTGTTAAAGCAGTTTAATATCAAAATTTATTTTGGAGAGGGAGCAACAAAAAAAGTTTTGCAAGAATTTATAGACGGAAAACTTAAACAAATTGAAAAATGAACCCCATTAGAAATTTTTTAGCGGAGTTCAGATAGTTAATTTTGTAATTTAAGATAATTTATTATATTGCTATATATTGCTATGCCAAAAAAAATTTCTCACGGGGTAAAAATAGTTATTCCAACAAATAATAAAAAAGGCTTAGATGACAAAATAGCTGAGCATTTTGGTCGTTGCCAAACTTACACTTTTCTTAATGAAAAAGGTAGAATTATTGAAATTATAGATAACATCAGCGCGCATGGCAGTGGTCAAGGATTGCCTCCGGAATTAATGAAAAAATACGGGGCAAATGTTTTGTTGTGTAGAGATATCGGTCCTAGAGCGATTAATTTATGCCAAGAATTGGGAATTGATGTGTATGTGTATCAAACTGAAACAGTTAAGGATATTTTTAAATTATGGCAGGATAATAAATTAAAAAAAGCAAGCACAGAAGACGCTTGCGAAGATCATAAAATATGAATAATTTTAAAAATAAAAAATTTAATAAAAAAATAAAATATGAAGTTGACAGTTCAAAATGCGCCGGTTGCGGGGCGTGTATTGGCATTTGTTCTTATGAGGCAATAAAAATTAAAAACGGAAGGGCTGTTATTGATGAAAAAAAATGTCAAAAATGCGGGCAATGCATAAAAATTTGCCCCTTTGGCGCTATAAAAGAAATTAAATCATGACTAAAAAAATTAAAAAAATTACAATTTTTTCTGGTATAAATAAATTTGGCAAGAAGGAAAATTTTGAAAAAATTGAAATTAAGCAAGGAGAGGTTATAGCTGTAGTTGGGCCAACAGGAGCCGGTAAAAGCCAGTTTCTTTATGATTTAGAAAGATTAGCTCAGGGAGACACCAAAAGCAAGAGAAAAATTTTATTAAATAATGAAACGCCCAATAAAGAATGGAAGTCTAATCCCCGAAAAAAATTGGTTGCTTCTTTAGCGCAATCAATGAATTTTTTAACTGATTTACCTGTTAATAATTTTTTAAAACTTCATATTCAGGCTAGGGGAGAAAAGCCTAATTTAAAATTAATTAAAGAAGTAATTATTGAAGCCAATGAAATTACTGGCGAGCCGATTAATTCAGAAATGAATTTATTAGATTTATCAGGTGGCCAAAGCCGAGCTTTAATGATTTCTGATTTAGCTAATATTAGCATTTCACCAATTATTTTAATTGATGAAATTGAAAATGCCGGCATTAAAAAAGAGAAAGCTATTAAAATTTTAGTTAAAGAAGGTAAAATTGTTTTAATTGCCACTCATGATCCTTCATTAGCTTTAAATACTGATAAGCGGTTAATTATTAAAAATGGCGGAATAGTTAAAGTAATAAAGACAACATTAATGGAAAAAGGCACTGCTCATTATCTTAATTGGATTGAAAATCATATTTTAGAAATTAGAGAACAAATTAGACAAGGAAAAAAAATAAAAGATATAAAATTATTTTGCGAAAAAATATGAAATTTATTATTTTTGCCGGTACTCCGGGTTCGGGAAAAACTAGTTTAATTAAATATGTCATTCAAGAATTAAAATCAGATTTTAAATTATTTTTTGCTAAGTTTGATTGCTTAAGAACTGATGATGAAAAAAATATTGCCCAAAAATATGGAATACCAACAGCTAAAAGATTAGCCGGTGAGCTTTGCCCAGATCACTATACTGCTCTGGAAATGCCTAAAATAATTCAGCAAAATCAAGATAAAGATATTATTATAATTGAAACAGCTGGACTTTGCTTGCGCTGTTCCCCTTACATAAAAGAAGGATTGGGAATTAATGTTTTAGATATTACTTCCGGCCATCCAAATCGCTATGGTCCTATTTTAACAGATGCAGATGTGGTGGCGGTTAGCAAAGGTGATTTAATTTCTCAAGCCGAGAGAGAAATTTTTAGATATAATATTTTGGATGTAAATTCAAATTGTAATATTGAAGAAGTAAACGGCTTAACTGGCGAAGGAGCTATTGATATTGCGCAATATATTAAAAATTCAAATGATATTGATAATAAAAAATTAACTCTAAAACATAGCATGCCTTCTGCTATTTGCGGTTATTGCTATGGGAATAAAATTATTAACGATAAAGCTGTTCATGATCGTTTTTTAAAAGGCAAAGAATTAAAAAGTTTAATTCCTAATTTAAATTGTGGCAAATGCGGTTTTAAATCTTGCAATGAATTTATTAGAGCGGTTTTAGATGGTAAAATTAAAAAAGAAAAATGCCCATTTTTATTAAATAAATAAGATAAATATGAAAAAAATATTTGAAGGTTGGTTGTTTAATAGAATAGAAACAATAGGGAATAAAGAATATAATCACGTAGGATGCGAGGGTAAAGGTAAAAATTTTGGTAATTTTTTATCTCAATTCGTGCCAAAAGTAGGTATGCGAAGAAAGGTAAAATTTATTATAGAAGCGCAAGAAAAACCAATAATAATTAACAAAAAATAAATGCCATGGATAAATCAAAATAAATGTACTGGCTGCGAAATTTGTTTTAATCAATGCCCTGTTAGCGCAATTTTTATGGAATACGGAAAAGCAAATATTGATATGGATAAATGCATTAGATGCGGAAAGTGCCATAATATTTGCCCTCAAGATGCGATTAGGCATGATAGCGAAAAAATTCCGCAAGAAGTAGAAAAAAATTTAGAAAAAGTTAAAAAATTTATAGTAAAATTTAAAACAAAAGAAGATAAAAAAGCATTTCTTGAAAGAATGAAAAAATATTTTAGCAAGGAAATAAAAGTCGCGGAAAAAACTATTGAAAAAATTGAAATTTTAATAAAAAATAATTTTTAAAATTTATGACTACTTTTTTTTGGATTATTAGTAGTACATTTTTAATGAGCTTAATAGCGTGGATAGGGCTAATAACTTTATTTTTAAAAGAGGAATTATTGAAAAAAATAATATTTCCTTTAGTGGCTTTTTCGGCCGGAGCTTTATTGGGAGGAGCTTTTTTGCATATGTTGCCTGAAGCAATTAGCAGGGGAGATCCTGTATTAGGAATTTTTCTTTGGGTTTTATTTGGTTTTTGTTTATTTTTTTTACTGGAACAATTTATTTATTGGCATCATTGCCACAGAACACCATCTGAACATAAAACGCCAGTAACTTATTTAATTTTAATTGCTGATGGAATTCATAATTTTATCGGCGGATTAGCTATCGCCGGAGCTTTTATTATTGATATAAGAGTAGGTTTGGTTACTTGGTTGGCTTGCGCCGCTCATGAAATTCCTCAAGAATTAGGCGATTTTGGCATTTTAATCCACGGCGGCTGGGAAAAGAAAAAAGCATTATTATTTAATTTTTTATCTGCTTTAACAATTGTGGTTGGCGGGATAACAGCTTATTTTTTATCCACTAAAATAGATATTACTTTTTTATTGCCTTTTGCTGCCGGCAATTTTATTTATATTGCTTGTTCAGATTTAATTCCTGAAATAAAACATGATAAAAATATTAAAAATAATTTAATTCATTTCACTGTTTTTATTGTTGGTATATTATTAATATTAGCAGTTAGATTTATTGAAATTTAATAATTTATAATTGAAATTTTTAAAATAAAAATATGAACCCCATTAGATATTATTATTTAATTGGGAAATATAAAAAATTATGAATAATTTAAAAAATAAAATATCTAACGGGGTAAAAATTGCAATTACTGGCGGAAAGGGTGGCACAGGCAAATCAATGGTGGCTACATCATTGGCGGTTGAATTTGCTAAAGATAAAAAAACAACACTAATAGATGTTGATGTAGAATGCCCAAACGATCATCTCTTGCTTTCCGCTAAAAGAAAACAATATATTAAAATTTATCAGCCCATACCAAAATGGGATTTTAATAAATGTATTAAATGCGGTAAATGTGCCGCCGTCTGCAAACAAAACGCTATTGTATTTGTTAAAGATAGATACCCCGCTTTTGTAAAAGATATTTGCATTGGTTGCAAGGCTTGTATCGTAGCTTGCCCGCAAAATGCTATTTCCGAAACTAAAAAAGAAATTGGCACGGTTTACACTGGTAAAAATTATGGTGTAAACTTAATTTTAGGAGAGCTTAAACTTGGTGAATTAGCTTCTGGAGAAGTCGTAGCTGAAGTTAGAAAATATTCTGAAGAAATTAATAAAAAATTAAAAGCTGAAGTTGTTTTAATAGATTCTGCGGCCGGAATTGGCTGTCCGGTAATTGCATCTTTGGTCGGCACTGATTATATTGTGGCAGTAACCGAACCAACCCCTTCCGCATTGCACGATTTAAAGAGAGTTTTATATTTAGCTGATCATTTTCAAATTAAACATGGAATTGTTATTAACAAATATGATTTAGCAAAAGAATTCTGTTCAAAAATAGAAAAATTTGCTAAGGAAAATAAGATCGCAATTATCGGCAGAATTCCTTACAACCAAGATTTTGTTGATTCAACCATAAAAATGAAGCCGGTAGTTGAAATAAATTCAAAATATAAAAAAATGTTTCAAGAAATTATTAAAAAAATAAATTTATCAATAATATGAAGGAGAAAATAGCAATAACATCAATATTGGCAAATGTATTTTTAGCCGGAGGCAAACTTACAGTTGGACTTGCATCTAATTCCAGCGCTATTTTTGCTGAAGGCTTGCATTCTGGAATGGATATATTATCTTCAGCTATAAGTTTCGCGGGCATTAAAATAGCCAAAAAGCCAGTTGATAAGAAACATCCTTATGGCCACTATAAATTTGAGGTTTTAGCTGGTTTAATAATAACCATAATTTTATTTTTAACAGGCGCATTTATTATTAGCGAATCAATTCGTGAATTTAGTAATCCATCGTCTGTTACTATTGGATATTTAGCTTTAAGTGTCATGCTGATTTCAGCCATAGTTAATGAAATTATGGCGAGATTGAAAATTAAATACGGCAAAAAAGAAAATTCAGTTTCTTTATTGTCTGATGGAGTTCATTCTCGGGTAGATGTTTATGCTTCATTAGTAGTTTTAGCAGGATTATTTTTAACTAAATATTGGATTTATGTTGACTCGGTTTTAGCATTGCTAGTCGGTTTGTATATTATTAAAGAATCTTTCTTATTAGGTAAAGAAGCAGTTGATTCTTTATTGGATGTTTCGGCTGGTGAAGGAATAGAATCAGAGATAGAGTCAATTGCTAAAATGCAGAATATTGAAATTACTTCTTTAAAAACACAAAAAAAAGGTTCTGCTGTGACCGCTAATTTAGAAATAAATTTACCAAGTAATTTAAAAGTAGAGGAAGCAACTAAAATTTCTAACGATTTAAGAGAAAAACTCATAGAAGCAATAGAGAGTCTTGAGTATGTTGTAATTCAGATTGTAAGCCATGAAGTGGAAACTGCGTTTTATAAACCGGATTTCGGCCGAAGTTTCGGCTGGCAAAGAAAGGGTAAATTTAGAGGCGAAGTTGAAAAAGCTGAAGGCAGAGGACCTGACGGTGATTGTGTTTGTGAAAAATGTGGCTATAAAATATCGCACGAAAAAGGAACTCCTTGCTCAACTTTAAAGTGTCCAACTTGTAAAATTAGTTTAATAAGGAAATAATATGATTCCAAAAAAAATTTTTTTAACCAAAGGAGTTGGCGTCCATAAAGATAAATTAGCCAGCTTTGAGCTGGCTTTAAGGGATGCGGGAATTGAAAAATGCAATTTGGTCTGTGTGTCTTCCATCTTCCCTCCGGATTGCAAAATGATTCCAAAAAACGAGGGCATGAAGTGGTTAAAGCCCGGAGAGATAACATATTGCGTTATGGCCAGAAACGAGAATAATGAACCAAACCGATTAATTTCGGCATCAATCGGATTAGCGATTCCTAAAGATGGCAACCACTATGGTTATCTTTCTGAACATCACGCTTTCGGGGAAAAAGGAGAAAAGCTGGCGAATACGCCGAGGATTTAGCGGCGACAATGCTGGCAACCACTTTAGGCGTTGATTTTAATCCTGACACAGCTTGGCAAGAAAGAGAACAAGTTTATAAAGCTTCGGGGCATATTTTTAAAACAACCAACGTTACGCGATCCGCCGAAGGAAATAAGGACGGATTTTGGACAACAGTCATCGCAGTAGCAGTTTTTATTGAAAAATGAGTTATACAAAAATTTTAAATTATCAAATTTTTTAAACAATATGCGCCAACCTATTTTAAAAGTAAAAAATCTAACTGTCCAATTGGATGGGAATAAAATCATAGATAATCTGTCATTTGAAGTTGATGACGGTGAGACATTAACCATTTTAGGGCCGAATGGCGCTGGAAAAAGCGTGCTTTTGCGAACGCTCTTAGATTTATTGCCTTATCACGGAAATATAGCATGGTTACAAAAACGCTCTATCGGTTATCTTCCGCAGGGATTAAATCAGCTGATGGTAAAAGGATTGCCACTAACAGTACAAGATTTTTTTGCGCTTAAAAATTCCAAATGGTCGCAAGAATATATAACCACCCATTTAAAATTAGTCGGGTTGGACTATAATATTTTAAAAAAGAGAGCCAGTGATTTATCTGGTGGCCAATTTCAACGAATGCTCATCGCCTGGGTATTGGCCTCAAAACCAAAAATTCTTTTTCTTGACGAACCTATTACCGGAATAGACATTGGCGGTGGCGAGACTATTTATTCGCTTTTGCGACAAATGCGGAAAAAAGAAAAATTAACAATCTTTTTGGTAACGCATGATTTAAATATCGTCTATAAATATTCAACCAATGTATTGTGTCTTAATAAAAAGGGACATTTTTGCTTTGGTCGTCCGAAAGAAATTTTAAGCCCTAAAACTCTTGAACAAGTATTTGGTATGGAAATTAAATTCTATGAACATAAATAATTACTGAATTATTATGATAAATCAACTCACTCTTACTGTTACCAGCAGTATTTTTATCAGCGGCGTCGCCGCTTATCTCGGAACCCTGATGTTGTCAAAAAAAATGTCGGTAGTAGCCGGCCCGCTCGCCCATTTATCTTTGCCTGGAGCGGCTTTAGCCATCATTTATGGCTTTAGCATCTCGTTGGGGGTGTTTCCTTTTGTTATTTTGGGGGCAATTTTGATTTGGCTTTTGGAAAAAAAGACTAAGTTGCCGACGGAAAATTTAGCGGCGATTATCTTCGCCTTCGGCGTTGGGACAGCCTTGCTTATTTTGCCGATTAGCAAAGCCGAGGAAGCATTAATCGGGAGCATTACCACCATAACACCTGCCGAAACATTAGCGGTTATCGTTATAAGTTCAGCCGTATTTTTATTAGTAAATAAAATTTATCAAAAAATAATGCTGATAAATATACACGAAGAAGTAGCTATGGCGGACGGCATAAATGTAAGCCAATACAATCTTTATTATCTTTTAAGCATTGCGATTATCGTCAGCCTAGGGGTATATTTGGTAGGAGGATTAATAACCGCCGCGCTTATTGCCATTCCGGCCGCTTCAGCCAGAAATATAAGCAAAAATTTATTTTCTTATAAATTATGGGCGATTATTTTCGGAGTTGCCACGGCTATCGTGGGAATCTTTATCGCCCGTTTTTATGATGTACCCACCGGACCGTGCATAATAGTTGCCGCCGCCGTATTATTTTTATTTACCGTTTTTGCTAAGAAAAATTGATTTTATTTTACATATGTCAAGACCAAGACTTTGTCGAAGAATAAAATTTAATCCAAATATAACTTATTTCAAGCCACAAGGCGTGCCGATGAGTTTTTTAGATGTAATTGAATTAACTATTGAAGAAACAGAGGCCTTGCGATTAAAAAATATTGAAAATTTAAGTCAAGTTGCATGCGCTAAAAAAATGGACACCTCGCAAAGTACATTTCAGCGTATTTTAGCATTGGCTTATAAAAAAGTGAGCCAAGCTATTATTAAAGGCAAGGCTATTAAAATAGTTAAAAATAATTAAAGAATTTATATGATTAAAAATGTATTGTTATTTTTATTATTTTTGTTAATTCCGATTTTTGTTTTTGCCCAAGTCAATGAAGCGCCTAAAGATGTATTTTTTAAGGCAAAGGTAATAAAAATAATAGAACAAAAAAAGAGCATTTTATTTGACGGAATTGAAGTGGAACAACAAAATATTTTACTTCGTGGGCTGGAAGATCCGTATTTAAATAAAGAAGTGGTATTTAATGGAATCGTTAATTTTGATGTAATTGGAAAAAATATATACAATACAGGCGATAGAGTTTTAGTTGTTGCCAGCCATGATGCGGAAGGCAATCCATCATACTACATAACGGATTATGTACGGACAAAGAGTTTGTGGTGGCTAACGATAATTTTTGCGCTATCTCTTTTTATAATCGGTCGCTGGAAAGGGATTAGGTCAATACTAGCGCTGACATTAACGTTTTTTATTATAATTAAATACATTATCCCCCAAATATTAGTTGGAGCAAATCCGATTTTAGTGACTATTATTGGTTCATTTTTTATTTTGTTGGCGATTATTTATATCACAGAAGGGTTTTCTTCTTTAGCGCATATTTCCGTAGTTAGTATTTTTTTTAGTTTATTAATAACGGTTTTTATTTCTTGGGCATTTGTCTTATTTGCTAAATTAACAGGCGTAACAAGCGAGGAAACCTCTTTTTTATTAAACATTGGAGAGCAAGTTATAAACTTTAAAGGGTTGCTTTTGGCAGGCATTATTATTGGCGCGCTCGGTGTTTTAGATGATGTGGTAATATCACAAGTGGCCATAGTTGAACAGCTTTCCAAAGCCAACAAATCTTTAAAAAGATATGAAATATTTAAAAGAGCGTATAAAGTTGGAATTTCGCACATCGCTTCAATGACTAACACTTTATTTTTGGCATATGCCGGCGTTTCGCTTCCTCTACTTATTTTATTTATATCTGGTAAAAGCGCGTTTATTAGCTGGGAGCAGATTATAAATAATGAGATGATCGCTACCGAAATTATCAGGGCGATGTCAGGCAGTATTGGTTTAATTTTAGCTGTTCCTGTCGCTACCTTTATAGCTACTTGGTGGTATGCTTTAAAAAAATAATTTATTTGTAATACAACCTCACTCTTAATTTTAAAACAAAAACACCCCCCGCAATACTGCGAGAGGTGTTTTTTTGTAATCGTTTAGAATTGTCTCTGAGGACGGCTGTCTCGTTTTGCACGATGACAATCGCGACAGAAAAGTGGGCGTTCACCATCTGGTTCAAATGGTAATTCAGTGATTTCAGCTCCACATTCTGAACATTTCCAGTTGCCCTGGTACACTTGGCGTTGGCCACCAAATGAATTTTGATCAGTCATTTTATTGGACCTTATTGTTTTGTTAGACCCAATAAAAATTAAGCCAAACAAAACTTTTATAAATTATGTGTTAGAAAGTAAAGCGTTGTTTACAATTCAGTAGGATAA
>CAYPRN010000019.1:0-16866 GCA_964413295.1 uncultured Gammaproteobacteria bacterium | reverse complement strand
GATTATTTTCTTTATCTTAGCACTTTTCTGTGATAAACTCTATATGAGTTCATTAACTCTATTTTTTTATGGTAGATGAAAAATATTTAAATAAAAATAATAGCGATGAAAATGAAGAAGAGGATGGGGAAGATTTTTCTGTTAGCAAAGCAGGATTTCAGGGAAGACCAGAAAAGTCAAAAGAAGAGGATAAAAAAATTAGATTAAAAAAACCAAAACCCACCCCTGTTATTATAGGAGAGGATGTTGAGGTTGAAAAAGAACAACTTGTACCTCAAGAAAAAGCGAACATGAATGCTTTGATTAATCTTTATGATGAATTAGTGAAGTTAGGAGTGTATGATAAGAATGCTATCATAGGAGTTATGACCGAAGATGATGAATTTGCTGAACATAATACTACTAAAGAAGAATTTTTAAAATTTTTAGAAGAAAGATTGTTACCTGATGAGCTTGCTAAAGAATTAGTACAACACATGGAGAAAGAGCTTGTTACTAAAAAAGAAAAACTAGGAACAGAAGAGAAAAAGACTGAAGAACCTAAAAAAGAAAAACTATGGAAAGGCGCTTTTCAGATAGGTCAAGAAGTGATAGGTAAAAATAAAAAAGGTAAACGAGAAGAAGGGTGGAGAGTTGTTGGCAGGATGGAAAAAAAGGATGGTGAAATAGGATCTTATGTTTTAGAAAAAGGAGAAAAAGGAGAAGAAATAAGAATACATATTGATCCAAATGAATTAGTAGAATTAAATTGGCCAAAAGGAACTGAAACTGCGTCGACGGTTGAGAAATCAGTAGAGGAAACAGAGGATAAAAAAGAAGAATCTGAAATTACTAAACCCGTGCTTCCTAAGATGTCAATAGAGGAAGCAACACAAGCAAAAGAAAAAAATAAACAAGAAATTACCCCAGAAAGAGTAGAAAAATTTGTTAATGAATTTGACGTTAAACAAAAAGCATTAACTAATGAACAAATAGAAGCATTATTAAACGAGGCACTTACTGAAAAACCAGAAGAACTAGAAAAAGGATTAGCAGAGTCTGTTCTTGGATCCGCAGAATGGACTAAACCTGATACTGAACCCGCCGACGCTAAAGGCTCTGGCGAGGCAAAGGAAGAAAAGGCAGTGGAGAAGATTAGTGAAAAAAATAAGTTAGGATTAAAAGTATTTAAAGAGAATGGTCCTTTAACAAGAGGGAAGTTTGCGTATTTATATTTTGTAGAAAAAAAAGTGGATAAAAAAGAAGGAGAAGAAGTTTTTGATGATTTGCGGAAAAATGGTTTTATTGAATGGAGTAAGGGAACTATTGAGTGGGATAAAAAAATAAAAGAAAAACTTAAAGAAGGAGAAATTGATGATAGAAGTAAATCAGAAAATAAAATAATAGAAGAATTTGTTTTATCATCAAAGGGTAAAGAAGCTGTAACTACACTTACGATTGAAGAAAAGCCAGAGACTGAAGTTCCGCCAGTTGAGAAGAAAGACGGAACAGTGGAGACTGAAACACCAGTAGAACAGGTAGAGGAAGCTGGTGCTGGAAAAAATATAATAACAAAAAAAATAGAGCGTGAATTAAGGGGCAAGCCTGACTATCCAGCTGATTTTCAGAAAAAGAAAGCTAATAAAGAAAAGCCAATAGTAGAAAGGAAAAAAGTGCCACCAGTGCTTTCAATTAATGATATAAACGAATTATTAAGCGAAGGTTATTCTGGAGAGTCTGAAAAAGAAGAGGTAGAAAAAATTAGTGAAAAAAATAAGCTGGGATTAAAGATATTTCAAAAAAGCAAAGAGTCTTTAACAAGAGGGAAGTTTGTGTATTTATATTTTGTAGAAAAAAAAGTGGATAAAGTGGATAAAAAAGAAGGAGAAAAAGTTTTTGATAATTTGCGGAAAGAAGGTTTCATTGAATGGAGTAAAGAAACTATTGAGTGGGGTAAAAAAATACAAGAAAAATTTAAAGAAGGAGAAATTAATGATAGAAGTAAACCAGAAAATAAAATAATAGAAGAATTTGTTTTATCATCAAAAGGTGAAAAAATTGTAACTGAACCGACGGTTGAAAAAAAGCTAGAGACTAAAGTTCCGCCAGTTGTAGAAAAAAATAAAGATGAAACGGTGGAGACTAAAACACCAGTAGAGTCGGTAGAGGAGGTTGCGCCAACAGCGGAGCAGAAAGTTGCAAAAACACGGATAGATTTAGCTTTAGATGCATACAAAAAGTTAATATCAATTTTAAGTCACGAAGAATCACTAGACTTGGTTAAAGTATTTTTAAAAGACGCTGGTATGTCCGAAGAAGAGTTTATAGAATTACTGAAAGAGAAAGGGATAATGAAAGAAAAAAAATTACCTTTTAGTGGAAGAGAAAATAGATCAGGAGGTACGGTGGAAACTGAAGTTCCGCCAGTTGAGAAGAAAGACGGAACAGTGGAGACTGAAACACCAGTAGAACAGGTAGAGGAAGCTGGTGCTGGAAAAAATATAATAACAAAAAAAATAGAGCGTGAATTAAGGGGCAAGCCTGACTATCCAGCTGATTTTCAGAAAAAGAAAGCTAATAAAGAAAAGCCAATAGTAGAAAGGAAAAAAGTGCCACCAGTGCTTTCAATTAATGATATAAACGAATTATTAAGCGAAGGTTATTCTGGAGAGTCTGAAAAAGAAGAGGTAGAAAAAATTAGTGAAAAAAATAAGCTGGGATTAAAGATATTTCAAAAAAGCAAAGAGTCTTTAACAAGAGGGAAGTTTGTGTATTTATATTTTGTAGAAAAAAAAGTGGATAAAGTGGATAAAAAAGAAGGAGAAAAAGTTTTTGATAATTTGCGGAAAGAAGGTTTCATTGAATGGAGTAAAGAAACTATTGAGTGGGGTAAAAAAATACAAGAAAAATTTAAAGAAGGAGAAATTAATGATAGAAGTAAACCAGAAAATAAAATAATAGAAGAATTTGTTTTATCATCAAAAGGTGAAAAAATTGTAACTGAACCGACGGTTGAAAAAAAGCTAGAGACTAAAGTTCCGCCAGTTGTAGAAAAAAATAAAGATGAAACGGTGGAGACTAAAACACCAGTAGAGTCGGTAGAGGAGGTTGCGCCAACAGCGGAGCAGAAAGTTGCAAAAACACGGATAGATTTAGCTTTAGATGCATACAAAAAAGCGAGTTCAGAATATAGTCATCAAGAAAGTTTAGATCTGGCTATGAAACTTTTAGAAGGCGCTAGTATGTCCGAAGAAGAATTTATAGAATTACTGAAAGAGAAAGGAATAATAAAGGAAGAAGATTTAGTGGAGCAGAAAGACGAGGAAGAAAAATCGTCAATTAATAAAAAAGAAGAGCCAATAGAGTCTGAAGAGCCGGAAGAAGATGAAAAAAATAGATTTAGAATAGGTGAAACATTATTTGAAACGGGTGATTATGTTAAAATAAAGAGAATTTCAGGTGATATTGAAAATTATTTTGTAATTAAAAAAATTGTTTACAATTCTCAACCAGCAAGAGATAAAGCTCCATTAACTGTGCAAGGTGTTAAAGTAGAAAATAAAAAAGTTAAAAAATTTATCCTTCTTGATGATTTATTAGAACTTAATCCACTAGGGAGTGTCGCAGAGGCAGAAGTTATAGAAACAAAAAAAGATAAATATACAACTACTCAAGAAGCAGAACCTAAAGATGATAAAGAAGTAGAAATTCCAAAAGAAATAAGAGAAGCAAGTGTTGAAGGTGGATTAGAAAAATTTAATATATCTCTTGAGGATATGAAAATAGTTAGGGGATTTAATGAGCTTTCAGAAAGTCAAAAATTTTTAGTTTTAGAAAATTTAAAACAAATTACTCTAGGCAGAACACAAGATGCGTCTAGAGCTGATTATCATGAAGATTTATTTAATGTTGGCTTTCTCTCTAGAATATGGAAAGGAATAACTAAACAATATCAAATAGCTAAAAAAGAAAAAGAAGAATTGTCTGAAATAAAAGCAGGCGGTATAGAAATGCATAAAGATGTTTTACAGCAATTAGTAAATGGAATAGAAATTTTTAATACAGAAGTAGAGATGAATGAAAAAGGTGAATTAGAAATTCAGTATGCTTCAGGATTAGAACATGTGCACGAAAGCGTTGTTAAAAAATTTAATAAAGTAGCTACAAAGTTTAGTAAAACACCTCATGAGTGGTCATATAAAAATACTGCTAGTAGTAAGGACATAGAAAAATGGAGTAAAGTTAAAGAAGATTATGAAAAAGCTCGCGGAGAATTAATGGAAAATATGCTTCATGATGAAAATGCAGAAGAAAAAATATTTGAAATTGATCGCAATGTTCAATTTAACCAGTTTTTAAATACTAATCCTGAAGTGGAAAAAGAATTAGAAAATATTAGCGATAAAGGGTTATGGAGAAAAGTGTTAAAGAATACTTTAACTGAAAAAGGAATTTATACTGGAGCAGGTTTTATTACTAGAACAGTGACGGCTAGTTTGTTAGGAGCTATAGCAGTTCCGGTAGTGGCTGGGTTGGTGGGTGGTTTTATGGCTAGAAAGAGAGGAAAAGAAAGTTTAGTTGAACGTGAAAAATTAGAACGCAAGGGAACAAAAGATGAAAGCAAAGAAACACATGATTTTGTGGATGCTAAAAATTTAAGTAAAAGATTAAAGAATTTTAATTCTTATCTTATTAAACATAATTTTTTCAATGAAGACGAACAAAGCGATGAAGATAGAGAGAAAATAGAAAAAACTCTTAATTCTTTAAAAGAAAGAGTTAATTATACATTAGAAAAGATTGATGGTGGGCTTGTTAATTTTGGCGAAGAAAATAAAAGAATTGTTAATCATTATGAGTTAATGCATAATCTTGCTCACGCTAATATTTTGATAAATAGTAGAGAAATTATAGGGAACAAAGAAGTAGCTGAGAGGCTGGAAAAATTTTTAGGAAGAAAGCATAAAAGAATTACAGAAGAGCAGGCTATATATTTAAAAAAACAAATGTATAAAGGATTTGCAGTGGGCATGACATTTGCTACTTTAGGTAGGGCTGTGCGCGAAGGAGCTGAGTATTTTTGGGGAGGTAAAGATGCTTCTATAATAGAGCCAGCTCCAGTTTCAACAAAAACTTCAGTAGCAGAATCAACCCCAACAGAAGCCCCTGCTCCAGAAACACCTCTTAGTATGTTAGAAGATGAATTTACAGGAGAGAGAAATTTAGATAAAAAGGTGGTGGCTGGAAAACAATTAATAGATAGATATGAACAAAGAGGTGATAATGATTTAGCAGATGCATTAAGGGATGAAGTTGAAGGGCTAAAGGAACAAATAGAAAATCAAAAAACATCAGAACCTGAAATAATATCAACACCAGAACCTGAATCTGAAATAAAACCAGAAACCTTACAAGAAACATTTACTATAAAAAATCGTGAATGGGTGAGAGGTGAGAATGAGCAGATGCTGAAGTGGGGTGGGGTAAAAAGGACTGGAGTAGATGTAAATGGGAATTTTGTTTTAGATATTAAGGATATGTTAGAGGAGAAGAATGTTCAAGGACTTATGGAAGATGGAAAAGAAGTAAAGATATTATTTTCTACTGGCGAAAATCAGCAAGAGGTAACTTCTTTAAGTGTTGATAAAAATGGAAAATTAATAATTCCAAAAGATAGTAATTTATTTACCGCAGAAAATGGTAAGGCAGTTTTTCACGGAAAGAATATGGAAGTGGCGATTGTTGATGAGAAGATTGATGGTCCGGAAGATGTTAAGATTTTAGCTACAGTTCAGGGGGATAATAGTATTCAGGGCACTGATAAACACGAATTAATAACGGATAAACACGAATCACAAATAAATACAGAAGATGTCAGTGAAACAGACAAACAACCTGTGGGTAGAGGAATGGTAGAAGAACAGCCAGGAAATCAGGAGACAGATATTTCTGAAGCAGAGAGAAAAGCAGAAGAAATAAATCAGAAGGCAAATGTTACTTCTAAAACAGAAAGAGCAGAGACAGAAGCAGAAGTGATAGAATCTACTCCCCCATCAGGAACACAGACAGAGACATCTACCGAAATTTCTCCAGCAGATAAAGAAGCATTAGAAAGCGCAGAAAAAATTAAAGGTATTCAACCAAATAATATATATATAGATAAAGAAGGTGATCACTGGAATATAGTAGGGACTGATGAAAATAAAGAAATACATAAAATAATTTCCTTAGAAAAAGGATTAACTAAGGATGAAGCAGCATCCAGAATGCTTACTTATCAGGCAGAATTTAAAGAAAATGATATTCCATTTGAAAAAGCGGAAGAGGTGCAAAGTCTAGTTAAAAAAACAGGGTTAAGTATATCGCAGGTAACTGATAATTTTAAAGCAGTTGATAAAAAGTATTTTGAAGAGAATATGCAAGTGGCGCTGTTAAATATATTTAATAAGAAGGGAGATGCTTCAGAAATTCTCGGAGATATTGATAAAAATTTAAATGTAATAAAATCAGTTAGCACAAATGATAAGAGTGGAATATTATTTAATTACAAGAATGGCAATAAAATAACTATTCGCGATGATATAATGACTTTTACTAACACAGAGTCTGGCGCAGTGCAAGAAGCTCCAAAAGTTATTTCAAATAAGGATTTTAATGGAATGAAAGAGATATTAAAAGATCCAGAAAAGTATTTTAGTGAGGGGGAAGGAACAATAACTATAACAAATTTTGTTGAGCAAGTAATTGACGATTCAAAAGTTAATTTTGATTTTAATTATTCTGTCGAACAAGTTAAAAAAGCATCTCAAGAATTATTAGATGGTCGTTACGGGCAAGAGAGTGAACAAACAGGATTAGTAAGATTATTTTTAAATAATAAAGATATAAACGCTAAAGAGTTTGTTTTTGGTGATGCTAAAATGGATCAAGTAGAAGTAAGACCAGTAGACGGAAAAAATATATTAGATTGTAGTTATAACAAGGGTCAAAATCATATTTATATTGGAGAAGGGAAGATGGGAAGTGATTTGAATAATATGAGTGATTTTAGCGTGGATGGGTTTAAAAAATTAGTGGATAATATTTCAGAGAAAAAATAGTTTTTATTAAAAAAAAGAACCCCGAGAGTTGCGCAAAACTCGGGGTTTTGGTTTTCGAAGTGGAGTTATTTGATATGGCGGATGATAGCCACTGCAAATCTTTCTTCACCCACTTTGTTAGTGGATTTCACACCAGGGACATTGAAATCCGCGATTCCAACGTGTCTGGCAAGTATTGGACTGCCGGTATACTGCCAGAGTTTGTCCGCTCTGGTTTGGGCATATTCCATATTTTTGGTTGGATTACCCATAGTATCGGCGTCAGCAGTTGCGTATATGGCGACAAATTCAATTTCGATTTTTGCGACTTTTATCAACAGGTCATCAAGTCGCGACTTCATTCGTCGGGTCGGGTTGGTTTTTTTGAAACCGAATGTTCCCAGTGGAACGGCTTCAAGTCCGTCAAATGCATCTCGCATTAAAATGGAATTTGCCATGGAAAGGCGACATGCTTCGGCAACTTGGGCCTGTACCACTTTCGGGATATTTTCAATCCCTTTGATGGCCTTGGTAATATCCGTGATGGCTACTGAATTTGCAGTCACATCAGCTCCAATACTATCGATTAGCCTGGCGTTTTCCGTGATGAGCGTTGTTTGATTTTCGAGTTTGGTTCTGGTTGTTTCTGTAATTTCATCCATCCGTTGGTTGATCACGACAGATACGGATTTGATATCGCCGGCGAGTTGCGTGAGTTGTTCTTGGATTTCTGGTGGAATGATCGGGGTGATTACGCCACTTTTGTCCGGTAAATTCGTGTAAATCCAACTTCCGAAACAAATTAGCACTAAGGCAAGAACAACAATAGCGTAATACCACCATGGGAATCCTTCCTGTTGCGTGTCGTCGTTGTCTTCGTCACCGATCGGGCTTGTGTCTTCGTCGCCGTTGTTGTTGGCGGGAGGAAGGACGCTGGCTTCTAAGAGGTCATCGAAATCGTTGTCACTCATATCATCATCTTCCTCATCACCATCGTCGACATCAACGTCAAGTATTTCCTCGACATGAACAGTCTGATTTTCGTCTTCCTCACCATCATCGTCGTCAGTGTTGACGTCGAGATTATTGTCAGTATCGAGATTTCCATCATTTTTGGTGGGTTGATTTTTGGATTCTTTGATATTCTCATTTCTTTCTCCGCCTTCATTCAGTGCCGTCATTGTTCTTTCTCCAATCTTTTTATTTTTTGTGTCTTATTTTAAAACCTAACTTTGGCCGTACTAGTAAGCTCGAAAAGAGCTCTACGCGGTGTTTATTGGCGCTTCTAAACGCCTCCACCAAAGTATAGGTTTTTATCTATATAAATAGGGAAGTATTCCCTATGTTTTTGTCAAAGTTCAGTCTCTAATGATTTATTAGTATAGCATATCCGTAAGATACTGTCAACCCACCAACAGTTGCATAGTTAGGCGGGGAAGTGTATTTTAGCTAATTTTAGGGAAAAAGGATAAAAAAACATTGAAAAATAAAGAGAATATGATACTATAAATCCATGACCCTATACATAAACACAACCGATCCCGAGATTATGACTGTCGCTTTAGGCGATGAAGCTATTTTAGTGGCTAAAAGCAGAATTAAGGCAAAGTATCAGCAATCAGAAAAATTACTGAAAACAATTGATAAATTATTAAAAACATGTGGTAAAGTCCAGAGAACTCTGGACTTAAGTCAGATAAAAGCTATTGTGGTGGTAAATGGTCCAGGACCTTTTACAGCCACTCGCATAGGCGTGGCAACTGCTAATGCGCTGGCTTATGGGTTAAATATTCCAGTGGTTGGGATAAAAGCGAGTGAATTTAAAAATATAGATGAATTAATAAAGAAGGGCGAGTGCTTGTCCGATAAGCAAATTGCTTATCGGACAAGTAAGCTTAATATAGTAGAGCCGTTTTATGATAAGGAGCCGAGCATAACAAAAAGTAAAAAGTAAAAATTGTTTTATTGCTAAATTGTTAAGTTGTTACGCAACGCTACTTAAAATCGTTGCGTAACAATTTAACAATTAGCGAATGAAGTGAGCGTTAACAATTAAACAATTTATACAAAAGTTAATAACCTGTTTATAACCTGTGTAATAGTAAGAGTAGTCCACAGGTAAAGTTGAATTTTTATAAATAAAAAATAACTCGTCTTATTAACAGGCGAGTTTTTTATTTTTAATTTTTTAAATTTCCTAATGAATTTCTAATAAAAATTTTTGGGGAATTAGCGTTGACAAATAGGGAAAAGTGGAGTATGATAAAATATAGATGGTGACGAGTGGGGAATAGTGGTGACTAGTAGAAGCTTAGTTGTGCGGATTAAAATCTGTATGCGATCCATTAATCCAAATACTCCGTATATATCTACATTGACACAGATGAATCCGAATGCCCCAAATGTTTGTTACGAATTCTACAAATTATTTCATCCGAATTAAATTTGATAAACAGAATTCGGAACATTCGGATAGTTGTATAAAATTTTAGATAAATATGCATCATTCGGATTAAAGGTTTACTATATTTAATAAATCCACAAATAATTTTTTGAATAAAGCAGATAGTTTAAGCTTAGACAATAAACGCTTAAACCTGCAAAAATAAAAAGTCCTGTTAGAGGGACGAAGGTTGCTAAGCGCCTTAAGCTTAGTAGTTAAGTCACTAAGGTATAGAAGGGGTTTGGGTGAATTTGGATTCGTCTGAGTTCAGCCATACTTCTCTTGCATCTTATTCACTTTTTAATATATTTAAACCGCTTGTGATCGTTTAATCCAAATGATTTGTACGTATTTATAAATTCCTGCAACTATGCGCCCGCCCTACGCTAAAGCTTCGGGGGGTAAAAATGCCACGAATTCTGTTTATCCAAATTCGGGGTATTCGGATTTATTTGTTTCTGTGTAGATACATACAGAGTATTCGGATTAATGGTTTGATAAAGTTATAAATACATAAAACCAACCTTGAACAACATGTTTATTGGAGAGTACTCACATAATATAGACGATAAAGGACGAGTGGCCGTGCCGGCAAAATTTCGTTCTAAGTTAAAAAGCGGGGCAGTGGTTACCCGTGGTCTTGACAATTGTCTTTTTCTTTACTCTCAAGACGAATGGAAGAAGTTGGCAGAACAAATTGCCAGCGCTCCTATTAATAAAGCAAATACCCGCGCTTTTGGTCGCTACATGTTAGCTGGAGCAATGGAAGCAGAATTTGATAAACAGGGTAGAATTTTATTGCCGGAATATTTACGCGACTATGCTAGTTTAAAAAAGAAGGCCATTATTGCGGGGCTATATAATAGGATTGAAATTTGGAATGAATCATCTTGGAAAAAATATAGTAAAACAACAGAAAAAAATAGCGGGAAAATAGCTGAAGGATTAGGGGAGTTAAATTAATATAACGCTCTCACCCCAGCCCTATCCCAAAGGGCGAGGGGGCTAGAATAATTTATCTTTACCACTTTCTGTATATTAAGGTGTAGCAGAATAATTTAATTCATTTAAGTTCCTTCTCCCTGGGGGAGAAGGTTGCTTGTCCCGTTGAATGACGGGAGGATGAGAGGAATATGACAAAAATAAATATCTTACCAAATTTAATTTTTATTTTAGCCGTTATTATTGTGCCAGTCTTTATTATGTTAATTTCTTCAGTCGGCGCGGAAGCTGAAGCTTTAAGACTTATTTTAGGATAAAATGACCTATCAACATACACCAGTCATGCTTAAGGAGGCAATAGAATATTTGCGTCCGCAAGCAGGGCAAGTAATAGTTGATTGCACCCTAGGTGGCGGAGGATACACTAAAGAGATTGCTAAAAAAGTTGGCGCCAAAGGAAAAGTAATTGCAATTGACGCAGATGAATTATCAACGCATAACGCGCAACGCATAACGCGCAACGAAAAAATAAATAATGTAATTATAGTAAATGATAATTTTAAACACTTACAAAATATTATTCAAGAAAATGAATTGGAAGCCGTTGATGGCCTTGTTGCTGATCTTGGTTTATCATCAGCTCAACTCCAAGACCGGAATCGCGGATTCTCTTTTGGATTGGATGCGCCGTTAAACATGGCTTTTAATAATAAAGATGAAAGCGAAAAAACTTTAGAAATTATAAATAAATATAGTAAAGAAAAATTAGTTGAAATTATTAAAAATTTTGGAGAAGAAAGGTATGCTGATCGCATTGCCGGAGCGATTGTCCAAACAAGGAAGAGTCTAGAAACCATGCATTCTAGGCGGAGGAGCGCTCCAGTGATTCGAACAGCTAAACAGTTGGCGGACATTATCACTCAATCAGTGCCCGCTAGTTATCGGCATAGTCGCATTAATCCGGCAACGCGGACTTTTCAGGCACTCCGCATTGCGACTAATAATGAACTGAAAAATTTAAAAGCGTTATTAGAGCAATCTGTCCCAGCTTTAAATCAGGGTGGTCGTGTAGTAATTATTTCTTACCATTCTTTGGAAGACAGAATAGTAAAGCAATTTTTTAAACAAGAATCTAAAGACTGCATCTGTCCGTCGGCTATGCCAATCTGCCAATGTCAGCATCAAGCGCAATTAAAAATTATTACTAAAAAAATTATAACGCCGTCGTTAGAAGAAATTAAACAAAATCCACGCGCCCGTAGTGCGAAAATGCGAGTAGCAGAAAGAGTATGATGATAATTTCATAATTTATAACTTAACTGTCATTGCGAGGGCGACCGCGTGTCGCCTTAGCTTTAGCGGTGGCACAAGCCCGTGGCAATCCCGTGAGAATTAAATAACGGTGTTAATAAATATTATTAACACTCACGGGATTGCTTCGCTACATCCCGCTGAGCGGGACTTCGCTCGCAATGACAGTTAACTTAGCATCACACAATAACATGGAGGAATTAACAACAATTAAATCTGAAGAGCGTAAAAATAGAAATGGATTGCATCGTTATGTTGCCCAAGCGAGAAGAATGCGCTTGCCATTACAGTTGAACATGAAAATATTGAATTATTGCTTGGCTTCATTAATGTTGATTGTTAGTATTAGTTATTTTGTAGCTAGTAATCATCTTATTTTACAGGGTTTTGCTATTAATGAAATAAAAAATAGCGTTCAAGATTTAAAAAAGAATAATAGAGATTTAGAATTAATTGTTATGAATTTAGAATCTTATGAAGGATTACAAGAGCGCATTCAAGAATTAGAAATGGTTAGTGTTAATGAAATTGATTATATTGAATTTAAAAATGAAAATGTAGCAATGGTAAATTAGTTAAGCAGTTAATCAGTTGCTTAGTTGTAGTTATATTAACCAACCAAAACTATCTAACCATGCAACTAATTAACCCCGACCTTTTATAGGCGGGGTAAACTAATCAACTAAAGCATGATTTGGAGTTTATATAATAAAAAAAATAACGGTCGTTTAGAAAAGGATAATCGCATCACACTGCTTGTAGCGATTATTTTTTTATTTGCCATAGCTATTATTGCTCGTTTGTTTAATGTGCAATTATTAAATTATGATTTATATGCCGCTAAAGCATTACGACAGCACGGCGTAGATAAGGAAATCATGCCAGACAGAGGGCGTATTTTTGTGCGCAGTAAAGAAGGGGATGATAATAAAAGTGAATTATATCCTTTAGCCGCTAATAAAGATTTTGCTTTAATTTACGCAGTGCCAAAAGATGTTTTTGATCCAGAAGATGCGGTAAAGAAATTAGCGCCAGTTTTATTTACTTTAGTTTATGAAGAGCCGGATGTTGAGCATCTAGTAGCAGTAGTTGAACAACGTTTGCGTGAAGAAATGGCTAATGAAATTAAGGCGTCTGGTAAATTAAAGGTGGGAGAAGAGATAGTTATTAATGAAGAGCAGTTAGCGGTGGCGTTAGAGAAAGAACGTTTAGCTATTGAAGAAGGAATAAAGCAAGATCATGAAAAAAAGTTAGAAGAATATTCGGAAGAATTATTTAAAAAATTGGCTAAACATGAAGATCCTTATGAGCCATTAGCAAAAAAAGTTGATGAAGAAAAGTTGGCGGAAATTTTAGCTTTGAAAATTAAAGGTATTAGTTATTCTATGAGCAGTTATCGCTATTATCCAGAGAAAAATATTTCTTCACATACGTTGGGCTATGTTATTGCTAATAGTAACAATGAGCTAAGCCAAGGATCTTACGGAGTGGAAGGGTATTTTGATAATGAATTAAAAGGAGTGATGGGGTCATTAATTGCTGAACGCGATGTTAGCGGACAAACTATTATTGTCGCTGACCGCCAGTTTAATCCAGCGATTAATGGCGATGACATAATTTTAACAATTGATAAAACAATTCAAAATGTAGCTTGCCGTAAACTTAATGAATCAACTTTACGACACGGAGCTGATTTAGGCGCTATCATAATTATGAATCCAAAAACTGGCGCTATTATCGCTATGTGCGTTTACCCTGATTTTGATCCTAATGACTATGGTAAAACAAAAGATCTAAAATATTTTAATAATATTGGTATTTTTCAAGCCTATGAACCAGGCTCAATTTTTAAGCCCATTACTATGGCCATGGGAATTGATTTAGGGTTAGTAGAGCCGGATAGCGTTTTTCATGATATTGGATCAGTTACTTTAGCAACCGAAATCATTCATAACTCTGACGACCTTGTTTATGGCGATGTTACCATAAATCAAATATTAGAAAATTCAATTAATACTGGCGCAGTGTATGTGGCGCAAAAAGTAGGCATTAATAATTTCATAAAGTATATGGAAGATTTTGGCTTTGGAGAAAAAACAGGTATTAAATTAAAAACAGAAAGTGAGGGTAATATCAGCTCTTTATATGATAAAAATTTAGGGGGTAATCTTAATATGGCCACTGCTTCTTTTGGTCAAGGAATTACTACTACTCCTTTGCAAATAGTAACTGCTTTTTCCGCTATTGCTAATCAGGGAATTTTAGTTAAGCCATATATTATTGACGAAATTATCAAGCCAGACGGCGAGCGAATAAAAACACAGCCACAAGAATTAAAGCGAGTTATTTCACCGCGAGCGGCCGCTTTAGTGTCTGGCATGTTGGTAAATGTAGTTGATAGCGGGCATGCTAAACTGGCAGAAGTGGAAGGATATTATGTGGCTGGTAAAACTGGTACTGCCCAAATCGCTTCCAGTATTGTTCGCGGTTATTCCAACCGAACTAATCATTCTTTTGTTGGTTTTGCTCCAGTTGATGACCCACAGTTTGTAATGATAGTTTACTTACAAGACCCTAAAGATGTTCGTTTTTCCGCTTCTTCAGCCGCCCCGCTTTTTGGGGAAATTGCTGATTTTGTGTTGAATTATTATCAAGTTGAAAAGGAAAGATAATTATTCAAATTATATAATATTCGTGTAAATTCGTTTAATTCGCTAAATTCGCGTGCCATAAAAATAGAAAATAGCACACGAATTTAGCGAATTAAACGAATCAACGCGAATTAGTTTTATAATTCAAATTATTTAGTTATTAAAAATAATGTTATAATAAAATTGAAGACTAATTAATTTTTTTAAATCACAAAATTAATTAGTGATAATCCATCTAATTCGTTCAATCCGTGTGCCATAAAATAGAACACGGATAAAACGGATTTGCACTGATATTGTTTATGAGCCATAAAGAAAATAACCACAACAAAGAAGAGGATTTTGCCAAGCTGTTAAAAGAAAAAGAACAAGACAGCAAATTGGACGCCAGTATTAAAGAAATTTATCAGAATGTAAATAGCGATAATAATGGCGATAAAAGCTCTGTATCCGGTGAACCAATAGAACCATTGGCTGTATTTCATCGAAAACAGGCAGATCCTTGGAAGAAAATAACAGCGACGTTTTTAGTATTATTAGGAATGATTACTATTGTTTCTTGGTTTTTGTTTTTTTTGTTCAATTCTGGGGAAAGGATGCGCACGGAAGATATAGAATTTAATATTATCGGGCCAGAAGAAGCAGTAGCCGGAGAAGAAGTTGTTTATGAATTGCAATATAAAAATTTAAGTAAGTTTAATTTGCGCGATGTACAGATTAATTTAATGTATCCAGAAGGTTTTGTTGTATTAGATGCGGCCCCGACTACAGCCGGGGGAGATAATAATCCAGCGCTTGCTTCCTGGCAGCTTGAACAAATTGATATTAAGCGAAGTGGTCGGATAGTCGTTAAAGCGATAATTATTGCTCCGTTAGAAAGCGAACAGGCCATCAAAGCTTTTATTACTTATCGGCCGGAAAATTTTAGTTCAACTTTTGATGTAGAAAAAGAAATAACTACTAAAATTTCTTCAATTGGAGTTAATTTAGATGTGGAAACGCCGTCATTTTTTCATATTAATGAAGAGGCAGATATAAAAATTGAATATACCAAACAAAAAGAAAGTTTTTTTGATTACTTTAAAATTCGTCTTGAACATGATGATAATTTTGTCATTAGTAACAGCCAGACAGGGGAATGGGAAATCAATGACTTAACTGAACAAAAACAAGAATTAATAATTAAAGGCAAATACAAAAAGAAACCCCAAACTGATAATTTAAGATTAGTATTTTTTATTCCTCAAGAAATTGAGCTAGATGGAAAAATGTCTGTCACTGAGCATATCTTTGCTGAATATGATTTAAGCGTAGCCGTGGCTGAAGGAGCGTTGCAATTAAGCCTGTCAGTCAATGGTTCATTGGGAAATAAAGCAGTAGATTTAGGCGATGCCCTAAATTATGTACTGCATTATAAAAATAATAGCGACGCTAGTTTAAAAAATGTGGCCATGATGGCTACTATAGATTCGGCTATGGTCGATTGGGATGCTTTAGTTGATAGCAATAAAGGTGAACGTCGGGGAAACTCCATTATTTGGACCAAAGAAGAAGTAAGTTCTTTAAGTAATATTAATCCTGATGAAGAAAATAGTTTTAGCTTTTCTCTAAAAACAAAAACAGCTGAAGAAGCTAAAAAAGTACCTACTGCAGATTTTAATATTATAAGTTCGCTGGATTATAGCATTGACAGCAAGCTTAAAGACAACAGCCAATCAGTAACCAGAACGGTAAATAAAATTAATAGTGATTTAGCATTTAAAAATGAAGTTCGTTATTTTGACCGCAATAACATTGCTGTCGGCGAAGGACCTTTGCCACCCAAAGTAGGCGAACAAACGAAATTTAAAGTTTTTTGGACTTTAACTAATTCTCGTCATGATTTGAAAAATATTACCACCAGCGCCAAATTACCAGCCAATGTTAACTGGGAAAGTAATTACAGCAACAGCGCTGGAAAAATATCATACGATTCTAACAGTCGAGAGATATTATGGACCATCAACGAATGGGATGCTATAGGCGAGCCAGCCATAGCGGAATTTAGTATTATGCTCATTCCGACTGAAGCTGATAAAAATAAAATAGTCCCGCTGTTAAATCCAGCTAACGCTAGCGCTGAAGATATTGTTAGTAATGGCGTAATGGTTTTAAGCGCTAAAGCTAAAACCACCAATCTGGAAGATGATGAAGTGGGGAAGGGGTATGGGAAGGTTGAGTAGTCCTTCGCCAAGGCTACGGACTATAAATAAGAAATGAGAAGTTTAAAATTATTAATTAATATAAAATTATTACATTGCTACGAAGCGCGTTAAATAAGTTTTTAGCAATTTAATCTGCCTTCATTAAAATTTCGGCAAGGCAAGCAATGTAGCAATTTAACAATTAAGAAAAACATATGTTTAGAAAAACATTTTTAGGCGTGTTGATTTGCGCGCTGATGATAGGTGGTTTTACGCCA
>CAYPRN010000018.1:0-18942 GCA_964413295.1 uncultured Gammaproteobacteria bacterium | reverse complement strand
ATTCTTTCAGCATAATCCAAAACTGTATACAACGCTATTATATCTTACAAATTATGATATAAGTTTAGCACTGTTTAATAAAAAAGTCAATAGATAGCGTTTATTTGCCTATTTTTTGGTATAAGAAGTAAGAATAGCCAATACTACCCAAAGATACTAATAAAACGATAAAGATGAATAAATAAGCTTTTAGTTTTTCTGGTAAAGCAGGTGTTAATATCATTAACAATCCGCCGAGTATAAATAGTTTACCGCCAAGACGATGCGTCTTATTCCAAACCTCTTCACTACTTAATGTCCAAGGGGTGCGGATTCCGATAAACCAATTAGATTTTATTTTGGCCATGTAACTACCTATAATAATAAATAAAATCCCCACTAACACCGGAACCCAAGTTTCCACTGCAATGCTATATTCCAAAGCATTTAAACCAACTATAAAATAAATTATACCCATGAATAATAAGATAAGCGTTTTAAAGCCATGATATATTTGGGAAAACTGTTTATAATTTTTTTTGCGTGGATCTAAATATGGCAGGACTAAAAATAAAAGATACAGGCCGAGCATTACAGTTGGCAACATAAATGCGCCGAATGTTTTTGATCCCCAGTCGTCTATTTTTCCAGCCATATTCCAGTGCACTGGAATTCGTTCAGGAAAGACAGAATAGAAATAAATTGAAGCAAGGCCAGTAATTATTAATAATAAGATTGGCAGGGCCTCTGTTTTTAAGTTTGGTTTGATTGGGTTGGACTTAAACATATTATTATAGTATAATTTGTTAATCTAATATTTATTATAACACACTTTGAAAGAAAAATATTAGCTTTTACGTATTAATATATAATACAATTATGCAAAAAAATGATTGCGATAAACAATCAGATGAAAATTTAGTGAACCTGACTTTGAAAGATCAGGATTATTTTAATTATATTATTGAGCGATATGAAAATAAGTTGAGCCGTTATATTAAACGAATTGCCGGATTAAATCAGCAAGATACTGAAGATTTGTTACAGGATATTTTTATAAAAGTTTATCAAAATTTAAATGCGTTTGATTCATCTCTAAAATTTTCATCTTGGATTTACCGCATTGCTCACAATGAGGTAATTAGCCATTGGCGTAAAAATAAAGCGCGACCCCAGTTTGTAGGTGGCGAAGAAATAGAAGGGTTTTTACATAATATTGACTCTGGATTGAACATTCATCAAGATGTGGAGAATAAAAATTTGCGTGATGACATTGAAAAAATTTTAGCAGAGTTGGATTTAAAATATCGTGAAGTTTTAATTTTAAAGTTTATAGAAGAAAAGAGCTATAAGGAAATTTCTGATATAATTAAAAAGCCAAGCGGAACAGTAGCGACTTTGATTAGTCGAGCTAAAAAGCAATTTAAACGTGAAGCTGGTAAAATGGCTGTTAAATTTAATTAATAAAATTGTTATATTGCTAAATTGTTACGTAACTCGCCTCGCCTATGTGGAGGGTAAGTAGCACAACAATTTAACTATGTGTATTAATATGGAGAGCACTAAAGAAAAAATAATAAATAAAATTAAAGAAACAGAACTCAAACCAAGAGAGCGATGGCAATTTCAATTGAGGGAGTTTTTAGTTTGGTTTGGGCTTAGTTTAATAGTTGCGCTAGCAGCCTTAGCATTTGCTACTGTGATTTTTAACTTTGCTAACGCTGATTGGATGATGCGCCGTCAGCTAGGTTTAGGCATGGGGAGGTTTATTTTTATGAGTATGCCTTATGTCTGGTTGCTTATTTTAGTTGGATTGATCGGTGTTTCTTATTACGCTTTTCGGCAGACTAAAAATGGCTATCAATATGCCCTGCCTTTAATCGCGGTAATAATAATTTTATTAAGCATTATTTTTGGTTGGATGTCACATCGTTATTTAATGTCTGGTCGCTGGATAGAATCAGGCGCACAAAAGCATATGCCAATGTATCAGATGATGACTCGTCCACGACAGGCGGTTTGGATGAATCCAGAAAAAGGATTTTTGATAGGTCAGGTAATTTCGTCATTTGTAGATAATGAGTTTAAGTTGAGTGATATTAATAGAAAGGTTTGGCTGGTTAGCTGTGATGAATGCTTAATGCCTTCAGGAGTTAAATTAAATGAAAGAGATAAAGTTAAAATTATTGGTGAAAAAATAGATGAAAATAATTTTATAGCTGAAGAAGTTATAATGTTTTTTAGGCAAAAGGAAATGGGTGAAACCCGCTTTCGCTAAAGCTTCAGCGAGGTGAAAGAAAAAAAATAATCATGCGTAGTAATAAATAACAAGTCTGGCAGACACAATTATTTACTAAAATACCCGCCAATAGCTTCGCCTACGGCTTGCAATTGGGTGGGCAAGTAATATGAAAAAAGATTACACAAAATATTTGGCCGCTACAGTAGGAGTTATCGTAACTACTGCCGTTGTCGCCGGAGCGACTTACGCTTATCAAGGTGATGGTGAAAATAATAAGCTTAAAGGTCCGCGTTTTAATACAGAGCAACACGAGGAGATGGTTGGGGCTATTGATAATAAAGATTATGCAACTTGGAAGGAATTAATGGGTGATAGTCCGATTACGGAAAAAATTACGGAAGAAAATTTTGATAAATTTGTTGAAGCCCGCCAGTTAATGGTAGACGGTAAATACGAAGAAGCCAAAGTTTTGCGTGAAGAATTAGGATTACAGAATAAAGAAGGGTTTAAAAAGGGCTGGAACGGAATGCATAAGGGAGAAGAATTTAACAAAGAAAATTTTACTGCCGTTAAAGAAGCGATTGCCAATAATGACTATAATGCTTGGAAAAACGCTTGGCAAGAATTAAAAGGCGATGATATTATGGCAGAAAAAATTACCGCGGAGAATTTTTCCAAATTGGCGGAAAGCCATAATTTAATGCAGGAGGGCAAGTTTGAAGAAGCTAAACAAATCCGAGAAGAGTTAGGCCTAAATTTTGGACGCGGTGGCATGGGCCGGTTCCAAAAGACTCAACAGTAAAAAATAAAAACAAAAAACCCGTAAAAATAAAAACACTTTCTATCTAGGGAGTGTTTTTTTGTTGGTAATCTGCTAAAATAAAGATAGTTATAAACAAATTATTTTTATGAAAAATTTTCCTAAAACAATTGCGTTTAAAAAACTTCTTGGTCCGAGTTTTATAATTCTTGCTCTTGGTCTTGGCTCGGGTGAAGTAATCCTTTGGCCGTATTTAAGCTCAAATTACGGACTAGGCATTGCCTGGGGCGCGGTGCTTGGCATTACTTTCCAGTTTTTTATGAACATGGAAATTGAGCGCTATGCTTTAGTTAATGGCGAATCGGTTTTTGTCGGCCTGAACAAGCTTTGGAAATGGGTAACATGGTGGTTTATCTTTTCTACTTTTTTAGGATTTGGTTTGCCGGGTATTATTGCCGCCAGCGCGCAAGTATTTAGTTTTGTGTTTGGTATAGAAAGTTTTAAGTGGATTGCCGTTTTATTTTTATTAGCCATTGGCTTAATTTTATCTTTAGGTAAAACTGTCTATGGCATGATGGAGTGTATTACCAAAACAATTATTTTTATTGGTATTCCTTTTATTTTAATTTTAACCTTTGTTTTAGCAAAACAGGCTGACTGGACTGCTCTAGCGCAAGGCATTGTCGGAGTTGGTGACGGTTTCTTATTTTGGCCAACTGGAATGAGCTTCGCCTTGTTTATTGGCGCGTTTGCTTACGCTGGCGCTGGTGGTAATTTAAATTTAACTCAATCTATTTATATTAGAGAAAAGGGATATGGCATGGGAAAATATTCACAAAAGATCGCAGGCCTATTTAAAGGTGGAGCAAGCCCGCCTTCGCCCAAGGGCTACGGCGAGGCAAGCCAGCAGATAAAATTAAGCGGAAAGGAATTTGAAATTAATAAACAAAACATAAAACGATTTCAAGAATGGTGGAAGCAAATTAATATGGAACACCTGTTGGTTTTTTGGTTTTTAGGCGCGTTAGCAATGTGTTTGTTAATGCTCTTAGCTTATACTACTGCTTTTGGTAATCCAACTAACGCCGAAGGAATTAGTTTTGTTATTAACGAGGGCGTGGCCATGAATAAAATGCTCACGCCTTGGGCTGGAACATTATTTTTATTTGTGGTTTCTATCATGCTTTTTCAAACCCAGTTGGGGGTTTTAGATTCTACCTCGCGTATAATGTCGGAAAATTTTGCCTTAAAAAAACTTGGTAAAAATACCAGCGGTTCAATTAATTTATCTAAAATTTATTTTATATTTTTATGGGCGCAAATTGCTTTTGGTATTACTCTGTTTTTATTTAATATCTATGAACCGAAATTTTTAATTATAACTGGAGCGGTTATTAATGCGGTGGCAATGTTTGTGCATGTTGGTTTGGTTAATTGGATGAATTATAAAATTTTACCTAAAGAATTTCAAGCGCGTTTATGGCGCAAGTTAATTATTGTTGGTATATTTTTATTCTTTGGATTTTTTAGCGTAATGACGATTTGGGATAAGTTATTTTAACCCCTACTAATCACTAATCACATACTAATATACAAATAAAAAAAATAGTTCCAAGTGGCTCGGAACTATTTTTTTATTGTGGACTCACAGGGACTCGCCCCGCACAACTCACTACGTTCGTGGCGGGGTAAAAACTCCAAACCCCCTGCTTACTCGCCCAAGGCAAATAAACAAAGCAGATGTTTTTAAAATGTGGACCCACAGGGATTCGAACCCTGGACCTCCTGCTTGCAAAGCAGGCATTCTAACCAGCTGAACTATGGGCCCAACATTTTCGCAAAGCGAAAAAAATTCAAATTTCTAAATTCAAATGACAAAATTATTCTGAGCATTTAAATTTTGAATTTATATATTGTTTTGGATTTTGAGTTTAGGTATTTGTCATTTATATTACAACCCTCTCTGCATTGGTCTGATGATTGGTGATAATACCCACATCAGAAATCCTTGAATCATGTTAGTGAGGACTAATAGAAAAATAAAAAAGACGAACAAGCCAACCAGCTTATAACCCAGGCGAGAACCACCCTCTGTGCCTAGATATTTTTCAAAAAAAGGAATCCGACCAAAAGCATTAAATAATTTTTCTGAATAGATTACTATTAATGCTCCAGCGATCATGCCAATTATTCCGATTATAATATTCATAGCGCTAGTTAATTAGTTAAATAGTTGAGCAGTTACATAGTTTATAATGCGAACATAATTAACCAGGCAACTAATTAACTATGTAACCATATAACTATTATTTAATATAGTCAAGAGGATTATACTTTTTGCCATTAATAATAATTTCAAAGTGAAGATGCGAGCCGGTTGACCAGCCAGTTGATCCCATGGCGGCAATTGTTTGTCCCTTAGTAACCTTATCACCTTTTTGAACAAAAAGTTTAGAGGCGTGACCATAACGGGTTTTTTTACCGCCACCGTGGTTAATAACAATCTGGTTTCCATAGCCCGTTCCCCAGCCAGCTACCTCTACTGTGCCAGCATCAGCCGCGTAAATTGGAGTACCAACTTTGTTAGCGATATCAACCGCATAATGGCTCCAAGTATAATATTGGGTGATGCGATAACCAACAGTAGGCCAATTCATCTTGTTGCCAGGAGTTGGATTCGCTGAAGGCGGAGTAACTAACCGCTTAAGGGCGTCTAAACCAGAATAGCGGGTGCTGGTTGGTGTACTATATTTTTTCTGCCCGCCGGGAATAATAATTTTTTGTCCTATTTTAAGATAACTAGAGTCACTGATTTTATTAAATTCAGTAATTTCAGCTTGTTCAATATCATAGCGCTTAGCAATGCTAGCTAAGTTATCTCCCTTGTTTACTGTATAAGAAATACCGCTAACAGGCAAAATGGCTAAGCTTTTGCCCGGGCGGATTATAGAATAAGCGTTAAGATCGTTTTCCCATAAAATTGTGCTGACACTAATATCATATTCTTGGGAAATAGTGCTAATAGTTTCTCCCGGTTTAACAATGTGATAAACAATAGTAGTGCGGGCGCGTTTGACTTTTTTTGTTTTGGCCAAATTAGGCTGAACCACAGCGCTCCCTCCTTGTAAGGTACTTTCAGTATCAGTGGCCTCCCCCTTTTCCGATGATTTAATTTCTATTTGGGGTTGGACCCTTACGCTGGATAAATTTTTTAAATAATTTTCTTCTATTTGGGTGATAAACTGTGATTTGCCGAAAGTTTCCACTACAAGTTCTTCATCTTCAGCAAATTCACTTTCTAATAAAGAAAAAAGAGCTGGCTTTGGCTTGCTATCATCAGCCGCTAAAGTCGCCCTGCTATATAAAATTATATTAGTAATTAGCATAATAATACTAACCATAATAATAGTAGCATGAATAGCATAATTATTTGCCAACAACGAATTAAAGCGCATTTTTTTATTGTCCCGCACCCGACCCTTAACAATAATAAACCATCCATATCCCCTTACCACAAAACGGCCAAAGACTTTTCGGCTGATTTTATACAATGGCCAGCCGACATGGCTAATAAAATTTGTAAATAAAGCTTTAGCAACAAAAGAAACTCCCTGCATTACAGCGAGTAGAAAATTAACGGTTATTTTTTTGAATTGTTGAGAAATATGATTATGCTAATATTTAAAAAAGACCAGTTATTGGTCTTTTTTATTGTAGCAAGAATTTAGTATAAAATCAACTATATATAGATTACTTGACATTTGATTTATTTATGTAAATTGTAACCTTACTTGTAAACTTGGGATTTCTTCTCTGGTTGCAATAAATAGTTCTGGTTTTTGATCTAATTCCTTTAACCTTCTTTCGGAAATTTTTACATATTTTTTGTTAGCATCAATCCCAATATAGTTTTTTCCTAATTTTTTAGCTGCCAATGCCGTGGTTCCGCTTCCAACAAACGGGTCAAGAATAACAGCATTTTCTGAGAATGCCGATAATTTAATTAAGTATTCACAAATAGCCAATGGTTTAACAGTTTTGTGATCATTATAATCACCCTTTTCTTTTTTAGTTGGTTTTGGCAAAAGAAAAGTTTTATCAATTAAAGCATTAATATTATCTACAGTAAAAACATTTGCTGGATACATATTTTCACCTATTTTAACGTTAGTGTTAAACATTCCGACCTCATGTTTCAATATATTATTTAAATATGTTTGATCTGTTGGTTTTTGAGCCATTGCTATTGGTTCAAAACAAGATTTTATTTGAGGAGTTTTCCATCCATCAAGTTTTTCTTTTATTTCTTCTTTTATTTCTTCATCCACATTCATTTTTTTAATAAAATGATTAACGCTCATAGCCTTTGCTTGATTTTGAGTGTAGAGCCACATAAAAGTATCTCTAATTTCAAATCCAGCGTCATCTATCGCGGAAGCCATTCTGTGATATAATCTAGGACTGGAAAATGAAAAGAAGAAACCGCCAGGTTTCAAAACTCTAAATATTTCTTCTGAAATTTTTAAGTACCACTTATAAAATTTTTTTCCCTGATCTCGATCAAATTTCATTCCCGCGGGGAGCGATTTAATTGTATATTGATTCTTTTGACTTGAAACTTCTTCATAATTCCAGCTATCATCAAGTTTGTCTAAAAAATAAGGAGGATCAGTCAATACAACATCTATTGAATTATCTTCAATTTTTGGCAACAACTCTAAAGTGTCGGAGCAAATAATTTTATTTATAAATTGACTATTTTGCATAATTATTTTTTGGAATTAGGTTTTTTCCCTTTAAACTCTTTGTATAAAATTCTATAGACTGTTTTTTTTACATCCTTATCGCAAGTTTTAATAACTTGCGGATTTGCTAATTTTATAACTCTGCCTTTATTATCATAAACCCATCTATTTCTGTCGCCTCTATTACATTTTTGGCATTGAGGAATAATATTTCCAGCGACTAAAGGCTTATTTGGATTCATGTGGGCTTTTTGTAAAATTGTTTTTGTTGCTGGCCAGTGAAGGTGCGGTTTATTTTCTTGTGATCCGCAAGTAGCGCAACGACAACCATATTTTTCTTTAATTTTTTTCCAACCATCAGTTTCTGATATTCGGTGGCCTTTTTTAAAGCCAGGGTATGGCTGTTCTAATGTGTAAAGTTGATATGAACCTCTTCCTATCTCTAATACGATATTATCTCGCCCGCCAGCAACAATCCACCAACCAGCTTGCGCGCCTAAATGCCTGGCTTGTTGCACATCAGTAGTATTTGGGTAATAGCTTCTAATAAATTTAGTTAATTCTTCTTTACTAACTTTTCTCGTATTAGGATAGTCATAGGCAAGATAAACCAAAACTAACGCGTCTTTTGTAAAAACATTTTTGGAATGATAAAGTTTAGGCAGTTTTACTCCTGATGATTTCAGATACTTTTCATGAAATTCATTTACCATTTTATAGATGTTCTCTATTGATTTTTTGTTTAAAATTAAATTATCTAACATATTTCTATATTTACAATGTAAAAAAGACCAGTTATTGGTCTTCTTTATTGTAGCAAAATTAGAGGGAAGGGTCAATTTATCGTAATGATATTTTTAAATCTTTGTTTAATGTCAGAGCAATTTTATTTAATATATCAATAGTAAAGTTTTGAGCTCCATTTTCAATACGCGCGATAAAACCTTGACTAGTGTTTAATTTTTTAGCCATTTCTTTTTGTGTTAATTTTGCTTGTTTGCGAGCCATCATAATTTCATGAGACAATTCAATTCGTTTTTTTGCTAATTCAAATCCTTTTTTAAATTCAGGATCTTTTAGTTTCTTTTTTAAGACATCTTCAAATTTTGGCAGTTGTTTGATTTTTTGTAAGTTATATTTAGTTTTCATATAGAAATGAACTTATGACTCACGGCTTAGATGTGGCAGTGCCACGTCTCTACGAAACTACACCTTAATAATAACAGGCAAAACCATTGGTCGTTTTTCTGTTTTTTTAAACAAGAATTGACCCAGGTCATTGCGGAGTTTATTCTTGATGAAGTTTTCGCTTTCTCTAGTTTTAGTGTCGCCGGACATGACTATTTGTTTGACTTTTTTGCGAGTGTCTTCTATTAAATTTTTATTATCTTTCATGTAAATGAAACCGCGGGAAATGATATCGGGATTGCCGATTAATTTGCCGGTTTTTGAATAAATAGTGGCGATTACTACAATCATACCGTCGTCAGCCATGACTTGGCGGTCGCGCAGAACCACATCAGAAATGTCGCCCACGCCTAGACCATCTACCATTATATAATCAGTGTTGACTTTATTTCTAGATAACTTTGGCGGTCGACCACTACTGAATTCCAGTAAATCCCCGTTTCCTAGAACAAAAATTCTATTTTCTTTAAAGCCTTCTCGCAGGGCTAATTTTTTTGCTTCAATTAACATGTAGTAGTTTGCGTAAACTGGCAAAAAATAGTCGGGCCTTACTTGCTTTAGAACTGTTTTAATATCTTCAACAGTAGCGTGCCCACCAGAGTGGATGTCCATAATTTCTCCATGAATTACATTATCAGTTAAGTGATAGATTTGATCTTTTAATTTTTGAATACTGGCTTCATTACCTGGGATGATGGAAGAGGAGAAGACAACGGTATCGTTTTTTTGAATTTTAATATAGCGATGGTTGCCATTAACAATGCGGGAAAAAACAGCATTGCTTTCTCCTTGCGCGCCAGTGCAAATAACTACAATTTTATTTTCAGGATATTTGTGTATTTGATCTATGGTGATAAAAGTACTTTTGTGGGCTTTAATATAGCCAAGTTCTTTGGCAAGTTCAATATTCATTTTCATACTATAACCATCTAAAGCAACTTTTTTACCTGTTTTTTCTGCATGCTCTAAAATATGTTTTATTCGTTCAATTTGAGAAGAAAAAGTTCCAATAATAATACGACCTGGTGCTTCATCAATTAATTTTTGTAGATTATTCAAAGTGGTTTTAATTGGCACTGGTGGTTTAGTGTAGGTTACGCCCAAACTTTCTAACATTAAAATGCGAGGAGAAGGTAGTCTTGATAAATGTTCGTAAGAAACAATATTTCCTTCTGCTGGGTCAGAATTAAGGCTCCAATCGCCAGGATGGATAATAGTTCCATGTGGAGTTTGAATGACTACACCAATAGCATCCATAATAGAATGTTCAACCTGAAAGAAACTAATTTTAAATTTGCCTAAAATTATTTTTTGGCTGACAGAATTAATGGATATGGTTTTTAAATTTTTAGCAGTCCCTTTTTTATAATCTTCCTGTCGGTTTTTAATCATAGCTAAGGTCAAGTTGCGACCGACAATTATAGGATTGCCTAATTTTTCCAACATCATCGGAGCGGCGCCAATATGGTCAAGATGACCGTGGCTAAAAATAACTCCACGAATTTTTTCTTTTTTTTGTTCTAAATCTTTAGTGTTAGGAATAATATAATCAATCCCTGGCATGTCTTCATCAGGGAATTGAATGCCCATGTCCAGCATGATAATATCTTCTCCGTATTCAAAAACAGTACAGTTGCGACCGACCTCTTCTTGTCCGCCCAAACAATAAATTTTTAAATTATTATTGGTTGGTATTTTATTTTGGATGCGTTTGTCTGAAACGCGAGAAATTTGTTGGGGACGGTAAGGCGCTGACCGTTGAATTGGACGCGTTAATTCCCAAACTTTTTTTGGTGACATAGGAGTGGGGGTCGTAGTTAGGGGTCTTTTGTTTTGAAAAGGGCGCGGTTGTTTTATATTTGATGTTTTTGATGAATATAATCTGGTTTTAGCAACAGGCATTTGTTTGTTTGACAAATTAGAAACAATTTGTTTTTTGGAACGAGGTTGTTTATTAATTGGATTATTTGCTCCACCGATAGTTTTTTTAGTAGAAGCAGATCTTTTTCGAAATAGCATAAAGTTTATATTAAAAAGAGTTATTAAAATTATAAATAAGTAGAGTAAAAAAATGTGGAAATAACACTGTCACTTGACAGGGTAAAAATCACTTGTTGTATTTAAGATTTTGCGCTAGAAGAGAAATTTATTTGAACTAAATAATTAATTAACTAAGCAACTAATTAACTATATAGAGTTACCAGGTTATTTTTCTTCTGGTTTTTATGTACCAGTTGGTTACATTATTAAAACGATCGCTAGGCACGACAATACTTGTCATATCAAAGCCCTTAACGCGATTTGTTTGTAAGTAAGGATATTTTTGACTAAAGAGGAAAATAGCCGGAATGTCTTTGGTGATTAATTTTTGGAATTTTTTATATTTTTCTTGGCGCACTTCTTTATCGCCGGTGATGCGACCGTCTTCTAAAAGTTCATCAACTTGCTTGTTATTATAGTTAGCCAGATTTAATCCGTTACTGCCTATTTGAGAAGAGTGCCAGAAAGCATATTGATCAGGATCAGCGCCTAAGATAATGCCAAATAATAAAATTTGATAATTGCGAGGTTTTATAATTTCGTTTTGAATTAAATCAGCTGATATGGTTTCTATCGTAACATGCACATTTAATTCTTCCCAAAAAGATTTTATGCGTTTAGCAATAGCGGTATTGTCTTCTTGGTCAACCGTGGTAATGGTAACGCGTAAGAAATTATTTTCTTTTTTACGCCAAATGCCAGGTTCAATAACAGGTTCTGACGTTTCCTCTGAATTTTCATCACCCTCTTGATTAGAAGATTCTTGCACCTCTGTTATTAACCAACCAGCATTATCAAGTAATTGCTTAGCCTTAGCTAAGTCATGCTGATAAGTTTCAATTTCGTTATTTTGATAATCGTTGAAGATAGGTAACATTGGACCATCAATAACGTCCATAAAATTTTTATCATCATCGCTGATTATTTGTTCTTTATTTAAAGCATAAGCCAAGGCTTGTCGGACATGAAGATCACCAAGCGCTCCCAATTGTGTTTGGTTAAAAAATAGCGCAGTAAGCTGTGGTTGTTCAAGATAATATTGATTATAGCCATTAGGAGCAATAATTTTATCTTGATATTCTTTAGGGATATAATCCACCCCCTCTACCCGACCTTCATTTAAAGCATTAATGCCCTCTATGAAATTAGGAGAGAATTTAAAAGCTATCTCTTTAATATGAGGTTTTTGATTGTGGTATTTTTTATTTATTTCTAATATATAACCATGAATCACTCCGTTTTTATCCTTGGTCAATGATTTAAATTTATAAGGACCGGTGCCAATCGGTTTTAAATTTAGATCTGCCAAATGGACTGCGTTAGCTGGAATTTGTTGCCAGATATGAGCTGGCAAAATACCAGTGGTTAATAGTTCTAAAAAAGCTGAGTAAGGTTCTTGTAAAATAAATTTAACTGTATAATCATCAATGCGTTCAATAATTACTCCTTCAAAACTTACTTTTAGAGGGCTTTTATAGTCATTAGCGACAATAGCTTGATAAGTAAATATTATATCATCAGCCGTTAAAACTTTGTCATCATGCCAAAGCACTTCTTTTTTTAAATAAAATGTATATTCAGTTTCGCTATCGTTCATTTCAAATTTTTCAGCTAAATCAGGAATAAGCTGGTTATTAAGATCTTTTTTAAGCAATCCAGAATAAACAAGACTGACGATATCACTATCCACAGTATTAATAGAAGAATACAATGGATTAATAAACTGTGGCGCGCCAGTTAAATTTTCTGTATAGCTTCCGCCAAACGCCGGCGCTGGTTTAATATGTAAAAAATAAAAACGAGTTCCTAAAAAAATAAGACTGATAATAATGATAATTGAGGAAAAACGAATAATTTTTTTTTCTTGTCTGTTAAGGAATTGACCAATATATTTAAATTGATTGAGGCTGGGAATTTTTGATGAATTAAGAGACAGAATAAGTTTTTTATCAAAATTACCTCGGCTTGCTAGACCGTTTGTTTTTTTAGTAGACAACAAATACGCTCTTTTTTTTAAAATAGAGCCGTATTTTTTAAAAGTAGGAATAAAAGATGATTTATTTGTGCCCTGTTTTTTTTTGGGCGATTCATTATTTTTCACAAGGTAGAGAATACTTAATCAATGTTTAGGCGATAATGTTTAACAATGATAAGGTAATAAAAATAATAGCGAGTATAATAGTAGCGCGGAATAATATTTTTTCTAGTCCACGTTTTGTGCTGAAGACATTGCTGCCACCGCCACCACCCGAACCTCCAAAAACTCCGGACATTCCGCCTCCTTTATTTTGAAGTAGTATTACTGTTATTAAAGCTATAGCAGTAATAATTTGAACTATTGTAATAATATCCATTTTGCTATTAAGAAGTAGATTATATAAATAGGATTTATTTCCTACCAATTACGAATCACATACGAATATACCAATATTCTATCAACCTATTTTAGCAAATACACAATTTGTATTTCTATGAACCATTTAGGTAGTATTTGTATATTTGTAAAAGATTCGTAATTGGTAGAGATTACTATTTTGCCTTTTCAATGATATTAGCTAACACCTTTTTATTATTAACGGCTAGATCGGCTAAAATTTTACGGTCAAGTTCAATCTTATTTTTTTTAAGCTTATTAATAAATTGAGAATATGAAATATTGTAGTTTCGCGCAAAAGCGTTTATTCGCATTTGCCATAATTGACGGAAGTTTGTTTTTTTCTTGCGACGATCAGTAAAAGCATGAGCCCCAGCTTTAGTAGAAGCTGTTTTTGCAAGACGAATAAGATTTTTTCTTCCCCATTTATAACCCTTTACTGATTTCATCAGCTTGCGTCTTTTTTTTACATGAGTCGTTCCTCTTTTTACTCTAGGCATAGTATTTAGTTGCTTAGTTACTTAGTTGATCAGTTAATTAGTTTACATTTGCACGTCCGTGTAAGATAAAAAATTATGCAACCAATTAATTATTTAACTGATTAACCATAGGGAGTTAATGCTTTAATAATTTTTACTTGAGTTTTAGACACTAAAACATCGCGTCTTTTTTGACGAGTAGTTTTACCTGATTCACGGCTATTAAAATGATCTTGTCCTGCTTTTCTTTTTAATACTTTGCCTGTTTTAGTCTGTTTAAAGCGTTTTGCAGTTGCTTTGTGAGTTTTTATCTTCGGCATAATGTTTAGTTAATTAGTTTATTCTTGCGCGTTCACGTAGAACAGAAAACTATGTAACTAGTTAACTATTTAACTGATTAACTATTTTTTGTTCACGACTATTATATTAAAACCGTTTGGTTGTTTTGTCAAGGACTGTTCTTCTACTAAATTAATATTTTCTTGTTTTTTTAGTTCTTGAGTAAAGTCAGTCATAACCTCTCTGGCCTTGCTATATAATTGTTTTTCTCGTCCTTTTAATACTATCTCAACTTTGAGCTTATGTCCTTTAGTTAAAAATTTTATTGCTTGTTTAATACGCATTTCTGTATCATGCGGACTAATGCGCAAAGAAAGGCGTATAGCTTTTATTTCTACTTTTTTTTGCTGAACTTTTTGTTTATGAGCCATTTTTTCTTTCTGATACTTTATTCTGCCGTAATCGCCTATTTTAGCAACCGGAGGTTGTGCCTTGGGAGAAACTTCAATTAAATCAAATTCTTGTTCTTCAGCCATTTTTAACGCTTCTGATGTGGGCGTAATACCTAACATTTTACCGTCCTCATTAATAAGATTTACTTCAGGGGCTGTTATCTGGCGATTTATCTTGAAGATTGTTTTATCTAGTTTTGGCTTTGGTCTGCGGTAAGTTCTTCTCATGGTGTAAAAATTATTTTATAGGGATTTAAATCGTTTGTGATCCTTTAATGCGAATCCTTCCAGCAGACTTACACTTTCCTGCAACTACGCGAATGTTACAAATGCTATTTGTAGTATTTGTATAGTTGCGCGAAGTTTTAGATAGACGCGCACCATTCGTATCAAAGGTTTGAAATATTAATAAGTCCGTACAGAACAGACGAACTTGAACGGTTAAGATGGCGAGAATCTTCCACTCACGTCTACGGCAAGGCGGGTCGCTCGCTCACACGCTCACGAAACTCTTGTTTTTTTGTGGAGATGGCGAGAATCGAACTCGCGTCTGAAATGTCTTTGATAATAAGTTTACGAAAAATAGTCTTATTTATAGTTTAATATAGAGCCAAGAAACAAGACAAAAAACTCTATACGAGCGTTTTGAGACTTCAACTAATTATTAAACGCAAATGATTAGTCTACACCTGCAAGAATAACACCTGTTTTCAGTTAGCAGGCCATGGCCGAAACAGATGGTTGCGTGCCCTTAAGCAGCAACTGGTGCAAAAGCAGGTATACTGAAAGTAGCCTTTACTTTTGCTAAAGTGTTTTTTGCACTTATTTTAACTATATAGTTTTACGAGATAAAATAGTATTACTCGCTTTCGCTTATTATAAAAAGTTCATATCATCGAAGCCAAGCATCCCCCGCTCGCCCACAGGGCGAGAAATTCAAAGCTCAAAATTTTAAATCCAAAATAAATTCCAATTAACCAAATTCAAAAATTATGTTTTGATATTTAAATTTTGAATTTAAATATTATTTTTAATTTAGGGTTTAGGAATTTAAATTTATAAAAAACATCCCTAATATGGGATTAAAAAAGAGAAATTTAATATTGTTTTATTAAATATTGTAGCTTTCTTTCAACCTCTCTCTTTTTTATGATCTCGCGCTTATCTATTTTTTTCTTTCCTTTCCCAACTCCAAATTCAAGTTTTATTAAGCTTCCTTTATTATACACCCTAATTGGGATTAATGTCAACCCTTTTTCTTGAGTTTTGCCGATTAATTGCTTTATTTCCGATTTTTTCAAAAGCAGTTTTCTAGAACGCTCTGGCTCATAACTATCCATCTTACCAGCATGCTTATACAAAGGAATATGACAGTTAGTAAGATGCATTTCCGGCAACTCTTTGCCTTTGGCATGTTTCAAAGTAACAAATGCTCCTTTTAAACTAATATGTCCTGTTTTTATTGATTTTACTTCATAACCATACAAAACAATACCGGCCTCGTAGGTGTTCAGTATTTCATAATCAAATTTCGCTCGTTTGTTAATTGCGTAAGTTGGCATAGTCTATTATTAATATAACATATTAGTGCTATTGTCAAAATACAAAAAGTTGATATAATATTAAATGTGACAGCTATGCGTAGTTTTCAGCTACGTTTTTTGATATGCGGGTATCGTATAGTGGCTATTATATTACCTTGCCAAGGTAGGGATACGGGTTCGATTCCCGTTACCCGCTCTAGTTTTACATTTTAAATGCCGCGGTGGCGGAATTGGTAGACGCGCAGGACTTAAAATCCTGTTTCTTCGGAAGTGAGGGTTCGATTCCCTCCCGCGGCACAAAACCTTTGTGGAGCAAAGGAAGCTCCAAATTCTAAGCACCAAATAAAAAATAAATAATAAATCATAAAAACCGCCTTTGGATTTTATAATTTAATATTTAGGATTTATTTAGGATTTGGAATTTGGAATTTCCTCGGCTTCGCCGAGGTCGGGGTGTGGCCTAGCTGGCTAAGGCGCATGGTTTGGGACCATGAGATCGTGGGTTCGAATCCCACCACCCCGACACTTTTATAGAACAAAAGAAATAACAAACTATAATAGCAAATAAATTCTAAAAAAATTTTATTATTTTAAATTTAGAATTTGAGATTTATTTGTTATTTGGTATTTATAGTTTGTTATTTTCTTGGTTTTTCTAAGGTTATGGGGGCGTAGTTCAGCTGGTTAGAACGCTTGCCTGTCACGCAAGAGGTCGCGAGTTCGAGTCTCGTCGCTCCCGCATAATAAAGACAGAGTTTTACGGCTCTGTTTTTATTATTTTTTACTTAATATTAGTTTAAAAATAGTGTTATCCCATTGACCTCGCAAAATAATTATTTTGTTAGTTATTAACATAGAAAATTGCTAATTTTAGATAAAAAGTAAGTTAAGCGGGGTTGACATTTTGAGTGTATCTGCTATACTTATAGTATATAAAATATAAATCCCTTCAATTAGTAGTGAAGGGATTTTTATATTTTACAGGCAAAATAAAAATAAAATGAAAACTTCTTATATTAGCCAAAAAAGGGAATTTTTAATGAATTTCCCGTTAAATCTAGCTAATTTTGTTAAGAAAAATATTAAAGCTAAAAAGAGTAAAAAAAGAATTGATTTAAATTTCAATGTCTTTTCCTTTAGTAAAAAGCTTAAATTTTCAAAAAACTTAATTGGTTTGGTTATTTTTGCTGTGTTTTTTCAGTCTGTTTTATTTTTTACTCCAATTTTAGCTATTCAAGCTGATGGAGAGTTTGATCTTACTAAAAATAATAAGGTTGAGTTTACTAATGGCGCTGTTTTATCTGATTTAGAGCAAGAGCTTTTGCAAAGAGGGCATGTTATCGTTGAAAATGCTATAAGTGTTATAGTTGATGATGAAGGAAAAGTCATGACCAAGGTTCAAACCTTAGATGGTACACCAGTTTCTTTCTTAGCAGAGCCGGATCCAGCGGATTTTAAAGGATTACCAGCTACAAAAGATGTAACCTTTGTTGATTGGGGCGTTCGTACTCTTACTTCATATAATTCAGAAGCAGGTCAAACTGATGATAGCCCATGTATTACTGCTAATATGTTTAATGTTTGTGAATATGGCATTGAGGATACAATTGCTGCTAACTTTTTAAAATTTGGTACAAAAGTACGCATTCCCGATCTTTTTGGTGATAGAATCTTTATTGTTCGTGATCGCATGAACAAAAGATATCCAAATAGAGTGGATGTTTGGATGTTAGACAAAAACGATTCTAAACAATTCGGAGTGAAAAGAGCGCAAATTGAGGTAATAGTTGAAGAGTAATAGTTTAAAAACATTTTATTTTTAACACAATCCTCACGTGAAATTAATATAAATAGTGAAAAGGACAGGTGAAAGACCCTGTCCTTTTCTTTTTTGCTATTTTTTGTTATATTATACTCATAATGTTTAGGTCACGTGGCCAAGTGGTTAAGGCAGGAGTTTGCAAAACTCCTATCGGCGGTTCGATTCCGCCCGTGACCTCTTATTAGTTGGGTTCGCCTGGCACCTGCTCGGCATCCGTCGGGCGCCCAGCGTATATGCTGGGCTATTCCCACTCAGGCCTCAAAAATTATATAAAGTAAAGTCCAGAGAACTGTGGACTTAAGTGTAATAGAGAAATTAAAAAATTATCCGCTCAAGGCGGATCCGCCTTGAGCAGAAAAAGATTGTTATAGAGGTTAAGTCCAGAGAAATCTGGATTTTACTTTTTAAAAGTTATGAACAAAATTGTTTATAAGTCTAAAATTCTGTGGATAAGTAAACAGTGAATAAGAACTTAAGTCCAGAGAACTCTGGACTTTAAAATGTGGATAACTATTTATATAATTTTATGTCAAGTTTTGTGGCTTACTTTAGAGAAAAAAATTTGACATATTTTTTATTAATGTTCATTGACTAAAATGTTTTTACATGATATTATTAAAGTATAGTTCTTTAACATCGGGAAAAATTTTCTTAATATAATTTTTTAAGACAATCTTTTCCTTCTTTACTGTTTTTATTTATAATTAAAAAACAAAAATAAAATAAAAGGTAGTTTGTGCCGTTCATAATTAAGTGCATTTTACCGTTAAAATGGTAGAGAAGTTGCTATTTACATAGCAAATAGTTCCTTATCCTGAAATCTGAAGGGATTTTCCTATCTATCGCAAGATGGATATGAAACTTGATTTTAGGATGGGGCTCAGTGTATAAACCTCATTAGTTATAAAACAAGGGGGTCCTGCTGGGCCCCTTTTTGTTTTTAAAACCACATTAAATAATGCGAAATAATTTAACAGGGTAAGTTGTTAGAAAGTAAAGCGTTGTTTACAATTCAGTAGGATAAAAGTAATTAATTAA
>CAYPRN010000017.1:16831-19500 GCA_964413295.1 uncultured Gammaproteobacteria bacterium | reverse complement strand
ATTATTCTTTCAGCATAATCCAAAACTGTATACAACGCTATTATATCTTACATATAATATTATCAAAAATCGCCTCTCTTGACAATTTTTTTATAATTCTCTAATATGTAGTGACGTACATATTAAACATAATTACTAAATTATAATTGTTAAACATTATGAATATTAGACCATTAGGCGATAAAATTATCGTCAAACCAATAGAGAAAGAAAATATAACAAAATCTGGTATTATTATACCGGATACCGCAGATAAAGAACGTCCAGAACAAGGCGAGGTTGTTGCAATTGGCCCTGGTAAAATTTTAGATAATGGCCAGCGCGCAGAAATGAGCGTGCAAGTAGGCAATAAAGTATTATTTAAAAAATATTCTCCAGATGAGTTTAAACTTGATGACGAGGAATTACTTGTTCTAAGTGAGAGTGATGTAATAGGGATAATTGAGGGTTAAACTTGAAATTGTTAAATTATTAACACTCGCTTCGCTTGTTTATTGTTAAATTGTTACACAACCATTTTAAAACAATTTAACAATGCATAGCGATAAATAATAAAAATATATAAAAATCACAAATAAAATACATAGTTTTTAATAAATTTAAAATAAATTATATGGCAAAACAAATAATTTTTAATGAAGAAGCTCGTCGCGCGCTTAAACGCGGTGTTGATCAGCTAGCTAGCGCAGTTAAAGTAACTTTAGGTCCAAAAGGACGTAATGTTGTTTTAGAAAGAAGCTTTGGCGCTCCGGTCATTACTAAAGACGGAGTAACTGTCGCTAAAGAAATTGAATTAGAAGATAAATTTGAGAATATTGGAGCAGAAATTGTTAAAGAAGCCGCTTCTAAAACTAATGATGTAGCCGGCGACGGAACCACTACCGCTACTATTTTAGCTCAAGCCATGATTGATGAAGGATTAAAAATGGTATCAGCCGGATCTAATCCAATTGAAATTAGGCAGGGGATTGAGAAAAAAGTTGTTGAAATTATCAGCAGATTAAAAGAAATGAGCAAACAAATTTCTACCAAAGAAGAAATCACTCAGGTTGCCTCAATTTCAGCCAACGACAAAGAGATTGGTAATATTATTGCCGAAGCCATGGAAGCCGTGGGAAAAGATGGAGTAATTACCGTGGAAGAAGGCCAGCATTTTGGTGTGGAAAAAGAAGTGGTAAATGGTATGCAATTTGATAAAGGATATATTTCTCCATATATGATTACTAATGTTGATAAAATGCAGGCAGAATTTGAAGAGCCATATATTTTAATTACTGACAAAAAGATTTCTAATGTTGAGGATATTGTACCTTTATTAGAAAAACTTGCCCAAAGTGGTAAAAAAGATTTAGTAATTATTGCGGAAGATATTGATGGTCAGGCATTAGCCACTTTATTAGTAAATAAATTACGTGGTATTTTTAATACGCTTGCAATAAAAGCCCCTGGTTTTGGCGACCGTCGTAAAGAAATGTTAGAAGACATCGCAGTAGTAACTGGTGGAAAAGTTATTACGGAAGAGTTAGGATTAAAATTAGAAAATGTAGAAGTTAGTGATTTGGGTCAAGCGCGTAAAATAATTTCAACTAAGGACGATACTATTATTGTAGATGGTAAAGGTGAGAAATCAGCTATTGATACTCGCGTTGCTCAAATTAAAAAAAATATTGAAACAATTGACAGTGATTTTGATAAAGAAAAATTACAAGAACGTTTAGCTAAATTAACCGGCGGGGTAGCGGTAATTAAAGTAGGCGCGGCTACTGAAACTGAAATGAAAGAAAAGAAAGACCGGATTGACGATGCTTTAAATGCAACTAAAGCGGCGGTTGAAGAAGGAGTAGTTCCTGGAGGTGGTTTAGCTTTAGCGATCGCCAGTGAAGCTTTTAAAGAATTTGCTAGTAAAGGAACAGAAAGCGCTGGCGCGCGCATAGTTGATAATGCAGTCTTAGAACCGATTAAGCAAATTATTGAAAATGCCGGTAAAGACGGTTCACTGATTTTATATAATATTATTGCCCATCACCAAAAAGGCAATGACAGCATCGGCTATAACGCAACGACTGGTAAATTTGAAAATTTAATGGAAGCCGGTATTGTTGATCCGACCAAAGTAACCCGTTCAGCTTTACAGAACGCTGCTTCAGCGGCAGTAATGTTTTTAACTACGGAAGCTGTTATAGCAGATAAGCCAGAAGATAAAAATAATGCTTCGGCCATGCCAGCTGGTATGGGTGGAATGATGTAGTTCAAGAAATGTCGTACGGACTTATACCGACGTCAAACCATTAATGCGAATCCGTTGTACGGATTTAAACTGACTCAGAAGAATGCGAATACCACGAATGAAATAAACGAATTATCACAAATAGAACAAACTAATAAAATAAGCGCTCCTGTGATGGGGCGTTTGTTTTATATTTTAATAAAAACAGGGCAGTGCCCTGTTACTACTGGTAATGTAATTTATTTGCAAAATTAAGGTAATGGGATATAATATAGTCAGAAAGTCAAAGGTTTAGTTTTTATTACTTTTAGCTTTCGACTTTAAGACTTTTGACTAAACATATGTTAGAAAAACAAGATTTAAAACAAATTAAAGATATAGTAGATTCTTCTATTGAGGGATTTGCTCGTATTGTTAGTGACGGCTTTAAAAGTGTAGACAA
>CAYPRN010000017.1:0-16731 GCA_964413295.1 uncultured Gammaproteobacteria bacterium | reverse complement strand
AAGATTTGATGGAGTTGACAAAAGATTTGATGGAGTTGACAAAAGATTTGATGGAGTTGACAAAAGATTTGATGGAATTGATCAGAGATTGGATAAGATAGATCAAGAGTTAGTTGATATTAAACAAGAGTTATCTTCTATTAGATTAAGATTGGATAATATAGAAGATCGTTTAGGTAAGTTAGAAGAAAAAGTTGGAAGAATGGCTAAGGCAGAATCAGAAGATTTTACAGTGATTAATGGTGAAATTGAGAAGCTAAAGAGTGAAATAGAAAATTTAAAAAAACAAATTAAAATATTAACGCCCTGCTCATAACAGTTGACACGTGACATTTGACATTTAACAAAAAGAGTCAGGTGTTAAATGTAAATTGTTAAATGTAAGTAGTATGTCTATTCCATATAATTCACCCTACAAAGTAAATATTACGATCAGTTCGATTTTGAAAGTAGTAGCTATCGCGCTAGTGCTTTATCTTTGCTATATCATTAAAGATGTGTTGGCATTACTATTTGTGTCTTTAATTTTTTCGGCTGCCATTGATCCTTGGGTTGATAAAATGCAACGTTTTAAGATTCCGCGCGCCATTACAGTGCTGTTTATTTATTTAATGGCCACAGTTATTATTACGGCAGTGGTAATTTTAATTATCCCACCAATTACCGAACAAGTAGGAACTTTAGTAGAGCGTTTTCCAGATTATGTTGATAAAGTTAGTTCAGGTTACTATGTAGTAAAAGATTTTACTATTCAACATGGATATTTAGATAAAATTAAAAGCGCAGCGGGAGGATTAGAAGATAATATAAACAGGGCGGTGGAAGGTGTTTTTTCAACAGTCAGCGGGTTATTTGGCGGTGTTATTTCATTTTTTATTGTATTAGTGATTACTTTTTATATGGTAGTGGAGGAAGATGCATTGAAAAAAATTGTTTGGTCTTTAGCTCCGCCTGATAAACAGACTTACATTATGCAATTAATTAATCGCATGCAAAGGCAAGTTGGTTATTGGTTGCGTGGACAATTGATTTTAATGTTTTTAGTTGGATTTTTTACCTGGATTGGGTTGCTATTTATCATGCCAGAATACGCCTTAGTATTAGGGTTGATTGCTGGCTTAACTGAATTTATTCCTTATTTAGGCCCTATTTTAGGAGCGGTGCCAGCAATATTTTTAGCTTTAACTATTAATCCATTTCTAGCATTATTAGTAGCAATTCTTTATTTAATTATTCAGCAAGTAGAAGGGAATATTTTAGTGCCAAAAATAATGCAACGAGCGGTTGGCCTTAATCCAATTGTTAGCATTGCTGTTTTAATGGCCGGCTTGAAAATAGCCGGTATTATCGGCGGGTTACTTTCTATTCCAGTAGCCACTGCTCTTTCGGTAATGGTTAAGGATTGGGTGAGGATGAGAAATAGTAAAGAAAAGATGGGGGAGTAATAATAAAATTGATTAGTTTCCGATTAATATTATAGCACACGAATTTAACGGATCAAGCGAATCTTCACGAATATAATTCGTGCAAATTCGTCTAATTCGCTCAATTCGTGTGCTATAAAGATAGAAAATTAAACCAACTTATGCCAACAATTAAAAAACCTGTTTTATCAGAAAAAAATATTTTAAACCACTTAATCCTCCTGCTCTTGAAGTTAGAGGTTTTTTTAATTCCGATATTTTTCTTGCCTTTTACTTTTGAAATGTATGAATTTAACAAACAGAATTTGCTCTGGTTATTTACTTTTTTGGCAGTAATTTTGTGGTTAATTAATTCAGTGCTAATTAAAAAAGAAATTATTTACAAAAGAACTCCGTTGGATATACCGATTTTAATTTTTATCGCGCTTTGGGGAATCTCGGCTATTTTTAGTGTTGATGTTTTTAGTTCATGGTTTGGTTATTATGGTCGTTTTTCTGATGCTTATTTGTCAACACTATCCTTTGCCTTTTTATATTTTTTAATAATACATACTGTAGCCAAAGAACAAATATCCTCTTTTTTTAATATTTTTTTATATTCAATAATTATTGCTTTTACTACTAGTTTATTGGCTATTAGTGGATTATTAGCTCGCATTCCTTTGCTAGGACAGTTTAATTTAATGCAATCCCGTTCTTTCCATCTTTTAGGGGTATCATCAGAAATAACAGCTATCTTAGCGGCAGTCATGTTGGTATTTATAACTTCACTTTATTCTTACAATGCCAAAAGCAGTCAAAAAAAACAAAGTCTTTATGTTAAATATTATATTTTATTTTTTCTTTCTTTAACGGCATTGTTATTAATTAATTTTGTCATTGCTTGGATAGTTTTAATCATTGGGTTAGGAGCGCTGTTTAGTTTTGCTCTATATATTACTTATATTAATAAAGAAGGAGCAGATAGTAAAATTGAAATTAATATTACGCCGGCCTTAACCTTTTTTATTATTAGCATTCTTTTTTTATTTTTATTCAGTGGAGAAGGAAACTTTAATTTAAGCAAAACTTTTTTTAATACTAATCTGCCTCTAGAAGTAATGGCGCCGGCTAAAGAATCGCAGAATATTATTTGGCAAAGTTTTAAAAATAATCCTTTATTTGGTTCTGGCCCCGGGACTTTTGCTTATGATTTTTCGCTGTTTCGGCCAACATCATTAAACGTGCATCAGCTTTGGCAATTGCGTTTTGATAAAGCGCCGATTCATATTTTAGAATTAATTGCTACAGTAGGCATTTTAGGAGTTGTTAGTTATTTAGCAATAGTCGGCATTTTTTTCTTTATCAGTTTTGTTTTTTTAAAAAATATGTTTCGCACTTCTGATGAAGAAAGCTATTTGGCTTTTGCTTTTACTTTTGCCACGCTCTCTTTATTTGTCGCTCAATTAATGTATTTAGTTAATACCTCATTGTTGTTTTTATTTTGGTTATCTTTGTCCATGGCAATGGTTAGTTGGCGTTTTACTTTTTCCAAAATATTTGTAGAGCATAAAATTGATTTAGACAAGTACGCTGATTTTATGCCAATTAGTAAAGCGATCATGGCTTTAATAATTATAATATTTGTTTTTTTTAGTTGGACTCAGTTTAAACATTATGCTTCGGATATTTATTATAATAATTTTCGTCTAACTGGTGAGCGAAGTATGTTGTTGCAAGCAGTTAAATTTAATCCGAATAATCTTAATTATCATATTGCCTTAGCTAAAGATTATATTAATGGAGTGCGTGATTTGATAGAGACATTAAGCATTCCAGCAACAGCTGGCTCGCAATCATTAAGTTCCGCAGACAAAGAATTGTTACAGGAAAATGTCGCTAAAGCAGTTAAAGAAGCAGAGGCCGGTAGTAAGGTAGCTGACAATTCGGTGATGGCCTGGGAAACGTTGGCCGTAATTTATCGCGATATTAAATCAATCGCGGTTGGGTCAATTGAACCAGCCATTAATTATTTTGCCAGAGCCAGCGAATTAGAACCGACCAATCCGGTGCTATTAACTGAATTTGGAAAATTATATTTATTACATAATCAAGCTAGTGAAGCAATTGAAGTATTAAATAAATCAATTAAATATAAGCCTGATTATTATGAAGCGTATATTAATTTGGCAAAAACTTATGAAATAATCGGTCAGTCGGATAAGGCCTTGGTTTTACTGGAAGAAGCAGTACAGCAACAGCCGTATTTAGAGCTTGTTTACGAAATCGGTCGTTTGTATTATAATCAGAAAGATTTTAATAAAGCAATTCTTAATTTTAAACAAGTATTGCAAACACAGCCAAATCACGCTAATGCCCTTTATAGCATGGGGCTAGCTTACCAACAGCAGGGAAACAATGAATTAGCGTTAGAGCAATTTGAAAAGGTGTTAAAGTTAAATCCGGAGAATGAGACAGTGAAAGGGTTGATTGAGGGGTTGAGGAGTGAAAAAGAAGTTGAGGAAGAATAATAAGCACCAAATAATAAATTTATGGGCGATAATAAAAAAGAAAAAATAGATCTAATGGATAAGATAGTCTCTCTTTGTAAGAGACGTGGTTTTATTTTTCCCGGTTCAGAAATTTACGGCGGGCTGGCTAATTCTTGGGACTACGGACCTTTAGGAGTGGAATTAAAAAACAGCATTAAGCAAGGATGGTGGAAACGTTTTGTGCAGGACAGGTCGGATATGGTTGGTTTGGACGCGGCTTTAATCATGAATCCAAAAACATGGGAAGCCAGCGGGCATTTGGAAAATTTTTCTGATCCATTGACTGAGTGTAATTTTTGTCATGAAAGATTTAGGCCTGATGAAATTTCTGGTGTTAGCATGATTGGTGATTCAACTACAATTAAATCTTTTTCTGATGACGCAGAATGTCCTAATTGTCACAAACCTTTCAAGAAAGCTTTTTCTGATTTCAAAACTTTTAATTTAATGCTTAAAACTTTTCTCGGTCCGGCTGAAGAAAGCGCTAATGTGGCTTATTTTCGTCCGGAAACTGCGCAAGGCATTTTTGTGAATTTTAAAAATGTATTAGATACAACCCGCAAAAAATTGCCATTCGGCATTGCTCAAATTGGCAAAGCGTTCCGCAATGAAATTACGCCAGGCAACTTTATTTTCCGCACCCGTGAATTTGAGCAAATGGAAATAGAATATTTTATTGACCCCGCCTCTACAGGACGGGGCAAGAAGAATTGGGAGGAGCAATTTGAAATGTGGCGCAAAGAGATGGTAGAGTGGATGAAAGATTGCGGTATTAATACTGAAGCAGAAGTAGAAGAAGTTGACATTCCAGATGGTGAACGGGCGCATTATTCGCGCAAGACAATTGACTTTGAATATAAATTTCCGTTCGGGCAAAAAGAATTATACGGTTTAGCTTATCGCGCTAATTATGATTTAACCCAGCACAGCAAACATTCAGGCGAAGAACTAGTTTATATTGATGCGGACGGCAAAAAATTTATTCCCCATGTAATTGAACCGTCTTTAGGAGTTGACCGCACAGTATTGGCAATATTATGTTCTGCCTATAATGAAGAAAAAGCGCCGACCGCAGACGGCAAAGAAGAAGAACGAGTGGTAATGAAATTTCCACATTGGTTAGCGCCAGTTAAAATCGCCATTTTGCCGTTATCCAAAAAAGAAGTGTTATCAAAGTATGCCAAAGAGATTTACGATAATTTACGAAAAGATTTTATCTGCGAATACGACGAAACGCAGAGTATTGGCAAGCGGTACAGAAGACAGGATGAAATCGGCACGCCTTATTGCGTGACAGTTGATTTTGAAAGTTTAGAAGATAATGAAGTAACAATTAGAGATCGCGATACAATGAGACAGGAGAGGATTGCGGTAACAGAGTTAGAAAAATATTTTAAAGACAAATTTAAAAATTAAATTTATTATTAATAATCATCATATAAATCTTATTAATCTTTGCTAAAAAATAATTGGCAAAACTTGCCTACCGGCAGGCAGGGATTTATATGATTTATAAGATATAAAAGTATGAAAAAACCATTAATCATCATCGGAGTGATTGCTATCATTCTAGTATTTAGCCTCTTTGGCTACTACAACAAGTTCGTGACTGCCAATGAGGGAGTAGACGGACAATGGGCGCAAGTTGAAAGTCAATATCAACGGCGTTTTGACTTGATTCCTAATTTAGTAAATAGTGTTAAAGGCGTAATGACACAAGAAAAAGAAGTCTTTGGTATGATTGCTGACGCGCGCACTAAATATGCCGGCGCTAACTCGGTTAATGAAAAAGCAGGAGCAGCTACTGAAGTAGAATCTGCTTTATCCAGATTATTAGTAATCATGGAAAATTATCCAGTTCTTAAGTCAGCTGAGAATGTTACTACTTTAATGGCGCAGTTGGAAGGCACAGAAAATAGAATTTCAGTTGAACGCAAACGTTTTAATGACGCGGTACGGGGATATAATGTAATGGTTAAGCGGTTTCCGGCTAACATGTTAGCGGGTATGTTTGGTTTTGATGAGCGGAATTATTTTGAAGTAGTTGAGGGGGCGGATGTTGTACCAACAGTAGAATTATAATCATATTAATCTTATTAATCATTTGCAAAAGATTTATAAGATTTATAAGATTTTATGAAAAAAGTATTTACAACAATTTTACTATTATTCATCGCTACTCCCATTTTAGCCTACTATAACCCCGGCGCTCCAGACGGTTTTGTGACGGATTTTGGCAATGTTATTAGTGATGAAATGGAGTCAGAAATGGAAAATAAACTGATTGCCTTTGAACAAGAAACCAGTAACGAAATTGCAGTGGTTACTATTGAGAGTTTGTCTTCCATAGATGGGGAAGATGATTATATTGAAAATTTTGCAGAAAAACTATTTGCCGAATGGGGGATTGGGAAATCCGCCCAAGGCGGACCCGCCTCGGGCGGGAAAGATAACGGCGTCTTGGTTTTAGTTGCCATAGAAGATAGGGAAATGCGAATTGAGGTTGGTTATGGTCTGGAAGGCGCGTTGACTGACGCGCAGAGCAACTGGATTATTAATAATCAAATGAAACCGGCATTTCAAGCTGAAAATTATGGCGAAGGAATTAATTTAGCAGTTGATAGTGTTATATCTGCCACTAAAGGCGAATATGTGGCCGAAGAAAAAATAGTAGAAAGCAGTAACGGCTGGAGCTGGGATTTTATTTTTTGGATGGTAATTGTCGGATTTTTATGGCTATCTTCTATTTTAGGCCGTTCTAAATCATGGTGGGCAGGTGGAATAATCGGTGGCGTGGCTGGAATAGTTTTAGGTTTTATTTGGGGATGGTTATGGATTGGAGTAGGCTCTATAATCGGTTTAGCTATTTTTGGTTTAATTCTTGATTTTTTTGTTTCCAAAAGTTATAGTAATGCGAAATCAGCTGGCAAAAATTATCCATGGTGGATTGGTGGAGGAAGAGGCGGTTCTGGTGGTGGCGGATTCGGCGGTTTTGGGGGTGGGATGAGTGGTGGAGGAGGGAGTAGTGGGAGCTGGTAAAATAACAATTTATTAAAAATAACAAAAAACAAATAACAAAAAACAAATAAAATTCAGATTAATATATTAAATTAGCAAATGATTGATATGATTTACCTGTCTACCGGCAGGCAGGTAAGATAAATTTTAAAAAAAATCATATCAATCATATCAATCTTTTGCAAAAAAATAATAAATAATAAATAATAAATTTTAAATTTTATAGCACGCGAATTGAGCGAATTAGGCGAATATGCACGAATTATATTCGTGAAGATTCGTTTAATTCGTTTGATTCGCGTGCCATTAGTCTGTGTACTATTAAGCAAGGCATAAATTGTTAATAAAGTGTAAATAAAAAGGCGCTAAACACTATTGGTGAAAGCGTCTTTTGTGTTATAATAGGGTTACTATTATGTACCACAGATTAAAAAGAAAAGACTCTCAACCCCGTAGAATTTCATGGGGCAAGCCTAAATTCTCACTAAGATCCACATTAGCTGGGTTAGTTTTGTTTTTCATAATCGGCGGAAGTATTTTTATGATGTATCGAACAGTGGAAGAAACTTATCAAATAGGCATTAATTTGCCGGAGAAATATAACAAGGCCATGGTAATTAATATGCCGGATTATAGGTTATCAATTAGGCCTTTATCAGCTAAAGCGGCTAAAGCAGAAGGAATAGAAGAAGGAGTGGTAGAAAAAAATAAAAAGATATATAGGAACGCCTATAAAAATACAGATGTAGAGCAAATTATTGAACCGAATAAAATTAAAGAAAATATAATTTTTAAAGAGCCAGGTCATCCGTTGGAATTTAAATATGATTTAGGGGATACTAGCGAGTATATAATAGAAAGAAGTGAAGATGGAGATAAATATTATTTTTATGATAAAGAAAAATACAGCCAATTAAATCCAAAAAGCGATTACTATTTGCGTGAAAGGGCATTACATCGGGTATTTACTATTCCAGCGCCATTTATTACTGATGTTGAGGGCGAAATGTCATATTCAGCCGTGCAAATGAGTATAGAAGATAATATTTTAATTGTTACTATTAACGAAGAATGGATTGATAGCCATAAGTATCCGATTGTTTTAGATCCAACCATAGAAATTAATATTTTAACTTTATATTCTATTGCCATACCGGGAAAAAATTGGGAGGTATTATTTAATACTCAAGGAACATCCACTTTAGCCATTAGCTTAGTTACTGATAATAGATATACCACTAACTGGGGCGAATGGCCGGAAGATGATGTTAATACGGCTGATCATTTAGAATTTTTAGAATTATACGGCGACGGCCAGCCAGTTGAACATGAAAAGATATTAGACGCAGATGGGCATATTATAGAAATAAGGGTAGATAATTGGGAATATACAGAGGGTAAGCTGGTTAATAAGTGGTTAATAGCAGATGATCATGCTATTAAATTTGATTTTGGCAGTGAAACCACCTATGCTTATAATGCGCCGGCTGGTTATAATAAAAAAAGAAGTATTACTGTTACTTACAGCGGCGGCGCGTTAGCTAGTTATCAAGTTGATATCACTTTTGACAGCGCGACTGATATTACCGCCGGAGATATGCAGGCAGACTGTGATGATATGCGGTTTTATGATAGTGATGATTCTACCCCCTTAGATTATTGGATGGTAGAGGATACTTGCAATAGCGCTACTACTAAAGTTTGGATAGAGATTCCGTCTATTACCGCAAACAAGACTATTTATATGTATCAGGATCATAGCACTGATACTTACGGAGGCAATGGAGCTAATACTTTTATTATCTTTAGCGACGGTTCAAATGAAGATGGCTGGGGCGCAGATTATGGATATTTTGATATACAAAATTCAGATTACCACAATCATACTGGCGGCGCGGTTCAACATAATATATATAAAACCATAAGCCAAGGCAGTAATAATTGGCGATTAGTAGGAAAAGTTCAAGCAGGCAGCGGCAATCATGATGCTTGGATTGGCATAAATAATACCACTTCCGCGCTTCGCAATACTGGTTATGGCGTAGGAGTGCGCGTTACTGGCGGTGATGATATGACTACTACTTATTGGGATAATGGTTCAGAAACTACAACAACTTTTAGTGATGTAGCCCCTAATAGTAATTATTATAAATTAATGATAACGCATGCATCAGAAGTTTTTAAATATTATCTTGATGACGTAGAGAAAAAAGAATATACATTTGCTAATTGGAATTCTAATGGAACCTATATTCAAATAGAATCATTTGGCACAGCATATGATGATTATATTTTTGTAGCTAAATTTACTTCCTCTGATCCGACTACAGCAGTCGGCGCAAAAGAAGTTGTTCTTACAGCGGATGGAGGAGCCTGCGCATACGGTGATGAGTGTGATAATGATCTTTGTATTAACGCTGTTTGTCGCGCAGGCGGCAGTTGTTCTGATAATGCCTATGAAGGGCTTGGATGTTCTAGCGATGCTAATGCCTATAATCACGCTACTTTAGGAGGAGTATGTTTAACCGCCGGCACCTGTGATCAAACTGATCCGGTAGCGATGGATTGTAGCGCCGCTGGTACTGCTAGCTGTGAAACTGGCGACCCGACCTATGCCAGCTGTTCCGGGCGTGGAGGAGATTCCTGCGACAGCGAAACCGGCGGCGGTAGCTTTTCTCAAAACGGTACGTGCTATTCAGATGCAACATCTAATAGCTGTTCCACTTCGGTAACTGTAGCTTATGATGGTGTTTATTATACTACTATAAATCGTTTAGAAGATTATAGTCCTTCTGCAGATGCTGATGGTATGGGGTGTGATAGTACTGTTACAGGCGGTGATTATATTAATAATGGTATGGTAATTTTTCCTCTTACCTGCGCTACTATGGGAGCAATTGGTCAAGAAGGTTCTGTTAAGTGGCATGGCGGTTGTTCAAATACAGTTGGTGATAAATGTGATAGTTCTCCGGACTATAGTAGCTTAACCGCACCGTGGACAGCAGATGGTTATTGTATTACTGGCGGCACTACCTGTGCTACTGATATAGTTTGCTATGATGATAACGCTACTACTTATTATGCGAATTGTTCCAGTTGTTCGTCAGCTAATACTGACATAGATGCTTGTATATCTGACGTTACCGACGGTGGTTATGTTGCTAACGGCTACTGCACCACTGGTGGCATTTGCTCAACTGGTATAGTCTATGACAATGCCGGCACATTAACTAACAGTTGCGGTACAGCCGGACAGGCTTGTGATTCCGACGCGACCGGCGCTGAAAACGGAGCGTTTTCTACTGCTGCTAATGGCGCTTGCATCACCGGCAATGCCTGCGATACTGATGAAGTTTGCTATGATGATGCTAATTATCAAGCTGATTGTTCTAGCTGTTCATCAGCTAATACTGATATAGATGCTTGCCATAGTGATGTAACCAGTGGCGGCTATGTCGCCGATGGCTATTGCACTACCGGCGGAACTTGTTCAACTGGCGTTGTATATGATAATGCTGGCACTTTGACTAATAGTTGTTCTAACGGAGGCGGACAAGCCTGTGATGCTGACGCGACTGGCGCTGAAGGCGGAGCATTTTCAACCGCCTCTAACGGCATCTGCGTTTCTGGCTCTGCCTGCGATGGCAGCCATGTGGCTAATGTGAGTGGCGTTTATTATTCCTGTAGCGCCAGCGCGGACGGTTATCAATGCGACACGGCTACGACAGGCGCTTTTTCTCAAGACAGCATGTGTTTGTCTGACACTAATGACGGTGGCGCTTATACCTGCCAGACTGCCGGTCATGCTTGTTTTGATGGAACATATTATGAAGATACTTGCGCGTCCTGTTCAGCCAGCAACGGCTGTACTTCTACTTTAACTTCCGGCGGTAATTACGCCGCATCTGGTATTTGTTTAACTGATAATTCCTGCGATGAAACCAGCATGGTCTGCTACGACTCAGGTGACAGCGGATATAAATCAACCTGCTCTTCATGCGGTGTTACCACAGCCGAAGCTAATCGCTGTGACACAGATATTACTGGTGGCGCCTATAGCGCTAATGGGGTTTGCACCGACGCTGATACCTGCACAACCGGAGGATTATACGACGACGAGGGTACGCTCAAAGCTAATTGCAGCGCCGGAACTACGACTAATGTAGATCCATGCGAATCCAGCGCGGCTGACGGCTGGAGCGCTAATGGAATGTGTTTGGGTGATAGTTCATGTGGTACTGGCATAGTTTATACTAACGCAGGAACATTAACTACCGGCTGTTCTAACGGTGGCGGAGAAGCATGTTATACTGACGCGACTAATGACGGCAGTATAACCAGCTGGAGTCCGACTGGTGTTTGCACTTCCGGCAGTGTTTGCACTGCTGCTGCTTTAACCGTCTTAGATAGCGGAACATATTATGCTACTTGCACTGGCCATACCGGCGCGTCCTGTGATTCTGGCGGTGGCGCAACTTATACTCAAGATGGAATTTGTTTAAGCAGCGGGGCTTGCGATACTGCCAATCCAGTAGTAATGGACTGTGGCATTTCCTGCGCGGTTACTGACCCTACCTATGATACTTGCAGTGGATATGGCGGAGATTCTTGCGACAGCACGGCAACTGGCGGAGACTTTACTCAAAACGGCATGTGCTATGATTCCGGAACTTATGCCTGTTTAACATCAGGATTTGTATTTTATGATGGCAGTAATTATGCTTCCAGCACTAATATAGCTACTACTAATTATGATCATGACAGCGATGCTGACGGTAAAGGATGCGACAGCGTTATTACTTCAGGCGGGGATTTTTCCGTTGACGGCATGTTAACTTCAGCTCCGGCCTGTACTACCAGCGGTACGGTTTATTTAGCCACAGACACTAATTATTTTACTACCGGTTGCTCTAATGGGGGAGGACAATCATGCGATACTTCTATTACCGCCCATTTAACCGCACCTTGGACATCAGACGGCATCTGCGTTTCTGGCTCTGCCTGCGAGAGCAGTAATGTAGCTAATGTAAGCAGTACTTATTATTCCTGCAATGACAGCGCGGACGGTTATCAGTGCGATACAGCTACAACAGGCGCTTTTGCCCAAGACAGTATGTGTTTATCTGATACTAACAGTGGCGGAGCTTATGATTGTAAAACCAGTGGCCATGCTTGTTTTGACGGTACTTATTATGAAGATACTTGCGCTTCATGTTCAGCCAGCAACGGCTGTACTTCTACCTTAACTTCTGGCGGAGATTTTTCCGCTTCTGGTATTTGCTTGACTGATAATAATTGCGACGAAACAACTGAAGCCGCTAAAGATTGCAGTTACTCGGAAGCTGACTGCTCTAATTATTATTCCAGTTGCGCTTCAGTAAGTGATAATGACCGTTGTGATACGGATATTACAGACGGCAGTTTTACTGATACAGGCATTTGTTTTTCTAATAGTTGTGTTGCTGTTACTGCTGAAAATAGTGGCGCTGGCAATTGCAGTGACGGCTTGGATAATGATGGAGATGGCATTATTGATTTATATGATACTGGCTGTAATGACGCTCCCAGTGTGCCAGTTTTAGTTTCGCCAGCCAATGCCTCTACAATTACTGATAATTCTCCTACCTTATTAGCTACTTACACAGATAGCGCTCAGGCTGGTTATACTTATTACCGAGTTGCTAGCGCTGACACGTGTACAGCAGGATCAAATATTATTATTTCCGGTAATTCAAGTAAAACAATTACCACTTCAGAAAATACGGTTTGGACAGTACCGATGTCTATTGGCACCAGCGGCACTTACTACTGGTGCGCTAAAAATTATGATGGCTATCTGAATTCAGCCTGGACAGCGATGGGCAATTTTATTTTAAGCAGGCATACTATGGATAAGTTCCAAAAAGGAACAATGTTTGAACCGGGAGGGAGCGGGTTGATAATGGAGGGAATGACGGTGTGGTAAGCTAAAAAAATAACAAACAAAACTCAAATTAATATTTTATGTACAAACTTCAAAAATTAAAAAATAATGTTAGAGTAATCACCATCCCCATGTCTGCCACGGAGACTTTTACTATTTTAGTAATAGTGGCGACCGGCTCGCGGCATGAAACAAGAGAAAATAACGGCATCTCGCATTTTTTAGAGCATATGTTTTTTAAGGGTACTGTCAAAAGACCGAATACTTTAGCCATCTCATCTGCCTTGGATAAAGTGGGCGGCGAATTTAACGCTTTTACATCCAAGGAATATACCGGCTATTACGCTAAAGTTGACGGCCAACACGCTGATTTAGCGATTGATGTAATCGGCGACATGTTGCTGCATTCTAAATTTGACAGTCAAGAGATTGAAAGAGAGAAAGGAGTGATATTGGAGGAGTTAAATATGTATGAGAATAATCCGCTTATTCATATTGATGATTTGTTTGAAGAGTGTGTTTATGGCGACAATCCGGCCGGCTGGGATACAATTGGCACGCGGGAAAATATTAAAAAATTCAAGCGCAATGATTTTATAAAATATTGGCAAGAGCAGTATCAGGGGAAAGATGTAGTAGTCGGTTTAGCGGGAAATTTTAATAATAAAAATGTTACTGGCGCAAAAAAATTATTCAGCCAGATAAAAGCAGGGGAGAAAAATGTCAGTTATAAATTTACTAGCGCGCAAATTAAGCCACAATTAAAAATTAAGGAACAGAAAACAGAACAAGTTAATTTGTCTTTAGGAGTACGCGCTTATAGCTATCATGACAAAAAATATTATGCCACTAAAATGTTAGGAATAATTTTAGGCGGATCCATGAGTTCGCGCTTATTTATTTCTGTGCGCGAACGCAAAGGATTGGCCTATCAAGTGCGCACGCAAGTTGAGAGCTATTATGACAGCGGTTATCTTACTACTACCATTGGCACATCTGCCGATAAGGTAGAGCAAGTTATTAAAACAGTTTTAGCAGAGTATAAAAAAATTAGCAATCAATTAGTAGATTTAGCAGAATTAAAAAAAGCCAAAGATTATATCCATGGCAAGACGATAATTAATTTAGAATCATCTGATGATATGGTTGGTTGGTTTATTCGGCAAGAAATTTTAAACAAAAAGGTTTTAACGCCCGCGGAATTTTTTAAAAAAGTAAATTCTGTTACTGTTCAAGATATAAATAGAGTGGCTAAGGAAATTTTTCAAGCGCAAAATTTGAATTTAGCGATTATTGGAGACAAGCTGAATATAAAAAATATAAAGAATATTTTTAAGTTATAAGCTACAATACCTCCCTATCAATACCTCTCCGCCCTTCGGGCACCCCCTCTTAGTAAGGGGAGGATTAATTTTTATTTAGGCCAGATTATATTAAAAAGTATTTGAAATAAATTTTCTTTATTAAAATTAAATCGAAATTCAAGTTCTTTAAGATAATAATAAAAATTATTTTTGTTAATACCACGATACTTATGGAGCCGTTCTTTAGCAAAAGACCAAAATCCCTCTATTCTACTAATAGTCATTTTTTGGTTTTGGTTATTCGGAAAGTACTTGCCGTAAAATTTAAGATTAGCATAACTGCGGAATTTTGGCGCGAAAAAAACACTGCCAGTTTGATTTGTTTTTTTAATGTCTTCTAATAGCAGGGCAGGGGAGGCATTAACAACAATAGTAGTAAATATTTTTTTATCTTGTTCTATGATGCCGAGGGCAAGGCTAGTGATATTTTGTTCAAAGACGCAGAGTATATTATTTTTTAATTCACAATTTTGCTGTAAATAAGATTCAATTTTTTTACGAAAAAAATTATAACGACGTTTAACTAGATTATAACTGTAGCCAACTTCTTTAGCGCTCTTATTAGCAGGAATTTCTAAGGCAAATAATCTAAGCATATCAATATCTTTTTGCAGTTTATTTAAACTGTATTTTTTTAAACAGCTACCACATTTAAGGCGCCCATCTTTTAAGATATAAATTTTATCAGTATGGCAATAGATACATTGATTGCCGTTATAGTAATTGGTAATTTTTGATTGAAACATAATTTTTTTATTAACTTTATACTGTAATTTTATCATAAGTCCGAAAATGAATCAAATACCTATTTTTTGCTTATTTTTCTGTATTTTTACAAAATTATTTTGATAAAAGTTTATCCGATACTATGTTTTATGAACTTTTACTATTTTACTATTTTATTTTTTAGTTATTAAAAAACATAATTAGAATAATATTTTTTGGTATTCTCAATAAAAATTTAACATAAAAATATAAATTTATTAATTAAAAAATTTATATTTTTTATATAACTTTATATTTTTCTATATCATTTTTTGATCTTATATATTTTTTGTAATAAATTTTTTTATTAAAATTTGTTTAAAAAATGAATAGCTATCCGATATTAATTTTTGTCTAAGATTGAATGTATTATCCCTAATTTATTAGTCCCTATTTTAACTTATTTAATATTAGGTGATAATTATTTTTTTATTAATTTAATACATTGAAAGCTTTATAAGTTTGTTTTTTTAAAAGATGAATATTCCTTTTTATTGTTATTCTTATTCTCGTTTTTATGAGAGTAAATTATAGCTGGCATCTATTCATTATTATTTTTGTCTGCCTGCCAATAGACAAGGATTCTCTCCGTCAGTTGGCAGATTCGCGGGAATGACAAAAAAAGAAAAGTAATATTTTTTATGCGACTGCTTTAGTATATTATCATTTTTTATACTTTAACTGTAAGTAATTAAAAATATAAAAAATTTATCCGATATTATTTTGTTAAAAAAACGTTAGTTTTTAAAATAATAAAAAACTTTAAATCAATTAAGTAATCCACAGGCGAAGCTGGTCGTCCATGGTTTCCGCTTACGGACATCTGCCTATTGGTAGACAGGTCAGTTTACGTCCATTCAATACAAATAAACCTCTTTTTTTGTCATTCTGAGGAGTCCCGACGCTTCGGGACGACGAAGAATTTAATACCTCTGCCTTGTAAAATTTCACCTTCTGATAAATAGATTTTTCAGTCGTTGCTTTCGTTTCTACCTAACGGCAGATACTCCAGCAACTCCTTCAAAATGACAAAAAGTTTGTTTTACAGCAGGACGAAGTCCGTTTCCTATGGATACTACTAGTGAAACAGGTGGTTGTTTATAGCTTTATTTTTTTAGAGTGGTTTATATACTTAAAATTATTTTTTAAAAAATAAACAACATATCTTTATAGAATGCCTGCCTTTGCTGAGGCTACGACCCGCTTCGCTATAACTATAGCGAGGCGAGAAGGCAGGCGAATTAGACTAATCCAACGAATTTTTACGGATTTACTTTGTCTGTTTATATCATTTACTTGTCCGACAAGCAAATTGCTTGTCGAACAAGCAGACTCGTTTATATTATTTAAGCGGGTTTTTGTTTTTGACTGTCATTGCGATTTGATCATAATTTGTCAGTTAGTGGAGTATTGAACGGAGTGATAATTTTACATAGCACACGGATTTAACGAATGAAACGGATTTGCGCTAATTAAATAAAATAAATAAAAATAGATTTATGCGCCATTCAGGATAACCTGCCTACGTTGAAGCTACCTGCTTCGCCATCCGCCTCAGATCAACTGAGTCGAGACGGGAGTCAATACTGGTGGCAAGGCAAGCAAAATAGGATAATAGGATACTCACTGGATTGCTTTGTAGTTCTCCTCCGCTATGCCCGTCCGACGATTCGGCGGACGAGGCTACGTTCTGAACTCCTTGCAAT
>CAYPRN010000016.1:0-19504 GCA_964413295.1 uncultured Gammaproteobacteria bacterium | reverse complement strand
TTTAAAAACATTGACAAATACAATAAAAATGATAAAATAAAGATACTATTTACTATTTTAACAACTATGGAATTAACAAAATTAATTCAAAAAAGATATAAGACAATTTTTTACTCTATCTTAGTATTTTTAGTAATTTCCCTAATAATCACCTTTAGCCAACCCTTAAAATACAGAGTGCAAACTAAAATATTAGTTGTGCAGGAATTTAGCGAAAACACAGACGCTTATAGCGCTTCTAGAATGAATGAATACTTAAGCGGACTGTTTGCTCAAATTATCTCTTCAGAATCATTTTTTAACCAAACAATCGAAGCAGGATTTGGCATTGATCAAAATTATTTTACTGGATCAAAAAAGAAACAGCTTAAACTTTGGAATCAAACTGTTAACGCTAAAGCATTGTATGATTCTGGAATTATAACTTTAAATGTTTATCATGCTGATAAGGAACAGGCCTTGCAGATTGCCCGCTCAGCTACTTACACTTTGAAAACGACTAATGATTTTTATCATAGCGTTCCTAATGTAGATGTTCGCATAATTGACAGTCCAGCCACTTCCCTATTTCCAGTTAAACCAAATATTCCACTTAACATTTTAGTTAGTATTTTCTTCGGCTTTATCGTCGGTATATTGTATGCTTATCAAAAAGAACAACAAGGGATAATCAGTAGAATAAAATCTAAATTGTTTTAAATAAATGCTCTGATGGTCGGAACGACCACTATCACCACAACTTTAATGTTCTGCTGTTCGGAACAACTATAGTTGTTCCGAACAGCAAAAGCAAAAAAATCACCAGCTAGATACTGGTGATTTTTTAATTACTTGTCCGATAAGCAATTTGCTTATCGGACAAGTAGAGATAAAAATTTATTTTACTTATTAAGAGAAAAAGTTAAATTTTCATCAAGCCGTCCATTCCAGCGCACTTGTCCTTGATCATTAATAACTGTGCCGTTAATTGGCTGATAGCTATAATTTCCTTCTAACAATGGTAAAACTACATTAAAGTAAGTAAACTCATTACCTGGCTGTTTTTGGATAAATAGTTGGTAATCTTCAGTAGTTATACTGTCTGGCAATTTATACTCAAAAGTAAATGTTTTAGTTTCACCTGGATTTAAATAAATATGCATGCCTAAAACATTTTTATCAAATTCTTGATATTCATCTACTTTATTTATGCCAATAGATTTTGTTAAATTAATATCTTTTGGCATATAAATTCTAGTATAAGTTTCGTATCTGCCAATATCTTCATTAAATAAACCAGATTCATCTTCTCTATTTTTATCATAGCTATAGGTCAATTCTAAAGTGGCTTCCAACTTGTTTTCACTATTATCAAGATTATAGGAGATTTGACGATGAACTAAATGATCAAGCCGTAAACGGCTTAAATTAGCGTCAACTACCATTAGGTAATCTTGTTCTGTCTTTTCAAGTTCACCTGTCCAATTATTATCTACTAATTTTTGCTGAAATTCAGGATTGTTAAAATAGAAAAATAAATTATTATCTTCAGTATTATGGCGTAAAGTATTAATTACTGATAATACTCTATAAATAGGCAGTTCAAACATTTTTTCGCGCACTTCTTGAGAAATTGCGTCTATAATATATGTTTTTTCAGTAATAATTTTTCCATTAATTTTATCACCGGGATATAAATTTTGTGGAGTATCTTGAAAATTTTCTGCTGTATATTCTTCTTCGTCAGTAGCTTGAATTTCCACACCGCCGACAATCTTCAGCCAGTCAGCAACTAACTCTGGATTAAAGGCAATCACGCCGTCAAAAGCAATTTCTTCTGCAAGCTCATCATTTTGAGCAATATCAATATTATATAACTTAATAGCATTGCGAGCTGTCTCTGGAAAAGACGGAGACCAGTTAGCGTCGCCAAAGCGCCATTCATATTTACTGAAATACTTTTTAATTTGAGCTGGCGGAGTAATATAATTTTGTTCAGTGCGCTGATTTAATTTATGTGGCGCTACTACTTCACGATCGCTAAATTTATTCATCACATCAATATCTTCATCTAAGTAGTCAGAATCTTTAAGATAAAATTGTGGCACTTCGCCATCCTTAATTTGTAAAATACCAAAGTTGCCAATATAACCTCCAGTTGGCCTTAACTCGGTATTATTTTGCATTAACAATAAGTAAGTTCGTTCCCCTTCTTGCCCAATTATGGCTTGTAGCATGCGTAAAAATTCAAAATTTTGTTCATCAAAATTATTAAACTCTACTGATAATTTTTCAATAAAATTAATATTATCAAGTCCTAATTTTTCGGCAACAGCAAAAACTTGCTGAATATTTTCAAAAGTTACTTCAATCGCGCTTAATAATTCTTCAGCAGAAAGAATTACTCTTTTTTTATCCTGAATATTTCCATACCCTTCTGTATGTCTAGATAATTCTTCCATAGTATTAATAACCTGACCATAAGAAAAAACTGTTTCAACAGAAGCGCCTAAAAATTCATCACTAGCTGATAATCTTTTGCCAACCAATGGCGCTCTATATAACGGCTTAGTTAAACGAATTATCTTTTGCAGTTTAACAATGCTTTTTTCTGTTTTATTAACAGCTGTTTTTGCTTCGTCAAAATCTAAGTCCTGCCAAGCGTCAACAGATGATTCAAAAGCAGCGCGTGCGTTTAAAGCTACTTTAAACGAATAAACCAAAACACTGCCGGTAAAAATGCCTGCTAAAAAAGCAAAAGCAATCACGCCGAGTAAAGAACAGCGAAATGTCTTGTTTTCCTTGTATAATTCAGTAATTTTCATATATTGAGTAATTGTTTAAATTAATATAATATTATACATTTTTTCTAAAATTTGTCAAGGATACAAAAAACCCGCTTTTCACGGGAATTTTTTACTGTCGTGGTTTTACGGCGTGTCTAAGTTCGTAGATAGAGGACGATTTTTTGTAGGGTCGCATGGAGAATGTGGAACTATTTAACATTTCTAATTTCCTCATTATAGAAACGCATAGATCTTTCAATCCCAGCGCATTTTAAAACACTTGAGTCGTTATCATTCTTTATTTCCTTTATAGCTATATAAGCAAAATTTTGTGGTATTTTTTGATCTATTCTTTTATGAACTAATAATGTTCTTACTTGACTATCATTATGATAAAATTTTGCTTTCAATAAATCTAACATGGTTTTTGCCATATTATCTACATCTCTACTATCGCATTCTTTTCTTGAAATAAAATATTGAACAATCAAAACAAAGATTTCATTATTAGATGGAAACTGTTCTAATTCTTTTACTCTTTCAAATAAAGTTTTAGAAATAAAAAAAGAGAGTGCCGAGATACTCTCTCCTTCTTTTTTCTTTTCTTTTATATCGCAATTACTATCATGATACGCTTGTTGAGTTGATGGAATAATTCCATTTACACCGAATTCAAAATCAATTGAAATTATTTTTGGCTTTTTCTTCCCTGACATATATTATCAGATTAATGTTGCATAACAAAAAATTCCACCTTTTGTTTTGCGGGAGTTCTTCTTACATTATCAGCTTCAACCCTTTTACCATCTTCAGTGTAAAAATCTATTTTAACTTTTTGATTCTTATATTTAGTTGCTATAAAATTTACTTTTTTCTTAGTCATATTTTTATCTTAAGATTAAAATAGATTACACCATTATTATACCATAGTCAAGAGCAATACAAAATTGTTAAAGGTGTGGATTAATTTATAGATTCGTTGGGCTTACATCCTCTCCACCGTTTCAAAACCAAGCAAATTTATTCCTTTATCCAAAACCGTAACAATAGATTTTATCATTGCTAATCGGAAAGCTTTTTCATCTGATTTAGCTTTTAAGATTGGGACTTGATGATAGTAATCATTAAACTGCTGTGATAATTCGAATAAATATTTAGCAACCAAAGACGGTTCATATTTTTCCGCCGCTTCTGCAGTTATTTCTGGAAACAGAGCAAGTTTTAAAATTAACTTATGTTCATTATCTTTTATAGATGAAAAATCCTTAACTTCTGACTTCTTACTTCCTACTTCTGACTTCCTAAGAATACTCTGAATTCTAGCATAAGTATATTGTAAATATGGTCCAGAATTACCAGACAAATTAATAGATTCAGCCATGTCAAAACTAATATCTCTGTCAATTCCAGTTTTTAAAAATGAATATTTAATAGCAGCTAATGAAATTTTTTCTGTTAAATCTTGTTTATTTTTTAGATCACTATTTTTTGCAACTATTTTTTTAATTTCACTTTTTACTTCATCCAACAGCCACTCGCCTAAAACCACATTACCCAAACGCGAACTCATCTTGCCTTGTTTTAAGTTCACCCAACCATACGTCAAGTGTTCTTGTTTGCCTTTGCTCTTTGGCAAGACATATTCCATGGCTTTAAAAATTACTTTAAAATATTCTGTCTGCTCTTTGCTTACCACATGAAAAATTTTAGCTGGACTATAATCTTCCAATTGCATTTTTACCAAAGCCATATCTTTTGCTTCATAAGTCGGATTGCCTTCAGAGTTGATAAAAACGCGATCATGCAAACCGTGTTTAGCTCCTTCAAAAATTATTGCTCCTTGAGAATTTTTAAAAATTCCTTTTTTTAAATTGGCTAATACAATCTCTTTCCCTGGTTTAAAAGTTTCAGATTCAAAATAAAACTTATCAAATTTTGTATTAACTCTTTGATAAATTTTATCAAAATATTTTAAACTCCATTTTCTAGTTTCTTTATAAATTTTTCTAATTAATTCATCATTATCATAAATTCTTTGATTTAATTCTTTAATTTCTGCTTGGGCTGTTTTTGATTTTTCAAAACTACTACTTCCTTTTACATATGCTTTGGCTAAAAATTCTACACGTTTATCAATGTCTTTTAATTTTGCTACTTTTTCAAATTCTGATTTTAATTTAGTAACTCCCCAAATACATTTAGCCACATGCATGCCAACATCACCTTGATAATTAACTTTAATTACCTTATAACCGGCATTAGCTAAAATTCTGGCAATTGACTCGCCAGTAATAATATTTCGTAAATGTCCAATATGAAATGCTTTGTGTGTATTAGGTGTGGCATATTCAATTAAAACCTTTGATTTACTTAAATTAGCCTCTCCATACTTTTTATCTACTTCACCTAAAACACCCTGCGCTAACTTTTTCGACTGTAATTTAAAATTAACATACGGACCGGTTGATTCTACACTTTTAATAATTTCATCAGGTTTAATTTTGTTAGCTATATTTTTTGCTATCTCTATTGCATTTTTATGAACATCTGTCGCAATTGTAAATGTTTGAAAAGAAAAATCACCAAACTCTGAATCTGGCGGTTCTTGTAAAGAAAAAAAATCAATATCCGAAGGTCCTTGTAAAGAAAAGGGATCCATTATTTGAGAGAACTCTGTATTATATTCTTTATCAATAACTTCTCTAATTTTTTTCCTTATATGAAATTTAAATTTTTGGATTGTATGCATTCTATTAAATTCGCGCTTATTCGCTTAATTCGCGTTCTATTAGTGGCACACGAATTTAATGGATTGAACGAATTTGCACGGATTATTTTTTATTGTTTTCATTTATTGACAAAAACGGTGCTTTAATATAGATAGTGGAGGAATTGGAAAATGGACACACGCTGGGATATAATTATAGATTTACTGAAAGGCATGTTTAGTTCAACCTTTTTTCAAATCATAGGATTTGGATTGGCTACTTTATTCTGCGGATGGATCTACTTTGAGAAACTTCCTGAAACTCTCAAAAAAAGGAAAAAACAACGCAACGTGGATTCTTAGACGTGCTAAAATCAAAATTTTAACAATCAGCTCTTTTTTAGATGACACCAACGGAATAATGTTGGTGTTTTTTTATTTCTTAACAACTTTCACAAACTGTCGCTTACCTCTTTGGACTAAAACACTTTTTTTAGTAATCTCAACTTTTTTATCAATTGATTTAACAATATCCCCGTTAACTTTAATCCCTCCTTGTTCAATTAATCGACGCGCCTCTCCCTTACTACTAACCAGATTACACTCAACCAACAATTCTACAATATTAATATTTCTTACTTCTAACTTTTTACTTCTTACTTCCGAGGGTGTTTCTTTTTTCTGCACTGTATTTTCAAAATGCTTTTGCCCGGTCTGCGCTTCTTCTTTACCTTTGATTGTTTTAACTATTTCAAAAGCCATCATCTTTTTATATTGCATTGGATTTTCACCATCTTTTATTCCTTGTTCAATATTTTTAATGACTTCTGTTGAAATGTCAGTAAGCAATTCTAAACCAATAATAATCATAGAATCTGAATATGACATGGCCTTGCCATAAATATCTTCTGCGTTGTCATCTAGCGTAATCATATTACTAGTGGTTTTACCCATCTTTTCACCAGCTGGATCAACTAATAATTTCATAGTCAAAACAAACTTTTCTTTTTTCTTCATTGCTTTCATTAAATCTCTACCAGCTAACATATTGAAAGTTTGATCATTACCGCCAATTTCACCGTCCGTATTTAATTCAACTGAATCATAGCCCTGCATTAATGGATATAAAAATTCATGAAGATAAATTGGTTCTGTTCCTTTTGTTTGACTTACATAATTAGCTCCAACTCCACATTTTAGACACCGTGTCTCACCTCTCGCAACTATCCCACTAATATCACCTGAGTCTACAAATATGTGTCCACATTTTTTACATTCAAACTCTCTTTTACGTAATCTTTCTTGAAACATATCGCGTTGGAGCATCTGTTGCACGGTAAAGTTTGATGCTAGTTCCACTACGTCTTTAAAGCTTAATTTATCCAACCATTTATGATTATAAACAATTTTCGCTGGATTATCACCGGTGAATTTTATAAATGTATTAGCTTGTTTTTTGTATTTTTTAGCATTATCTAAAACCTGTTGGCGGGTCAATTGCTTACGTGCTGCGCTTTTATCTGTTGGGTCACCAACCATGCCGGTAAAACTACCAACTAACATTACCACTTGATGCCCCATCTCCTGCCATGTTTTTAATTTTTTTAACGCAATCGCATGACCTAAATGTAAAGTAGGTCCAGTCGGATCAATTCCGAGATACATAGTCAGCTTTTTTCCTTCTTTTAATCTGTCTTCAATAAATTTTTTATTTGGGTAAGAATTTTCCACTCCCCTTGTTAAAAACTTTTCTATTAAATTGTTATCTGTTAAAATTTTGGACATACATTAATATGTTAATTTTGAATCATTTAATAAATATAAAGCTTCCTTAGCTAAAACTTTTTCATTATTTTGGATATCCATATTCTGAATATCTTCTATGGTTAACCATTTTAAATTTTTTGTTTCTCCCTCTTCTGGATTTAGTTTATTAGAATACGCTTTAGCATAATATATAAAATCTATGTGTTGATGATATAAATTTATATCCTCAAGTAAAATATGGACTGGTCTATTTAATATTTTTACCGCTTGTTCGCCTGCTTTATTAGATATTCTTTTTGCTTTATCATGCCAAAATAATTCTACGTCCAGTCCGGTTTCTTCTTTTATTTCTCTAATAGCTGTTTCTTCAGGTAGCTCATCTCTATCAATATGCCCGCCGACCGGAATCCATATTCCTAATTTTTTATGCAAATGTAATAATACTTTATTTTGATAAACAATAAAAGTTGTTGCAGTAAAATGTCTAGTAATTTCCATTTTATAATTCCTTTCAACCTCCTTGAACTAATAACTAATTTAACTAGTCTAACTTATTTTACTTATTTTACTAAATGTATAGTTTGCGTCGGAAAAGCCATTTCAATTCCTTGCTTTTCAAATTCCGCCACAATCGCCAAATTAATCGTCTGCTGAATTTTTAAATAATCTTCATACTCCCCGCTTTCTACATAATAGACAATATCAAACCCCAGTGAAAAATCGCTAAAATCTTTAAAATAACATCTATCAAAACTAGCTTTTTTCTGTATTTTAATAATATCTTTAATCATTTCTGGAATCGCTTCTAATTTTTTCTTGGGTGTGCCATAAGTTACTCCAATATTAAAAGCAATACGACGGCGCTTCATCTTACCGAAATTCTGCACTCGGGCTGATACTATTTCACTATTAGGAATAATTAATTCTTCACCTTGCAAACTAGCAATGCGAGTAGTGCGCATACCGATAGATTTTACTGTTCCCTTATCTGCGCCAATAGCGATAAAATCTCCGGCTGAAAACGGCTTGTCAAAATATATTGAAAGTGAACTAAATAAATCAGAAGCAATTTTTTGAATAGCAAAAGCAATCACAATACCGCCAATTCCAAACCCAGCCATTAATGAAGTAATATTGTAACCCAAATTAGATAAAATTAGCATAATGGCGATCACCCACAAGCCTATTTTAATTACAGTAGAAATTAATTTCATCATCTCTTGCCCTTCTTTATCTTTTTGCACCATTATTTTTTGCATAAAAACATCTATCGCCGCCTGAATTACTCTAATTAAATAATACGAAACTGTAACAATTAAAATATAATATAAAATTGTCTGAATTTTTTCTGAAACATATAAAACATACTGAGAAACATAAACTGCGATAAATAAATTAAACGGCCAGTGAATCGCATCCAGTCCATTAATTATTACATCATCAAATTCATTCTTTGTTTTAGCGACAATTTTTTTCAAGCGCACCAAAAGAATATTCTTAAAAATTTTTAAAGCAACGTAAGCTAAAATAAAAATAACAACTGCTACTGCCCATTTTGTAAGACTGTTATAAAAAATTTCCAAATTTAAAATTGGATAAATTATTTGTAATGAATTTATAAATTCTTGTAACATATATTTTCTCTCTTGTTTTATGGCACACGGATTGAACAAATTAAACGGATTTACACGAATTTAATTCGTATAAATTTATTTAATCCGTATTATCCGCGTTCTATTATTATTTTAAATTGTTTTCCGTCTTCTATTTTATCTCTATTGTCTTTAATTTTTAATTCTTCTATTCCTGTCCGCAGGCTTTTTATTAATTCTGCCTGGCTCTCTATTAATTTTACCTTATCTCCAGCATAAATAACAGCTTTCACCTTTTCTTTTGGCGGAATCTTATTCTCTAATTTAATTTGGCGGATTGCAGTGATGATTTCTTTGATTAATTCGAAATCACTTTCAGCATTTTTTGTACCTAATGTTACGCCAGCAATATTTAAATCTTCTCGTTTAGGCCACTTTGCTACCATTAATAAATCTTTATTGCCTATTTCTTGCCATAAAACTTCCGTAACAAAAGGCATAAATGGGTGCCATAATTTTAATAAACTTTCTATTATATAAAATAATATACTGCTCTTTTCTTTATTTTTCTCAAACTTTGAAACTTCAATATACCAATCAGCAAAATCATTCCAAGTAAAATCGCGCAAACGTTCACCAGCTTGAGAAAATCTAAAATTTTCAATATCACTTGTTGTTTCTTTAATTAAATTATGCATTTTACTCAAAATCCATTTATCTGCTAATGTACACTCACTAGGTTCAACTTCATAATTCGTAATTCCTAATTCATAATTCATAATTACGTATCGTGCAATATTCCATAACTTATTCGCAAAATTTCTGTAACTGGCAATTTTTTCCTCACTCATCTTCATATCATTCCCCGGAGTATTATTTACTATTAAAGACATGCGCATTGCATCAGTCCCGTATTTAGCAATCATTTCCAAAGGATCAATGCCATTGCCTTTTGACTTGGACATTTTTTTGCCTTTAGCGTCCAACACCATGCCGTGCAGATAAACATTTTCAAATGGAATTTGATCTACAGCAAATAAGGACATCATAATCATCCGTGAAACCCAAAGTGTAAGAATTTCATAACCAGTTTCTAAAACTTGAGTGGGATGATATGTTTTTAGATCATCTGTCTTTTTGGGATAGCCCAAAGTAGAAAAAGTCCACATCCCCGATGAAAACCAAGTGTCTAGCACATCTTCGTCTTGAATCCAGTCGCTACCCTCTGGTTTTTTCAATCCTACATGAACCTCATCGCCTTTGTGCCACGCTGGAATCTGATGCCCAAACCAAATCTGCCGGCTAATGCACCAGTCGTGCAAATTTTCCATCCAATCTAAATATCGCTTATTAAATCGCTCTGGCACAAATTTTACCTCACCTTTTTTCACAACTTCAATTGCTTTTTCTTTTAAAGATTTTCCGCCTAATTTATCTAACTTTTTATCAACCCCAATAAACCACTGCTTGGAAGTTAACGGTTCAATCGCAGTGTTACAGCGATAGCAAGTTGATAAATTATTTTTCAATTCTTCTTCTTGCTCTAATAATCCTTGTTCTGCTAATTTTTCTACTATCATCCTTCTAGCTTCTTTTACCCGCTTACTGCCAAATTCACCTAAACCTTCAATTATTTTTCCTTGCTCATCAATTACTTTCTTAATTTCCAAATCATTCTTCTGTGCCATCTCATAATCAACCATGCTATGCGCCGGAGTTACACCTAGCGCGCCAGTGCCTAATTTTTGATCTACATTTTTATCAGCAATAATTTTTAAATTCAAATCAACGCCGACAAAATTAACTTTAAATTCTTTGCCAATATATTTTTTATATCTGGCATCTTTTGGATTAACTGCCACAGCTGTGTCGCCTAATTTTGTTTCTGGGCGCGTAGTAGAGATTGCAAAAGGAAAATCTTTACTGTATTTAAAAGTATAAAGTTTAGCGTTCTGCTCTTTATGTTCCACTTCATCATCAGCTAAAGTTGATTGGCAACGCGGACACCAATTTACAATTCTATGTCCTTGATAAATTGCGCCTTCCTTATACATATCCACGAACATCTGTTTTACCGCCTGCTGCCGTTGTTTATCTAAAGTAAAAGCTTCACGAGACCAATCTAAAGACGCTCCAGTTTTTTTCAGCTGATGAATAATTGTCGTTTGCGTTTCTTTTACAAATTTATTAACTTCTGTTAAAAATTTTTCCCGACCTAAATCATGTCTAGATTTTTTTTCTTCTTTCAATAGCTTCTTCTCTACTACATTTTGGGTAGCAATCGCCGCATGGTCTGTTCCCGGAATCCAGAGCGTTCGTTTGCCGTTCATTCGGTTATAACGAATTAAAATATCAGAAACTGCTACCATGACTACATGACCTAAATGCAATTTATCAGTAATATTCGGCGGTGGCAGAACAATAGTATAAGATTCAGCGTCTTTTTTACAAACGCCTTTATCAACACAAACATCTGGATTAAACAACCCAGACTCTTCCCATTTTTTATAAATAGAATCCTCATATTTTTGAGGATCGTATGCTTTTGGTAAATCCTTGTTTGTCTTCTTCATATATATAAACTTATCAAATTTAGTGTTAAATTGCAAGAAATTTATTAAATTTGACACTTACTAGAAACTAAGTTATATTAATCAACTATCTTATTTAACTTATTAAGCTACTTTCAACAGTTTATACCCTTGTCCTGAAAAAATATATATTTTATTATAATACGATAACTTAATTTACAATTACCAATGCTCACAGACGAACAACAAATTTTTGATCAAATAGAAAAAGCTAATAATATTCTTATTACTTTTAAAGAAGACTATGACGGCGATGCAATATCTTCCGCGCTGGCTTTGTATTTGTTTTTAAAAAAATTAAATAAAAATGTAAGCATCATTAATGCTAATTTTCAAAAACCAAAATTATTCTCTTTCTTGCCTAGCATCTCTGTAGTTCAACCTAAATTAAATACCACTAAACAATTTATTATTTCTTTAGATACTTCCAGGGCATCGGCTACAGATATTAGTTATGAGGCCAATGGCAATAAATTGAATTTTATGATTACACCGCAAGAGGGGCAATTTACGCCAGCAGATGTTAGTTCGGGAATGGTCGGAGATGACTATGATCTTATTATTATTTTAGCGACACCAGATCTAGAATTACTAAATGGAATTTACAATCATAATACTGAATTTTTTTATAACACTCCTGTTATTAATATTGACCATCATCCTCATAACGAAGAATTTGGACAAATTAACTATGTGCAAATCACCGCTTTAGCTACAGCGGAAATTTTATTTTTACTTTTACATAATCACTCGGCAGAAATAATTAATTCAGATATAGCCACTTGTTTATTAACCGGCATTATTACTGAAAGCAAAAGTTTTAAAATCGGATCGCTAACGCCTAATAGCTTAACTATTGCCAGTGACTTAGTTAATTTAGGAGCGCGCCGTGAAGAAATTATCCATCATCTTTACCAAAGCCGAGATATTAATACTCTAAAACTCTGGGGACGCGTGCTGGCTAAGTTGCAACAGACCTTAGACGGACGCTTTGTCTGGTCATCATTAAATGAAGCCGATTTTTCGAAAACTAACAGCCAGCCTGATGATATTGATAATGTTATTGAAGAATTAATAGTTAATGTGCCGGAAGCGGAAGTTATTGCCCTTTTTACTGGTAGCGATAATCATAAAAGTACAGCGCAAATTTACACTTTTAAAAATATTGATATTCGTAATTTAATGCGAGAATTTAAAGAAAATAATTTAACTACAAAAATAAATTCAAAAAATCACGCTATCATCACCTCTGACAAACCCTTGGTTGAGTTTGAAACTAAAATAATAGAGCACCTTAAAAGTAAATTGAGCAAACTAACTTTGTAGGATATAATGGAATTAGAAATTTAAATGAATGAAGGCATATAGCTCCCCGCCATGAAGGCGGGGCAAGCAGTTGATTATTGGGCTCGTAGTTCAGTTGGTTAGAACGCCACGTTGACATCGTGGAGGTCTGCAGTTCGAGTCTGCACGAGCCCACAAGAAGATTAATGGTTTTTACCTGGCGCATGCCGGGCGAGTCCAGATACATCCACCACAATAAAACTTCTCGGCTTTTTGAAGGTTAACTGACGGACGACGCACAACGCTATTAGAACCTAATTTTACTAAACATTACTGAAAAAACCCGCGACCGTTGACAAATAGCACAAAATGCGCTATGATTAAACATTGACTGAAAAAAACAATTTTTCAAACATTTTTTAAAAAAAGGAGAAGTAAAATGGTACTAAAACTGATTTCCGAAGGAAAGAGTATCGTTATCGCTCCCAAGAATGGGAAGCGGACAATCGCTAAGGCAGACAATGTATTTAACTACATTGACTCTGATTTTACGACTTGGGGAACGGACGTGGAAGGTAAATCAACGTCGGAAACGCCAGTGTCTATATATGAGATGAAGAAAGACGCGAATTTTTCGCAGATGTTTAACTTAATCTCAAAAAACCTTGAAAAATTGCGCCTAGGGCAAGATCAGATTATTAGCTTTGTGGAGGAACACAAAGACTGGCTCCATCCAGAAGGATGGGCAACTCTTTTCCTATTTAAGGAAAACGACAAATTTTTCGTCGCCCTTGTGAGTACGGACTCCGTCGGCGAGCCCGGCGTGGACATTTGCTACTTTGAGGACAAAAACGTCTGCCCTGCCAACGACCATCTTCGCGTTGTTGTTCCACAACTTAGCTCTTAGTCTCTTTGTTTTTTTTCGTTAACCAAGCAAAAAAATTAACTCTTTGTCACTTAGTCCCTTGGATTCTTTATACAATCCAAGGGATTTTTTTATATAATACAGGGGTGGAGTTGAGAGACTTTGTGACTAAAGCTTACTAAAGAGTAGGTGCGCTTTTTATTTTCTTGCCACTTCTTTCTTTTTTTTGTATAATAACTATAGTTAATATTTATTCTTAGTATTCGCAATTCGCAGATTTTTATCCACCGTAGCTTTAGCGAAGGTGGAAGCATTACATCTTGTTCGCGGATTTGCATCACACTTACGCTTATGGGGTTTTTTACCAACTTATCTGGACTTAATCAAAAAAAAGAAGTGGATGTTCATAATGACACGGAAACTAAAGAAGAAATGTCAGAAGAAAATTGGCTAGCTGATGATTATGAAGAAGGACAATTATCGATTGATGTCTACCAAACAAAAGATAATATTATTGTTAAATCTACTATTGCCGGCGTTAAATCCGAGGATATTGATATTTCTGTAAACAATGACATGTTGACTATTCGCGGTAAACGCGAAATGAAAGAAGAAGTAAAAGAAGATAGCTACTTTTACCAGGAATGTTACTGGGGAAATTTTTCTCGCTCTATTATTTTACCAGTTGAAGTAAAAACTGATAAAATTGATGCTACTATTGAAAATGGAATTTTAACTGTTACCTTGCCTAAAGCGCAGACCGAAAAACAAATTTCGGTAAAAGTAAAAAATTAATATGAATATATTTACAGCGACTATTGATAGAATTGAGGAGGATCGAGTAGCAATCGTTCATGAAAATAAAAACTATACATTACCGTTAGTATTATTGCCAACTGAAGTTAAAGAAGGCGATGTTATTAATATTGCCACTTGCGTTCAAAAAGATAAAACAAATTTTCAAAAAGAATTTGCCAAGCATCTATTAAATGAAATACTAGCAAATGATTCATAGCAATTGTGTTAAAAAAAATAAAAAACAAATTAAGTAAAATAATTAAAAAACAGGCAAAAATAAAAATGCCTGAATTTTTTATACCAAAATGGCTGTCTAATGGATTAGCTATTTTTTTTATTTCCAGCTTGTTGGTAATTTGTTTTGTATTTGTTTATCAAAAAGCATATGCTTATACATATTTTCCTGGAGCCACTTTAACTAATACCTCATTAAGAGCAAAAACAGTTGAAGAAACGCGCTCCATTGCTGGGAAAAAAATTGACAGCATCCTTAAAGATGGCTTAACTATTATTTATAATGATGAGACTTTTATTTTAACTCCCTCTCCCCTAACTACAAATCCAGACATATCATTTGATTTATTTTCTATTAATACTGATAATGCCTTGCATGATTTATTTCAAATTGGTCGCCAAGGAAACTGGTTTACTAAAATACAGCAACAACTGACTTTGTTTATTTTTTCTCCAGATTATAAAGCTGATTATTATATTAATGAAGTAGAAGTAAAAAAACTGCTTATCCAGCACTTTAGTCAATATGAAACAACTGCTAAAGACGCTACCATTTTTTTTGACAATGAAAAAATTGACATTAGCCATGAACAATACGGAAGTGTTTTTGATTATGAAGAAATTATTACTAAAATTAAAAATCGGCTTGCTAATTTAAGCACTGAGCCGATTGATATTATCCTTAAAACTGATTATCCCGATATTTATAATGATCAACTTCAACTTATTATAAAACAAGTGCAGAGTATGCTGGCTTTAGCTCCTCTTACTTTATATATAGCCGACGATATATCAGCTCAGAAAAAAAAATGGGGTATCAATCAAACAGAACTGGCTTCATTAATAACTGCCAAAAAAATATCTAGTGGGAAACAATTCTTCACTTTTCTCTTAAAACTAAAAAAAGATAAAAATTCTCAGATTGCCATCGGTCTTAACTTAAACGCTCTTGAACAATTACTGGCTACTAAAGTCAGCTCTGATATTGATCAAAAGCCGATTAACGCTAAATTTACTATTAACGGCAAAAAGGTTAGTGAATTTAAATCAAGTCGTTCCGGACAAAAACTTAATGTCTCTGCCAGCGCTGAAAAAATTGAAAAAACTTTAACTACGATCATTTTATCAACCACTGAAAAAATGAGCGTTAGTCCTTTAGCTATTGAGTTGATAGTTGAAGAAGTGGCTAGCGAAATTACTAATGAAAATGTTAATAACTTGGGTATTACAGAATTAATCGGCACAGGCTATTCTAGCTTTGCCGGCTCTCCCCGTAATCGACGCCATAATATAGCTACTGGAGCAATGGCAGTACATGGCACATTGATTGCGCCAGGAGAAGAATTTTCTTTAATTAAAACATTAGGAGTAATAAGTGCTTCTACTGGCTACTTACCTGAATTAGTAATTAAAGGCGATGAAACAATTCCTGAATATGGTGGCGGACTCTGCCAAATAGGAACTACTGTTTTTCGCGCCAGCCTTGAAACAGGATTGCCTATTACTGAACGACGCAATCATTCTTACCGCGTCAGTTACTATGAACCAGCCGGTACTGACGCTACTATTTATGATCCAGCGCCGGATTTTAAATTTAAAAATGATACTAATAATTATATTTTAATTCAAAGAAGAATTGAAGGTAATAATTTATATTTTGATTTTTGGGGAACTAATGATCAACGTAAAATAATTATAGGCAAACCTAATATCTATAATATTACTCAACCACCACCAACTAAAATAATTGAGACCGATGAACTTGCTCCCAGAGAAAAGAAATGCACTGAGCACGCGCATAACGGAGCTGATGCTAATTTTTATTATAAAGTTGAATATCCTGACGGAGAAGTAAAAGAAGAAACATTTTACAGCCACTATCGGCCATGGCAGGAAGTTTGTTTAGTTGGCAAGGCAACTTCCACGCCGGCGATAGCAGAAGAAATTAAAAAAATTCTAGCTGAATAATTAATTATATTAAATTAATAAACTCAAAAATTCGTATTAATTTGTGTTGATTAGTAATAAAACCATACAAAAATGAACACTAATCTATTACGAATGAACGCTAATATTTTTATTTTATAATTATAAAGTAAATTATAAAATAGTGGATAACTTTTTTATTCTTTAACAAAAAATTTTATAAAATAAAAAAACTGACTTGAGCGGGCAGGCAGAAAATTTTTCCATCGAAAATTTCGAGTCGAAACCAAAAATAATCGGCGGTAAAATCCCCATGCTTGTCGTGCCTAGCCCGCTTAAATCAGCTTTAGTTAAGGTAATATAGTATCTTAGCATAATAAATTTTTTTTGTCAACAACTACTGTTATAATACCCTATTTATTGGCTAATATTCAATAAATTGCTTTATTTTATATCATGTTATAAAAAAATTATAATTATCATTCCAATTCTTATTATGCTATAAAAATAATTTAACGAATTGCTTTTTAAATTTTTCTTAGAGGATTACAGAACGATTGTGACAAGTTCAGACAATAAAATTTTAAAAATAAATTTATTTTATATTTTATAGTTTTATTTTTTCTAAACAATGTATTGTTAAAACAAAAAAAATACTTTATAATTAAAATAGATAGGACTCACATAAAAAATTTTTAAATTTATTCTAATGTCAGTGAAAAGTAAATTATATAAACAAACTTTATTTCCCTACCAATTACGAATCACTTACTAATATACGAACACTACTTAAACGATTTATAGAAATACAAATTATATATTCGCTAAAATAAGTTAATGGAATATTGGTATATTAGTAAGTGATTCGTAATTAGTAGGATAAAGATTTAAGTTTACAGCTCTTATATTATTGTTTAATATTGATTTGAATTTAGAATAAACTTTATATAATTTTAAAAATTTTATCTTTTTATTAGTGGTAATTATTAAAAATAATTGCTATTAGTAAAATAAGGAGGAAAGGGGGTGACAAATTATGCCAGTCAAAAAAAGAAAAGCTGCTAAAAAGAAACCAGCAAAAAAACGCAAAGTAGCTAAGCGTAAACCAGCTAAAAGAAAAGTTGCGCCAAAACGCAAAAAAGTAGCTAAACGCAAACCAGCTAAAAGAAAGGCTACTAAGAAGAGAAAGCCAGCTAAAAGAAAGGCTACTAAGAAGAGAAAGCCAGCTAAACGCAGAAAAAAGAAATAAAATAAAAATCCCACACTATGTGTTGTTAAATAATTAACACTAGATAGTGTGGGATTTTTGGTACTTATTATGCCCGAAATGACAAAAAAGAAAGTTGTTTGTGATTTGTAGATTTGTGGAGTTAAAATAATTTTGTCTGTTTATTTTTTTCTTTTTCACTAAAAATTTTAATTGTGCCATATTGCCCGTCAAAGCCGGGTTTAATAATAAGTTTTTCTTCGCGAACACGGTTAATGCCTTCCACAACTTCTGGCAGAGTAGCTTTAGCTAAAGCATCTAATGGCTGGCTGATTAAAATGTCCAATTCGTTTGTCCCTATTTTTTTGATCAAACTATTATACTCTGCTTGCACTTTTTGTGATGATCTACTTTTTATATCCATGCTTTCAGCGATTATTTTATCCAACTCAACTAATTTTTTAAAATCTGCTACCCCCTTGGGTTTAAAACCTAATTCCCTATCGGCTAATTCATTAACACGATAGTCAACTCCTACTGTTAATTTCTTCTTGCACTTAGGGCAAATACCTTGGTGTTTTTTTGTTTCTGCCGGAGTAAATCTGATGCCACAGTTCCGATGCCCGTCATAATGATACATCCCCTCTTCCGGATAAAATTCTATTGTATACAATATTTTACCGTATTTACTTTTGGCTTGCCCGTCGTAGCCTTGGCGAAGACGGGGAGAACTATTTTTTATAATGTCATAAATTGCATCATAACTAACTTCTGACATTTCAAACACATTTGCTTCGCGAGCAATATTCGGTAAGCTATGCGCATCTGAATTAGAAAGCAATGTTAAATTATCTAATTCTGAAATCCGCCAATTCATAGCCGGGTCAGATGAAAGTCCAGTTTCGTAAGCATAAATATTTTTAGTAAACTCTTCAAAACATTCTGCTATACTATCAAAGCCTGATTTTGAACCAAAAACAGCAAACCACGGCGTCCAAATATGCGCTGGAATTACCATAAACTTCTCATCTATCTCAAATAATATTTTACACAGTTCAATTGCTGACATTCCTAAAATTGGTCGCCCGTCTGAACGAATATTATAACCATGACTGGCTAAATATTCATTAAACTTCGCAACTGCTTTTAAATTCGGTGCTAGCACGACTAAATGCAATCTTCTAGCGTGCCCCTCTCCTTGTTTATATATTAAAGCCAGTTCAGTTGAAAGAATAAATTTAGTTTTACTATTTTTTAATTTATATAAACCTTTTTCTTCTGTTAATTTCTCTGTAATGTCTTGTTGCCATTTTGGAAAAGTAAAATCCCCGGTCGCAATAATATCAACGCCCTTTATTTCGCAAGTTCGCGCAATTTGCTCTAATTCTAAATTTTTAGAACAAGCGCGAGAGTATTTAGAATGAATGTGGAGGTCTAAAACTTTTTGCATACTAGAAGTAAATTTTAGCGGATCTAAATCATTATCAATCATTTAATACGAATGAATTATATAGATTTAAACCTGCCTGCAACTATCCGAATGCCACGAATGATTCTAAAAACTTTATCAGAATCATTCGTGGCATTCGGATAGTTGCACGATATCTTAAGTCCGTACAGTATATTTGGATTAATGAATCGCTAACCACTTAAATCACTAAAGACTAATTTCTACTTTAGCGTAACAAATGTTGACATAAAAAGCAAAACTCCCGCATTGGGTCACCTAAAATGTAACTTTCCTGCCTGTGGTTGGGTCATATAAAAT
>CAYPRN010000015.1:0-19742 GCA_964413295.1 uncultured Gammaproteobacteria bacterium | reverse complement strand
AAATTATTCATAGCATCTAACTGTTGTTGGGTATCATATCGTCCATATCCCAGCCAGCGACGAATATGAGTGTAATTTTTCTGCTCCACATAGGCATTGTCATTTTTTCGGTCTTGGACGAGAGCGAGTAAAATACATTTTTTCCTGTTCACAATACCTAACTAAATGATAGTTGATGAATTCCGAGCCATTGTCGCTGTCTAATCCTCGCAGGGCAAAAGGTAGACTTGTTTTAATAGTATTAATGGCTTTTACAATACCTTGCTCACCTTTTCCTAAAACCGCACATTGTTCTGACCAGCCAGAGGCTATTTCCACCATATCCAGCGAATAAATAAACTCTCCAGCAGGATCTCCGCCATTATGAGCCACAGTGTCCATTTCCATAAATCCAACTCTGCTTGTATCCCAATTAGTGATTCTAATCGGAATAGACGACTTTAACAATGAGCCATGTCTGGTTGTTCCGCGATTACGCTTTAGCCGTAGACGTTTTCGCTCTGGCTTTAGTTTTCGGTCAAGTGTTTTAGCGCTGATAGTTTTTAACTGATTTGCGGTATTCTCGCTTAAATTCAGCTCACCATGAGCGGTTAAGCATTTAATCATCGGTTCAAGCATCGGTTGCAATCTTTGACCACAGGGAAAATCCAGCAACTCCCAGATTTTCTTGGCCACTAATATTGTTCGGTTGTCATACTTATCTTTTCTTTGTCTGCGTCCGCGATCAGTTACTGTATTATTATCATAGCCAGCTTGTAGTATTCTTATTGCGTATTTTCTATTATACTCTGTATTGCCACAAAATTCATCTAATATCTTACTTTTATCTTTCCTGCTTGCTTTGAGATATCTTGTTTTAGTAGTCTTAAATTAGCTCTTTTTTGCTCATAATGGTCATAGTTGTAACCTTAATTAAATTAATAATCTTGGTTACATTTTATATGACCCAACCATAGACAGGAAAGTTACATTTTAGGTGACCCAATGCGAAAATGTTGACTTTTTCACTATATATGCAATAATACATAATATACTCTAGCAGAAAGGGGTAATATCATGAACGAAGAAACAAACAGATTAATAAATATTGAAAATTTTATAAAACAGGCAATGGCAAAAAAGGGTGAATTTGATTTACTTCCTGATGGTGAAGAAGGAGAAAGTACTCGCATACTATTTACAGATCATAATGCAACGCTTGATCAAACAATGCAAAACCTCAAAAACCTTGCTACTACATCTCAACCCGATTGTGCGAAAGAAATCGAAGGACTCCTAGACACGCAAACCACACAACTCAAGAATTCGACAGATGGTACTATGGGCGACATCTCCCGATATAAACTAGGGGCGATTGTCAAAGCCAACAATGATATCCGAGGAGATTTCTACATTTGTAAAGGACAAATGGGAGTTATTACAGAAAGGGTTGGATTGAAAAAAGCATTAGTTGAATGGCCTAGTGGTAAAATGGAAGTACCACTAGAAGATATCGACATTTCCCACGCTCTTTCTTAAAATTCGGACTTAAGTGAAAATTTACCGTGACCAATAGCTCAACGAGTTGGTCACAGTTTTTTATTTTGATTTAAAAAACTCTCCAAACTTAATCGGAGAGTTTTTTTATTTTGTGTTATGCGTTACGCACTACGCGTTATGCGGGAAACGTTACGCGTTGATCTCTCTCGCCTTAATCTCACTCAATATCTTATTGCGTAGCTCTTTCATTAATTTCGGATTAGCGCGTAAATAAGTTTTAGCAGTCTCTCTGCCTACACCAAATTTTTCTTCACCATAGCTATAAGAGTTGCCAGATTTATTTATTACTCCATAAACAATACCAACATCTAGCAAATCACCGGCAATAGAAATTCCTTCATTATACATTATGTCAAATTCAGTAGTTCTAAATGGCGGAGCTACTTTATTTTTTACAATTTTAACTTTCACGCGATTGCCAATAATTTTTTCCGCTTGTTTAATCTGCGCGCTACGACGAACTTCTATCCGCACTGAACAATAAAACTTTAAGGCGTTTCCGCCAGGAGTTGTTTCCGGATTGCCAAAGAAGACACCAATTTTGTGTCGAATTTGATTAATAAAAATTACTACTGTTTGCGACTTAGAAACAACGCCGGAAAGTTTACGCAAAGCCTGCGACATTAAACGCGCCTGCAAACCCATATGACTAGCGCCCATGTCTCCTTCAATTTCCGCTTTTGGCACTAGAGCAGCCACACTATCTACTACAATTACATCAACTGCATTAGAACGCACTAATGTTTCTACTATTTCTAAAGCCTGTTCACCTGTATCTGGTTGGGAAATAAGCATTTCATTAACATTAACACCAATTATTTTTGCATAATCAGGATCAAGCGCGTGTTCAGCGTCAACAAAAGCCGCTATGCCTCCTGCTTTTTGCACTTCAGCTACTACATGCTGGGCTAAAGTTGTTTTACCAGAAGCTTCTGGACCAAACACTTCAATAATACGTCCACGTGGCATGCCATTGCCTAGCGCAATATCCAATGATAAACAACCTGTCGGCACGCCCTCAACTATCATATTTTTAGCTTCTCCTAGTTTCATAATCGCGCCTTCGCCAAATCGCTGTTTAATTTGTCCAACTGCTTCTTCGACGGCTTGTTGCTTCAAAGTATTACCACTGTTCTTTACTTCTTTATTTTTACTTTCATCAACAGATTTCTTGTTTTCATCATCATAATTTGTTTTTATTTTAAATTTTTCATCTTTTGGCATATGAGTTAGTTAGATAGTTAATTAGTTGATTAGTTACTTAGTCCCATGCTCTGGATTAATTAATTTATTTGAAATTAAACGACTAGTTAACTAAGCAACTAAGTAACTAGTCAGCTAGCGTCTACTTAACCAAAACCTTTCTTACTGCTTCCGCATCCCGTCCATATCTCTTTTTAGCAGTCACGCGAATTATATTAATTCCTTGTTGCAAATGAATTGAATATTGAAATTCACCTTGCTCATTGCTTAAAATTTCTTCTTCATTAATAAAAATGCGCACATCTGATTCTGCTACTCCCAATATTTCAATCGCGGTGTCTTCGCTAATGTAATTTTCTGGCGGAAAGCTAATCTGCAATGCCGGCGGAGCAATAATATCTCTCACTCTTACGCCAAGGTAGGCAAGAAAAAATAAAATAACTACAACCAGTATACTATTGCGTATTATTTTAGGCAAGGACAAAAATTGGTGCTTTTTTACTCGTTTATGGCTAAAAATTTTCTTTATCCCCTCCGGCTCTGCTTGCGCCATAATTTCTTTTTCATATAATGCCAGTGCCTGTTGACAATCAAGCTTTAAATAAAAGCAATACTCTTTTAAAAAACTTCTACCATAAACCCCTTTAGGTAACTTGTCATATTTTCCTTGTTCCAGCGCTTTTAAGTATTCAACATTAATCTTAATTGCTTTAGCAACTTCTTCTAAACTAACATTTTTATCTTCACGCATTTGCTGTAAAACTTCACTTAAGGTTTCTTCTACAAATTTTTTTTTATGAAAATCCATGTGGTTAGGGACTATCACCGAATGCTCTTTTGAATATAAATTTTCAAATTTTGAGACATAATTTTTTAAATAATTTTTGCAGTTTAGCCTAAGCTAAGCTAAAAAAATTTTTAGAAAATTTGACCGAAATATGGAAATTTAGGACAAAAAGGTATTTGGTGACAGTCCCGCAAGAGCTAGAAAAAAGGAGACCTTAAAAATCTCCCCTTGTTGTTTAAATGTTTTTAAAAATACAAATCTTAAAAAATTTTATCAATTCAACTGACTTTCAATTTCGCCCCATGCTTGATTAACCTCTTCTCTATCTAAAAGAAATTTAGCGGTTGTTGGTAAATTATTATAAAGCTCTTGTGATGATGTTATTTCTTTATTTATTATTTTTTGACCAATATCATAAATATCATTACTATAAAATTGATAGAGAGAACTAGAAGTGTCAACCCCTTGACTCTCAACCCATAAATTAAAATTTTGTTCACTCATATTTCTTATATCAGGCACATTATTAATATTAAAAGAACTTTGCACTAAAGAGCCTTGTAATGATGTTTTAACTTGATTTGCCTTATACTCCCTCTGCTGAGAAACCGCAACTCTATTCCACTCTTCTTTATACCCAAGACTCCTAACTACAAATTCAATAATCAACCAACTAGTGAACACTATCACCAGTCCAATAATCGCATTAGTTAAAATAGTTTTAGCTTTGCCTGATCGCTCTGTATTGCCAGCTGAAATAATCATCATAAATCCACCGTAAACAAAAAACAATAAAGCCAACGAGCCAACTATTCCTAACATCCAGTTTGACGCATTAACGGCTAGTCGTATAAAATCGTCTAAAGTATATCCTCCACAATTGTCTCCTTTATAATTAGGGGGACAATTGTCATTGCTGGGTTTTGGTAAAATACCACCATTTCCATTATCTTGCGCCAACCCAACATTAACAAAGATAGTAAAAACAAAAAACAGAAGTACTGCTATAACTGTTATCTTATTTATTCTTGAAAGTGATTTCATATTTACAAACGAGTAATTAGTAAAATATGTAAAACTAGTAATCTGCTACTCTGCAACATTTTTACTAATTACATATTTTACTAATCTTACTAGTTTTACTAATTATTTAATCGTCAGCAAACAAATTCTAACTTGTTACTTTTTGACTTTCCGACTTTCTACTTGATAGTTTGCTGAACCTTCTTCGCTCCTAAGGTAATCGCTTTATCTATTTTGGCAGGATCAAGCAGAGCTTGTTCAATCATTTCACCGATAATTATTTCGGTTGCGTTATAATCATTGCCAGTGTACCAATTAGTAGCAGTTAAAAGTTGTTCGGCAAAAACCGCCAATCCTTCATCCTCTTTCTGCGAGTTAACTAAGGAGCGTAAAGCAGTCGGCTTATTAGCTTTAGCTAGAAATTTTTTAGCTTGTTCGGCTTTGGTGGCAAATTGGATAAAATCCCAAGCCACATCAGTATTTTCACTTTGTTTAGAAACAGACTCTACCCATAAATTAGCAAAATTTATATTATGTCCTCCTTCAACTTGCAACATCGGGCTAATGCCAAAATTAAGCCGTGGCGCTTGGGCTTTAATTTGAGGTAAATGATAAGCATATCCGAAAAACATTGCTACTCGCCCTTCAACAAAAGCGCTTAGTGAATCTGGCATGCTATCATTCCAGTTATAAACTTCTTTCAACGGATTAGCAAAGTCTGTATAAAAACGCAAAGCGTCTAACCCAGGAGCATAATCTTTATTGGACATTCTTGGTTTTTGATGAAAGGCTACATTTCCTTTTTCATCTAGCATCTCAGCTCCATTTTGCATCATTAATAATGATAAAATATCACTATAACGTTGAACATTTGCGCTAGTTCCTAAAGCCACCCCTGACTGTACTAAATTTCCATCATTATCTTCAGTTGTCATGGCTTTAACATTCTTTAAAAAAGTTTCATTCCAATAACGAGGCGCTTCCGTAATACCAGCTACGTTTAATAAATCGCGGTTATAAAAAAGCACTAATGAATCTACGCTTAAAGGTAAACCATAAATTTCTCCTTCAATAATTGCATTATCATAAACAACATCTAAAAAATCCTGCTTAATCTGAGCTGGTGTTATGCTTTTGTTTGTTCTAGTTTCAATTACTGTTTCTTTTTTAAGAGTGCCTTTCACCACCGGATAACCCATAGTAATGGATGGTGGAAGCGGTTCTAACTTTTGCTGGTAGCGACGCAACCAACTACTGTGCAATGAAACAATATCAGGCGCTCTACCTTCAGCAAAAGCGTCTAACAACTCTTTTTCATATTCTTCATAGCGTAATTTTTTATACTTAATTGTTACATTTGGATGAATCGTTTTATAGCTATTAATAATATCATCAAAAGTATCTTTGCCATCCCAAACGCGCCAATAATCCAAAGTTATTGCTTTAGACGTTTCTTTTTCGTCGCCACCACCTACACCACAACTAGCGCCAGAGGTGACTAAAAATACTAAAATTAAACCAATGGTTGTAAATTTTGTTTTAATATTTTTCATACTTTCTATTTTAAAATAAATTTTTTGATGCTATATAAAGTTTTACCCATACCAATTACGAATTACATACAAATATACCAATATTCTATTAACCTATTTTAGCAAACTAATAGTTTATATTTCTACAAAACCATTTAGATGATATTGGTATATTAGTATAGATTGGTAATTGGTAGATTAATTATATCACATATAAAAGCAACTTACTAATTCATAATTTTGGTCTATATTGCAATGCTTCCGCAATATGGACAGTCTTAATATCGTCAAGTTCAGCTAAATCCGCGATCGTGCGAGCAATTTTCAAAATACGGTAATAAGCGCGAGCAGAAAGATGTAACCTTTCCACAGCTGTTCGTAATAATTGGTATGATTCTTGATTAAGCTGGCAAAACTGCTTTACATCTTGCGAAGACATTTCTGAATTAGTAATTATATTTAAATATTCAAAGCGCTGTTGTTGCCGTTCTCTTGCTTTTTCCACGCGCGCTCTAATTTCTACTGAAGACTCTCCTTTGACATCACCGATTAATTTGTCAAATTTCATGCTTGGTACTTCTAAATGCAAATCAATCCGGTCAATAATCGGACCGGAAATTCTTTTTTTATAATACTGAATTTGATTAGGTGAACAAGAACACTCTCGCTTTGGATCAGTGCTATAACCACAAGGACAGGGATTCATGGCAGCCACTAAAATAAATTGGGCTGGAAACTGGATTGAACCAGCTACTCGCGAGATATAAATCACACCATCTTCTAGTGGTTGTCGCAAATTCTCTAACATCACTCGCGGAAATTCCGCAAATTCATCTAAAAATAAAACTCCCCGATGCGCTAATGAAATCTCCCCCGGCTTTGGCCAGGTCCCTCCTCCTACCAAAGCAGCTCCTGACGCGGTATGATGAGGCGAACGAAAAGGGCGAACAGTAATTAAAGCAATTCCTTCTGGTAATTCTCCGGCCACACTATAAATTTTGGTAATATCTAAAGCTTCTTTCAAGGTTAATTTTGGTAAAATAGAAGGAATAGTTCGCGCCAGCATTGTTTTGCCTGAACCAGGCGGTCCAGACATTAGCACGTTATGTCCGCCAGCCGCCACTATTTCCAATGCTCGTTTGGCCTGTTCTTGTCCCTGAATATTAGACATATCACTAGCGGTATCGGTCACTCTAAAATCAACTACAGTAAAATCCGCTGGCTTAATGCCTTCCCTCCCTTCTAAATGATCAATTAATTGGCGCAGTGATTTTACCGGAATTACAGAGATGTCACGAACTAAATTTGCTTCGGCCGCATTAACTTCTGGAACATACAATCTCTTAATTCCTAATTTTCTAGAGGCAATCGCTATTGGTAAAACGCCATTGACTGAACGCACCTCTCCGTCTAATGCTAACTCGCCTACAAAAAGTTCAGCCATAGAAGAAATAAAACTAATCTTTTTGCTAGCCAATAAAATACTAAGAGCAATTGGCAAATCATAAATCGGTCCCTGCTTTTTTATGTCAGCTGGAGCTAAGTTAACTGCCACCTTTTTGCTGGGAAATTTACAACCGCTATTCAATACTGCGCTACGCACTCGCTCTTTTGATTCTTGCACTGCCGTATCTGGCAAACCAACAATCGCAATAGAACCTAGTGGACCAGGCACCATTTCCGCTTCCACTTCTACTAAGGCCGCGTCTAATCCAACTACGGTGGCTGATAATATTTTTGAAGCCATCTTATTAGCCTTAAAGTTTAAAGTCAAAAAGTCGAAAGTAGAAACGTGGCACTGCCACGTCTTAGAATCTAAGTTCTATAAAGTCACTTTAGACTTTTAACTTTCTGACTTTTGACTAATATCAGTATAACACACTAACAAAAAACTCAACTACAGATATAGTTGAGCTTTATTTTTTTATAATTTAATTATTTACTCTTTTATTTCAGGGTGAATTTCAAAATATTTATCTCGTAGATCAATCCCGCAAGCAGTAAAAACGCTAGTATCGTCAATTTCAGCATGTTCATATAAATATTTTCTTATTGGATCTAATATATCCTTATCATTCCTACTCATTAAGTCATTAATAATGATTATAGAATTTTTTTCTATGCTATATTTATTCTTAGCTCCTCTTTTTTCAATCTTATTAAAAAAATATTGTTTATTATTTTCATTATTTATAATTTCACTCCAACCTACTTTCTCTAACAGTTTTTTGCCCTCTTCCGTAAGTTGAATAGGGGAATTAATTGTAAATAATGCAGAATTACTTATTATTTGACTTTCAGATAAAGCCACTATTAAACTATTAAATTTTTCTAATAAGCGATTAATTTTTGTTTCTACGCCATTAATTTTTGTTTCTAACTTTGTCTCTAGTCCGTTAAAATCATTTTGTTCTAACTTACAAATTCTATTATTAAATTTATGATAAAAATGAACACACAATCCAATTAGTAAGCCAAACACAACATAACCTGCAATCGTAGGATAATTATCAATCAACAATTGCACTAAATCTTTAAATGTCATAATTTTTACTTAATAATATTTCTATTTATATTATACTATAAAATAAAAATTCCGCCAATTTACATAAACAAAAAACACCCAAAAAAAGGTGAATTTTGTATTCGTATATTCGTCCCGAGTACTCGGGATTCGTAATTCGTAGGGGTTATTCAAAATAATACCCACCCTTTTTCTGATCAAAAATCAAATAATCTTTTTTAGATTTTAGTAATTCTACAATTTTCTCCGCTAAAAATTCCGGCGATTTCATGCCTTTTTTTTTCTTTTTCAATGCCTTGCCTGTAATGCCATAACAAGAGAGCGGAGTGTCAGTAGACCCAGGACAAGCTATTTTTACATTATACTTTGGGCAAGTCTTTCTTAATATTTCTGCTAAGTATAAGACAGCACTTTTTGTTAAAGCATAAATTGCTGGATCAACCGGATGATATAGTCCATGGCGGGAAGACATTTGTAAAATTGTTGCTTTTCTTGCTAAATACGGTTTAGTATATTTAAGCATTAGCCAACATCCTTTAGTATTAATATCAAAAAGTAAATCAAAGTCTTTTTCACTGGTAGAAAAAATATCACCTCGTCGCATAATGCCAGCGTTGTTTATTAAAATATCTATCGGCGCGCCAACTTTTATCAGCGCCCTCTTAATCTGCCCACTATTAGTAATATCAACTTTAAAATATTTTACTCCAATAATTTGTTTCCTTGGAATCTTTTGGTCAAAACAAAAAACTTGCGCTCCATTCTGCGCTAATAATTTAGATACGGCATAACCAATGCCAGAAGTCGCTCCAGTTATTAAAACCTTCTTATTTTTAAATTTCATAAAGCATGGGAAATTAAAAAATTATATATTTGTGCCGACGGTGGGACTCGAACCCACACGCCCGAAGGCACTTGCTCCTAAGGCAAGCGTGTATACCAATTTCACCACGTCGGCTTTTTAAATTTTAATTGCACGCTTCTATTAATTAAGTAATTGAGACTTTTACCCCGCCACAAGCGTAGCGAGTTGACTAGGGTATACTAATTTTTTATCCGCCGTAGTCCCCATCCCGAGCACTCGGGAGGGGCGTAGGCGGAACACCACATCCCTTGATAAATTATCATAATAATGCCATATTATCGTTTAAAAAACAAGAGCTGTTGACAAGAATAAAATAATAACATACAATAGAATGCGCTCTTTATTTTCAATATACTAAAATAACAAGGAGGTTATAATCATGAATAAAACAACAGCAGAGGTTAAGGCAGAAAAAATATTTCATAATCTTACTGATGGTTGGGAACAAAATAGATCTTGCTATCAAGCTGAACTAGAAGAAATAATAACTCTCCTAAAAGGAGGAGGAACAGCTACCCTTCTTAACAAACCCCATCAAAATATATTTAAACATCAAGTTGAATTTAGGGGGAAAGTATTTGTTGGTTTTTCTATTACCCAAATCAACTTCATGCAAAAAGCCGGAGCATAAACTCTGGCTTTTTTATTTAATGCTAAACAAAATTTATCCAGTTTTTCTTATGTCATCAATCATATCCCTTAATGGAACTCCATGCACTACTCTAGAGGCAAATTCAGTAACATCCTCTCCAATTGCTAATCGATTAATTCCTGGCGATATAACCATGCTAATAATATCATTATGCGCTTTAGCACGCATGGCTTCAACTTTATCTGGAGCAATTTTACCTTGATAAGCCTTTAGGATAATCCCTATATAGGTTTTACAGTTTTTGATTAATCGCTCTTCAGCTCCAGAATTAGACCTAGGCGGTTTGCCTTGAAAATACCCACTCCAAAGACTCTGTACTCTTTCTGAATACTCTTTATTTTTTTTCTCTTCTTCTATGATTGATTTTATTTTAGTAATTTTTTCTTTCATATACTTTAACCTTACCAAATTTCTAAAAAATATCAAATTATGGTATTATAAAAATATCAATTATTTACTAAAGGGGGAAATATATGTCTACTAAGAAAAAAGTTACTAAACCCACCTCCGCCAAGGCTTCGGCGGATAAAAAAACTTCGTCTAAGCCAAAAAATAAATTTGATGCGGATGATGTTGAAAAAAATAAAGTTATTGCCACGCTTTCTTATATTTGGATTCTTTGTCTAGTGCCATTGTTGTTAAAAAAGAATAGCGAGTTCACCCAGTTCCACGCCAGACAAGGATTAACTATTTTAGTTACTTGGATAGTTATATTTGTAATAGGAATTATTCCTATTTTAGGATGGATGATATGGTTTTTTGGGATGATAGCAATAGTGACTATCAGTATCGTGGGCGTTATTAAAACTCTTAGCGGTGAGGCCTGGGAAATTCCCCTTATTCATGAGTGGAGTAAAAAGTGGAACCTGTAACGCCCTCACTCCTTCCCCCTCTCCCAAAGGGAGAGGGGGAATCGCCAATGTAAATTAAAATAATTAGATTTAAAATATTAATAAGTAATAATTTTTAAAATAAATAAACTTCAAAATACTTCTGCCGTGAGATAAGAGAGGCTCCCTCTCCCTCCGGGAGAGGGTTGGGGTGAGGGATATATGCAAAAGACTAAAATTATCGCTACTATCGGTCCGGCTAGCGAAGGCGTTAGCGTTCTAAAAAAAATGATTTTGGCTGGCATGGATGTCGCCCGTTTAAATATGTCTCATCGAGATCATGCTTATCATTTAAATTTGTTAAAAAATATCAGAGAGGTATCTACGTCTTTAAACAGACCTATTTCAATTATCTTAGATCTACAAGGTCCTAAGATAAGGACTGGCCAATTTGCCAAAGAAGGCATTATCGTAAAAAAGGGGAATCAGGTTGTTTTAATTCCAGAAAATTTAAGCATACCAGCCAAGACCTCTCATCTTTATATTCCTATTCAATTTCCCCGCCTTTATAAATATACTAAAAGTGGCCAGACTATTTATATTGACGATGCCACGATTGAATTAAAAGTTATCAAAGTAAAAAGAAAAGCAATTGAATGCCAAGTTATGAATGACGGGGTTATTAAAAGCAACAAAGGTTTAAATCTGCCTGGAGCTAATATAAAATGTCCAGCATTGTCAGCAAAAGATTTGGCTGACCTTGAATTTGGCATTAAAAACAAAGTTGACTTTATTGCGCTTTCTTATGTCAGTAACGAGCAAGATGTGTTTAAACTGCGCCAGCATATATTAAAACTGGAAAAAAAATTCGGCTTTAAATCAGTTGATTTTAAAAAGTCAGCTGAACCAGGCAAATGGCCTGGTATTCATACTAGAATTATTTCTAAAATTGAACAGTCAGAAGCGGTTAAAAATTTTGATAAAATTTTAGAAGCTTCCGACGCTATTATGATTGCCCGCGGAGATTTAGGCATTGAAATACCACTGGAAGATTTGCCCTTGATTCAAAAAGAGATAATTAATAAATGTTTAACTGTTTCTAAGCCGGTTATTGTCGCCACTCAGATGTTAAACTCAATGATTGTTAAACCCTATCCAACGCGGGCAGAGGTAAGCGATGTTGCCAACGCTATTCTTGACGGCACAGACGCGATTATGCTTTCTGGAGAAACTGCTAATGGAAAATATCCGGTTAAAACAATTAAAATAATGGATAAAATCGCCCATGAAACAGAACCGGCAGAAATAAATAAAATTGTTGAAGACAGATCAGCTAAAAAAATATTCTCTACCACTAGAGCGACTGCCAGAAGTTGCCAAGCGCTGGCTGAAGAAAGCAATGCTCAGGCGATTATTTGCACCACTACTTCTGGTTTTACTGCTCGCATTATTTCTTCTTTAAAGCTAAAACAAAAAATTATAGCTTTATCACCTTCTGAGATCACCCAGCGCCAGCTTAATTTAAGCTGGAATATCTTTCCTTATCTTTTTAAAAAAATGGGATCATTTGATAAATTTATTACTGATGTAAAAAAATTAGTGATTAAAGAAAAAATTGCCCAACCAGGAGAAATTATTATTATCTGCGCCAGCCATCCTTTAGGTTATCAAGGGCAGACTAATTTAATTAAGATAGAAATACTATAATAACTCAATTATCCTTCTGTCATTGCGGGCCGTAGGCCGTGGCAATCCCGTGAGGATTAAATAACAACAATTAATAAAGTATTTTAATTAACGCTCACGGGATTGCTTCGCTTCGTCCCGATTGTCGGGACTTCGCTCGCAATGACAAAAAAACAGACTATGCCTAAATATATCAAATTTTTCAACGAACTCTCTATTAAAGACGTTCCTGTTGTTGGTGGTAAAAATGCTTCTTTAGGTGAAATGTATTCTCAACTTTCTAAAAAAGGCGTTCGCGTACCCAATGGCTTTGCCACTACAGCCGACGGCTATTTTTATTTCTTAGAACAGGCGGGCATTAAAGATGACATCAAAAGAATACTAAAAGGATTAAATACGCACAAAGTTGCCAATCTGCTTCAACGTGGTCGCAAAGTTCGCCAGATAATTTTGCAAGCAAAATTTCCTGAAGATTTTGCCAAAGAAATTACCGACGCCTATCGCCAGCTTTCTAAAGAATGTCGAGCGCAGAATGTAGATGTGGCGGTTCGTTCTTCAGCTACGGCTGAAGATCTACCAGACGCTTCTTTCGCCGGCCAGCAAGAAACTTTTTTAAATATTGAGGGAGAGGTTGATTTATTAATCGCTGTTAAAAGATGTATTGCCTCTCTTTTTACTAATCGCGCTATTTCTTATCGCGTAGACAAGGGCTTTGATCATTTTAAAATCGCACTTTCTGTCGGTGTGCAAAAAATGGTTCGAGCTGATTTAGCATCCAGCGGAGTAATGTTTACCATTGATACAGAATCTGGTTTTAAAAATTCAGTCTTGATTAATTCCATCTACGGGCTAGGAGAAAATATTGTCCAAGGCAAAGTAAGCCCTGATGAATTTTATTATTTCAAACCAACTAAAGCTATCATTTCCAAATCCATCGGGCCCAAACGGCTGAAAATGATTTATAATAATGACCGTAAGGAGCCGACTAAAAATATTGACGTTTCTTTAGTTGACCGCCACCAACAATCAATTACTGATACTGAAGTAAAACAACTGGCTGAGTGGGGTGTGCTAATTGAGGCTTATTACAAAAAACCAATGGATATTGAATGGGCTAAAGACGGGCGTGATAAAAAAATTTACATTGTCCAAGCCCGCCCAGAAACAGTTCAAAGCCAACGCGACTATAATGTTATTGAGGAATATAAATTATTCCACAAAGGCAAGTTGATCGTTAGCGGTAAATCAGTCGGTCGAAAAATCGGCGCTGGCACAGCTAGAATAATTATGGATGTTAAAGATATTATTAAATTCAAGCCAGGAGATGTTTTAGTAACTGACATGACTGACCCTGATTGGGAGCCAATTATGAAGATCGCCTCGGCCATCGTAACTGATAAAGGTGGTCGCACCTGCCATGCCGCGATTGTTTCTAGAGAATTAGGCATTCCTTGCATTGTCGGCAGTGAAACTGGTAGCCGAAAAATAAAGACCGGCGATAAAATTACTGTCAGTTGCGCTGAAGGCGAAGAAGGTTTTGTTTATGATGGTATTTTAAAATTCAAAATTAATAAAACTAATATTAAAAATTTGGCTGAACCAAAAACAGCTATCATGATGAATATTGGCGCGCCTGATGTTGCCTTAAGCTCATCTTTTATTCCGAACAAAGGTGTTGGTTTGGCTCGCGAAGAATTTATTGTCGCCACTTACATTAAAGTTCATCCCATGGCCTTACTACAATATGACAAATTAAGAAAGGAGCGTAAATTAACTAAAAAAGAAATAAAACAAATTGAAGAAATAACTATTGGTTATGAAAATAAGAGACAATTTTATATTGATAAACTTTCTCAAGGCATTGCCATGATTTCCGCTGCTTTTTATCCTAAGGATGTAATTGTCCGCTTGTCTGATTTTAAAACTGATGAATACCGAAATTTAATCGGCGGTCATCTTTTTGAACCAGAAGAATCAAATCCGATGTTAGGCTGGCGAGGCGCTTCTCGTTATTACCATCCGAACTTTGTTGAGGTGTTTAAAACAGAATGCCAAGCCTTGCGCCTGGCGCGCGAGCAAATGGGCTTAAAAAATATAAAAATTATGATTCCTTTTGTTCGAACTTTGGAGGAACTACACAAGGTTACTAAAATTATGTCAGCCAACGGCTTAAAACGTGGCAAGCATGGCTTGGATCTATATTTAATGGTAGAGATTCCTTCTAATATAATTCTAATTGAAGAATTTGCTAAATATGTTGACGGTTTTTCTATCGGCACCAACGATTTGACTATGATGACTTTAGGCACAGATCGAAACAGTGGGTTAGTTGCTCCAATTTATGATGAACGCGATCTGGCGGTTAAAAAATTTGTCACTCAAGCGATTCAAAATGCTAAAAAAACAAAAACTAAAATTGGTATCTGCGGACAAGCCCCATCCGACTATCCTGAATTTGCAACTTTTTTAGTTGAACAAGGCATAGACAGTATTTCTCTTAATCCTGATACGGTGATAAAAACTACAGTAGAGATTTTAAAGATGGAAAAAAAGTTGAAGAGAAAATAAAATATATTTTAAATAAAAAAACCGCTTCCTTTTTCGCTGGATGCGGTTTTTGAGTGATTATGATGATTTAGCTTTCTCCATTAACTATCATGATTTCTGGACTATTAATGTTAAAATTATGAAAAAGTGACATCTGTGGATCAAAATTATGATCGGGTAATTTACAAAAATGTTTTTCAACTATTTTTTTCTTAACTGTAAAAACTAATTCTTCATGGTTTGGTATGGTTAGACCATGTGTAGCTATAATGCGTACAATCCAACAATCTGATCTAGCAGGATCTACACATTCTATAAGATAGTCACATCCCCAATCAAAACCATTTCCATCAAAAATAATAACATCACCTGGCCCTTCTGGGCGTTCAAAATTAAAAATGCTTTCATTAAAACTAGATTCTGGTTTTTGTGTTCTCACTGGACAATCATTCTTTCCAGAAGAAAAAATTTTGGCTGTTAATGTACATATGAAACGTTTGACAAAATTTAACATAATAATACCTCCACCGATTGATTTAAAGATCTTTTATTATTTTAATACTATATTATTTTTATTTTTAAGTCAATAATAGTGTAAAAAAAAGAAAACCGCATCCTTTTTTGCTGGATGCGGTTTTGTAATTCTTTATTTCCTAAATAGCAGGAAATGGAATCACTTTTTGTAAAGTTTTTATTAATTTAGTGGTGTTTATAGCTACTTTTTCCGTGGTAACTATTACATCCTTTGATCCTTGATAATGAAATTGATGATAAACAGGGAACATATCTCTTAAAATATTCCAAAGATTTTTTCCTCTTATATTTTTTGACTTATTTTCCCTATTTAATAAATCTAATAAAAGTTTAATTACTTTTTGCTCATTACAATCTAACTTCATTTCCAAGTGCCACAACAACCCCATTAATCGACCAAAACCATCGACTAAATCATAAAAATCACTTGGTTTTTTATTTTCCCCAACTTGAGATGTCTTGATAATTACTGTAGAATAATTATGTGAAGAACAATCTAATTGTATTGATAATACCATTTTCTCTTTCCCTCCATTTTTTTATACATAAATTTTACTCTATCATATAATTAATATTCAGTCAATATGCCAAAAATCAACAACTTACATAGCCTTGTTAAACAAAATAAAGGCAAAAAATCAAGCAAAGAAGGCTTTAAATCTGGTATTTATAACTATTGCGATCGCTGGTGTGAGCGCTGTCCAGATACTAATAAATGCTATGTCTATGTCAAAGAACAGGAAACTAAAGCCATGCATCTTAAACGCGGTGAAGATCCAAACGACCCTAGTATCGTGTTAAAAGATGTTGTCGAAGATATGAAAGATCTGCATAAAATGTTAGATACAAAAATGAAAGAGCTTGGCATAACTGACAAGGATATGGAAAAAATGGAAAAAGAAATAAAGCCAGAGCCAAATTTTGAAGCTCATATATTAGTTAAAAAAGCAGCTAAATACTTTAAACAGACTCATAAATTTTTAAATGAATTTCATTATGAACAACAAAAAATGGTTGTGCAATTTGGCGTAGAAATACCAGACAAAGACATAGACGAAGAATTAAAAGTTATTTCTTGGTATCATTCCATGCTTTCTTCTAAAGCTTTTCGCCTTGTTTCGGAAGTGTATCATGCTAAAAATGAACCAGATGCTGAAATGAAAAAAATGGTTAAAGCAGATTTACCGAAATTCTTTGCTTTAGTAAATAAATGCATTACCAAATCTCAAAACGCCCTTAATTCTTTTCTACAAAAAAGAAAGAGTTATTCAAAAAAAATTATTCCTCTATTAAAACTATTAAATCAAATTAAGACAGAGGTGGACAAACTTAAAAAATAATGCAAATATACAAATACATGCGTATTCTACAAACTTGCAAATAGATAAATTTTTGTTTTGTATGTTTGTAGAATTTGCATATTAATTTGTATATTCGCATTATTTTTTATGTCTCTATCCGTCGGTATCGTCGGCCTTCCCAATGTCGGCAAATCAACAACCTTTAATGCATTACTAAAAAAGAAGCAGGCCGAGGCTTCTAATTTTGCATTTTGTACAATTGAACCAAACGTCGGTATTGTTAATGTTCCAGATGAACGATTAGAACAATTAAGCAAAATTTCTCAATCAAAAAAGACTGTACCAACTACTGTTGAGTTTATTGATATTGCCGGTATTGTCAGTGGAGCGCACAAAGGAGAGGGTTTGGGTAATAAATTCTTAGCGCACATTAGAGAGGTGGACGCGATTATTGAAGTGGTGCGCGCTTTTAAAAACCCAGACATCACTCATGTAGCCGGCAAAATTGATCCAGAATCAGATATTGAAACTATCAACTTGGAATTAATTATGGCTGATTTACAGAGTGTAGATAATAGATTAACTAGACTTACTAAAGACGCTAAGTCTGGTGATAAGAAGCTATTGATAGAAAAACAACTTTTAGAAAAAATTAAAAAGAATTTGGAAGACGAACAAGCTGTCCGCGATTTTCAGTTTACAGATGAGGAACGATTAATTATAAAACCATCTAATTTGCTTACTTTAAAACCGCTTTTATATTTAATTAATGTTGATGATAATTCTGACAAAGAAATTTCATCTGTCGGACAAACAAATACTATCACAATCAACGCCCAGTTAGAGTCCGAAATCGCTGAACTACCAGAAGAAGAACAAGCTGATTATAAAAAAGAATTAGGCATCTCGGAAACCGGCTTGGACAAGCTAATTAAAACAGCATATCAAATGTTAAATTTGATCACTTACTTCACTTCCGGCGAACCAGAAACTCGCGCTTGGACAGTTAAACAAAACACCAAAGCCCCAGAGGCCGCTGGTGTAATTCACACTGATTTTATTAAAGGTTTTATCCGCGCTGAAGTAATTAGCTGGCAGGATTTTGTAGATAATAACGGTTGGAATAGCACTAAAGAGAAAGGGCTGGTCAAAACTGAAGGTAAAGATTATGAAGTAAAGGATGGGGATGTATGTTATTTTCTTATTAATAAATAATCTCACATAACTCATAACGCAAAATATTTAACGCCCGCGAGGGTGTTTTTGTTATGTGCTGTGCGCTATACGTTTTGCGAGATATTTTGACAAACCCCTCTCACTGCCGTATGATAAAAACACGAGAAACACGAAAAAATTTCTCCATTGTTAAATTGTTATACTACACTGCGAACAAACCTTGTAACAATTTAACAATGAAACAATTTAACAATTAATTCGTAGTTTATATGCAATTCAAATCACTCCAACAAGACCCGCAAATTTCTACTGCCTTGCAAAATGAAATTAAACGCCAGCAAGAAGGCATGGAATTAATCGCTTCAGAAAATTATGTTTCTAAAGCTGTTTTAGACGCGCTTGGTTCAGAATTTACTAACAAATACTCTGAAGGTTATCCGGGTAAACGTTACTACGCTGGTAATGAAGTAGTTGACGTTATAGAAACAACCGCTATTGAACGGGCTAAACAATTATTTAACGCTGAACATGTTAATGTTCAACCACTTTCAGGCAGTCCAGCAAATGCCGCGGTTTATTTTGCGCTATTAAAACCGGGTGATAAAGTATTAGGATTAAAACTTGATCATGGCGGACACTTATCACATGGACACCCAGTGAATTTTTCTGGACTGCTTTATAATTTTGTTCAATACACAGTTGATAAAAAAACTGGCATTATTAATATGGATGAAGTGCGGAAAATCGCGCTCAAAGAAAAACCTAAGATGATTATTGCCGGTTTTTCTGCTTATTCCAGAAATATGGACTGGCAAAAATTTCAAGATATTGCTGATGAAATTGGTGCGATTACTTTTGCCGACATTGCTCATATTGCCGGATTAATTGCCGGCAAGCAATTGGAAAATCCTGTGCCAATTTTTGATGTTGTCACTACTACTACGCATAAAACTTTGCGCGGACCACGTGGCGCCATAATTATGTGCAAAGAAAAATTTGCTAAAAAAATTGACACAGCAGTTTTTCCCGGTATGCAAGGCGGACCGCATGATAATAATACTGCTGCTAAAGCTGTTGCTTTTGGCGAAGCTTTACAACTTGACTTTCAAGAGTATGCCAAGCAAACTATTATCAACGCTAAAGCACTTTCTAGTGGACTACAAAGTCATGGCTTTAAAATTATTTCTGATGGCACTGATAATCATCTAATAGTAGTAGATATGACTTCTAAAAATATCAACGGTCGTGAAGCTGAACAACTATTGGACAAAGTCGGTATTTCCACTTCCAGATCCACTATTCCTTTTGATCCACTACCTCCGTTTAAAGCTAGTGGTGTCAGGCTGGGAACTCCAGCCATTACTACTCGTGGCATGAAAGAAGCAGAAGTAAAACAAATTGCCAATTGGATAAATGAAGCTATAAATAATAAAAATGACGAGGTCAAACTGCGGGCGATAAAAAACGAGGTAAAAGAGATGTGCTTAAAGTTCCCTATTCCTAGTTTATAAATTACAAAACACTAAATTTAATATATAATCTT
>CAYPRN010000014.1:0-20409 GCA_964413295.1 uncultured Gammaproteobacteria bacterium | reverse complement strand
TTAAATGTCCTAACGAGGGGGGGATAAAGTTACATTTTTAAATGACTAAATGCGAGTGAGGCTTTCCTATTAGTTTTTTAGCTAATTTTAGATAAAATTGTATATAATTTAAGATAAAAAAAGCCCTCTGGAGGAGGGTTGATCCAGAGGGAAAAAACGATTCAAAAAGGAATCGTTTGGTGGTAATGTTTTAGAAATAGAGATGATGGAGGTAGGAGAAAGGAGCAATTATAATTATTGTAATATATAGTTAATAAGAAGTCAATAATTATGTTGTTAGAAAAATAAAAAAATGTTAAAATATAATCAGTTTTTATATTTAAATTATTTATATGTTAAGAGCTGAAAAAATAAAAAAAGCAAAACAAAATAAATCCGAACAAACAGAAAAAAACCCAGTTTTAACTCCTGAAGTAAAATCAACAGATGAAGATGAATTAGATGAATTATTAAATAGTTATCTTGAAAGCGATGAGGTTAGAGCAGAGGAAGAGAAACAAAGATCAGCAAGTAGTGAGGCTGATCTTGAAAATATGACATTTGATGATATAGAAGCGATTCAAGAATTATTTAATGGAGAAAAAAGAAGAGATTTACAAGACAAAACTTTTAACATAAAAGACGGCAGTATTATAAAATTTGATCAAAGAAAACAAAAAATCAACTGGCCAAAAGAAGGGTCACGAATAATAAAAGCTGAAACAATAGAGTTAAGAAAATTAGCTGATGAAATTTTTGATTATATTTCTACAAATCAAGAAGAATTTAAGAAATTATTTCCAGGGTCTGGCATGGAAGTAGAAAAAATAAAAGGCGCTGATTTTAAATTAAAATTTAATTTTCAGAGAACAAAAGAAATAGATGGAAAAGAAGTGCCTTTTAAAATTTCTTTTGATTATAATATTAATGAAAAGAAATTTAAAGAAAAGGCTGGCAAAGGCGATGTAAATTTAAATTTAAATTTTAAAGATATGGTTGCTTTACTTAAAGATGTTAAAAATACAAAAAGCATTCCAGAATCTTTAAATAAAGATTTACAGAAAAGGCTTTCTTTTAAATTAGGGGAGGAAATAATAAAATTTTCTAAAGAAAGAAAGAAAACAAAAGAAGAAACATCAGCACATTTAAATAATATTTCAGCCATGCTTAATAAAAATGATTTTGCTTTAGGATATAGAAAGGTTGTTACTTATTTTCAAAATAATGAAATAATAAAAAAAAGACCCATAAACGATTTATTGTATGTTATGGGTCAGTTGGCGCGAGGTCAAGAAGAGACAGAGGAGAAGCAGGCGGTGGGGTAGAATCTTCACTTTCTCTTTCTTGATCTAGTAGTGCTGGTATTTCTGACAAAGAAAGTAAGTACTTCTCTTTTTTGATTAGTTTTGGTAAAGAACCAAATTCTATAACTTTATTTTCATCAGTATCCACTGTTTTTCTCCCTTCTTTGCCCACCCTGTCATAAGACATAGGAGGGTTACCCTGCGCCTTTTTTAAAAGGCGGAGTTTTTAAATAGATTTGCATTTCAAAACATCTTAACTCTATTATATATAAAAGTCAAGGATAAACAAGATGTAATAACACGAATATTAGTATATGTCAAAAAAAATGAAGACCACTGTGAAGCGGTCTTTTTATGTTATGCGCAATTTTAATTATTTTTAATACCCCATCCCCTTGGGGTGGGTACATTATAAAAGGGAAAGGTGTCGGAAAACCGTAGGTTTTCTGACTTAAATCAAATAAGATACCCCGTCCGCTTGCGGCGGGGTTACCTAAGCTAATTCATTTAATACAGGTACAATTTAATACAGGTACAAAAATTTTTACAAGAATAAATAAAAGAATAAAAGCAAGGATTATTAAACAAGGTATTGCCCATTCAGGAATTATATTTAGTGCTTTTCGTAAAAAGTTCATAATATTCCTCCCATTTTTCTGTTTCTTTATGGATGTATTAGTGTAATATAGATTTTAAAAAAAGTCAAGCATTCGTTCCGCAATACTGCGGAACTACCTGTCTCGCCGGTAAGGCAGGCGGGTTGGCAAGCAAGGGTTATATTTTTTTACTAATATGTTATAAATAGTTAATAATTAACGAAAAATATATGGTAATAGGAATATCAGGAAATTTAAATTTAGAAAAAAAACCAAGTCGTAGAGAGTTTATGAAAAAAGGCAATATAGGTGCAACAAAAAAATCAAAACTGCGTGAAAAACTTGAAGAACAGAGAGAAGGATATTATGGAATCAAGAAGAATACCCCTGAGCCACCAAAACTTGGGGTAAAAAATATTTATGATACCAGCGCAGGAGTTTTAAAAATTCCTGATTCACCACCTCAAGAATTATCGCCAAAAGAAGCAGAAGCAGCAATAAATATAATTTTTATAAACTGTATTTGGGATCCGGAAAAAGTACTTGAAAATAAAGAGAAAATTTTAGAATTGATTCCAAAAGTTGAATTTAAAAATAAAGAAGACGCAATTGCAAAAAAAAACACAGGCAGAGCGTAATTTTAATGTGGCTTTTAAAAATTATGGAGAAGAAATAAAAGAGATAAAAAAAATAAATGTAAATTCATTCGTCGCGGAAAATAATTCTTCAAAAATAAAAAAAGCGCAAGAAAGAGCCTGTAAAGAGGTTGTAAAAATAGTGACCGCAGAAAAAATTATTCATGTCGCAGAAGTGTACTTAGAAGAAGATTTGGAAGAAGTAGGTTAATTTGTTTGAAAAATAAGAACGCCCCCGACAAAAATTAAATTGGGGGCGTTTTTTTTGTTGCTTTTGACCTTATTTATGATTATCCCATATTAAGAAAAACCAAAACAAAAAGTATAATGAAAATAAAAAAAAGCCAACGGTGTATTTTTTTAGGCAAAGCATCAAGGAGCGATACACGCCTTTCCTCTGGTCGCACAGTTTTTCCATTTTTAGTTTCCATTTTTACCTCCTGCGAAAAGATCTAGTATTTTAGTTTATTATAATAATTATTTTGTAAAAGTCAAGAGTGCTTATTTTATGTATTTAAAGATAAATATTTTGCCATCGTCAATGCTCTTAATTTCGTCAGCTTCAAATTTTGCTTCAGCTAAAATTTTATCAAACGCCCACCAATAATCATTAAGCACAAAATAAGTTGTGTTTACATTGACTAAATCAGCCGCTTCCAAAGCGGTTTTCCTCGCCCGCCTACTTGCTTGCTCGCCAGCACTGTTTTGCTGTGGGAGGGCGTCAGCTTGTGGCGGGTTTTCTCGTTGGTCTGCTATTGATAAGTAATATTGATATAATTTTTCACCGGTTGGAATGGGATAGTAAAAGAGTTCGCCATCTTCTGTTTGAAAATACTTTTTAAAGCCGAACTCACTTAGAGCGGCTACACTTACTTGTTGATTAGCAAGAACAATATAATTATCATCAGGAGAATTTTGTTCAATCCATTGGACAGCCTTAATATCTGATTTAGAAGTAGCATAACTGCGGGAATTATAATAATCATCCCAGCGGGGATAAGAATGGTAAAGCGAAGCGGTAATTAGTAGCGTGAAAAATATCAGCAGGGAGTATTTAACAATTTTGTTTTGTTGCAAAATTTTATTTATCAAAGTTGCCAGTGTAATTAAAATAAATGGTAGAGCAAATATTGTGGCTATAATTAAAATTCGATCAGCAAAGTTAGATTGCTCGTAATCTATGAGATAATTAAAATTTATTGTTTTAGTGATAAAATAGGAAATAAGAAGGGCAGATGGCATTAATAAGTAAGACGTTGCATTTTTCACGGCCTGCCTGCCGGCAAGGCAGGGATTGCTTCGTCGTCCTTCACTTTCGTTCTGGACTCCTCGCAATGACAGGATTATACCAGTAAGTATAAATATAAGTATAATCCAGATTATGTTGAAGACGTAAAGGTAAGAAAAATTAAAAATAAAATTACCAGTATTAGATAAAAATAATTGTGGTAATTGCCATAAACTTGAAGTATCTGAAGTAGTAATAGAATTAATAATAGAACTTGTTTTATTATTTAAATAAAAAGCTAGAGGAAGGGCTATGGCAACTACAAAAGTAAGAAAAACAATAATTGACCGTGTCATTGTGAGCGACTGAAAGAGGCGTGGCAATCTCGTGAAAAAAGGCAACGTTGCAATTTTAACGGGATTGCCACAGCCTTCGGTCTCGCAATGACAAAAGAAAAACATTAAAACAAATAAAACAGCTGGAATGCCGGCAATAGGATGAATAGCCAGAGTAGCAAGCGCAATTATAGTCGTAAGTCGTAAGTCGTAAGTCGTAAAGTTTTGTTTTAGATTTAATAATATTAATATAATCAAAAAAAGAAAAGCGAGATTTTGTGGGGTAGTGACGATAAAAATTGAAAAAGGAAAAATTAATGTTAATAAAACAGTTAGTAAGGATGTTTTTGTCTTTATTCCAAAAGATTTAACAGCGTGAAATAATGCGGGCGGTAAAAAAATAGCAGACATTAATGGCACTAATAATTTATCAATCCAAACAATGGGAATAAAAAATAATTTATGAATGATAATAACTAAAGCGTATTGCCCGAGGTAATAAAGAGGTTTAGGGTCAACAAAGCCTTGAGTGGCAATTAATTTTTCTGTAGCTTGATGAATAAAAGGATCAAAACCATAACCGATGGTGTAGATGATTAAAGCAACACTGACAGGAAGTAAGAAGTAAGAAGTAAGAAGTGATAAATAAATGAAGTTTGGTAATTTTGTTTTTAAAATTATTATAATTAACAACAATGTTGAGATAGTGAAAGTTATAAAAAAATACCACGGAATTACTTGCCAAGGGGAGATAATGGATGTAACAGTCACAGATTTAAAAAGTATTAGAAAATTAGTAACTAACAGTAAAATATATAATACTGTCATTGTGAATGTAGCGTGACAATCAGGTAAGGATAGAGTATTATTAATTCTCACGGGATTGCCACGGGCTTCGCCCTCGCAATGACAGTGCACTCGCGATGATAAGTTGCCTTTTCTGCCTTTTTTTAGTAAGATAAAGGTAATTGCAGAAAAAATAAGAGTTAAAAAAATACCCATGTAATTAAGCTGGTACAGACGATAAACACCAGCTCCGTAAAAAGCCAGCAAAGAAATAATTAAAAGTGAATTATAGTATAGTTTAGCCATGTTTTAAATATACAAGAAAAGTAAAAAATTATAAAGCCAATATTTTTGACTTTATGACTTTTGACTTTAGACTAATATATGTGGTTTATTCATGATGATAAAAATTATCAAACAACTGATAAGGTGTATTGGCATGATAAAGTGTTAGCTGTCACTATTTTAAGATTGTTTCCGTATGCAATAAAACCGAATCATTTGACGATGTTTCGTTTTTTAGCTACGCCATTAGTCGTTATTTTTATGGCAATAGATAGTTATCAAATTGGATTGTGGTCATTTTTGATAGTTGCTTTTACTGATGCTCTAGATGGATCAATGGCCCGAACTAGAAATCAAATTACTAATTGGGGGAAAATTTATGATCCTTTGGCTGATAAGCTGTTAATTGGTTCAATAATTTTTGCGATTGTCTTACGTTATATTGATTTTTGGGCAGCAATGATTATAATTGCTTTAGAGATTATTATTATCGCTTCGGCTTGGTGGCGCAAGCATAATCATTATCCAGTAGAGGCAAATATTTGGGGAAAGATAAAAATGAACTTGCAGGTTTTGGGCGTAGTTATCTTATTATTTTCTATAATTTTTAATGTTGAACAACTTTTACCTTTTACTGCCGGAGTATTTTATCTAGCAATAGCGTTTGCGGTGGTGAGTTTGCTTACTTACGGAATTTAGAATAAAAAAAGCGGGCAAAAGAGACCAATAGTGATATGCCGGTACCGGCCGGCATGAAGACAGAAATAACGGTTTTGAGGTTATTGTGTCTATAGGAAGGATTGGCCCCTTTGCCCAATTAAATATTAACGCAAATATAAATTATGTCAAATTATAATCACCTGCCTTCGTCCCGAATGATCAAGAACTGCTGTAAAGCAAGTAGATATGAATAAAAAAAGAAAGGCGAGAAACCAAAATAGAGAGATGTTGTTGTTCTTCAGAGCCGAAGGACAAGATCAATCGGGTTTGGTTTCACGCCCACTTAAATATTAACAAGTATATAAAATATGTCAAATTATAATCATAAAGAAATAGAAAAAAAATGGCCCGCCTTCGCTAAAGCTACAGCGAGGCAAGCAGAAAAATATGAATAAAACAAATTATAAAACTTACGATGACTTTTTAAAAGACGGTGGAGAAAAGCATTGGCAAAAGAAATGGGAGAAAGATGGATTATATAAAGCAGATGATAAATCAAAAAAAGAGAAGCGATATTTGCTAGTTGAATTTCCATATCCATCTGGAGCTGGTTTGCATGTTGGTCATGCGCGATCTTATACGGCTTTAGATATTATGGCGCGTAAATTAAGAATGCAGGGCAAAAATGTACTCTATCCAATCGGTTGGGATGCATTTGGTTTACCAACTGAAAATTACGCTATTAAAAATAAGATTCATCCTCGTCAAGCAACTGAAGAAAATGTTATTACTTTTACTAAACAGCTCAAAAGTCTAGGTTTTTCTTTTGATTGGTCACGGGAAGTTAATACCACTGATCCAGAATATTATAAATGGACTCAGTGGATATTTTTACAATTATATAAAAAAGGCCTAGCATATAAAAAGAAAATGGCGATTAATTGGTGTCCAAGTTGTAAAATTGGTTTAGCGCACGAAGAAGTAGTAGACGGCAGATGTGAGCGTTGTGGCGCAGAAGTAGAACAACGTGACAAAGAGCAATGGATGTTAGCGATTACTAAATATGCTGATAGATTAATTAAAGATTTAGATACGGTTGATTATTTAGATAAAATTAAAACTCAACAAGTTAATTGGATTGGAAAATCTGAAGGAGTAGAATTAGAATTTAAAATCAAAAATCAAAAATCAAAAATTAAGGTATTTACTACTCGTCCTGATACTTTATTTGGCGCGACCTATATGGTATTGACGCCAGAACATGAACTAGTAGAGCAGTTAAAAAATCAGATTGAAAATTTATTAGAAGTTAAAAAATATATTAAAGAAGCAAACAAAAAAAATGATTTACAACGGACTGATTTAGCTAAAGATAAAACAGGAGTAGAATTAAAAGGCATTAAAGCAATTAACCCAGTCAATAATGAAGAAATTCCAGTTTGGATAGCTGACTATGTTTTGGCAAGTTATGGCACTGGCGCAATCATGGCAGTGCCGGCGCACGATGAACGAGACTATGAATTTGCCAAAAAATTTGATTTAAAAATTATTGAAGTTATTTCAGGTGGCAATATTAAGAAAGAAGCATATATAGGAGATGGAAAAATGTTAAATTCTGGTGAATTTGATGGCATGGGCTCTGAAGAAGCTAAAGAAAAAATAACTAAAAAAGTTGATGGTAAAATTACTACTCAATACAAACTCCGTGATTGGATATTTTCTCGTCAGCATTATTGGGGTGAGCCGATTCCAATGATTAGTTGTGAAAAATGTGCCCGCCTTAACGGTGGACAGGGTTGGGTGCCAGTGCCAGAAAAAGACTTGCCAGTAGAATTGCCCGATGTAAAAAATTATGAGCCGACAGATACTGGTGAATCGCCTTTAGCAACTATTACAGACTGGGTAAATACTAAATGTCCGAAATGTGGCGGAGATGCCAAACGAGAAACAGATACTATGCCAAATTGGGCTGGATCTTCTTGGTATTTTATACGCTATTGCGATCCGAACAATAATAAAGAATTTGCTAGTCAAAAAAAATTAAAACAATGGATGCCAATTGATTTATACAATGGTGGCATGGAACATACCACTCTTCATCTTTTGTATTCTCGTTTTTGGAATAAATTTTTATACGATCAAAAATTAGTGCCAGTGTCAGAACCGTATGCTAGACGTGTATCACATGGCATGGTTTTAGCCGAAGATGGTAAAAAGATGTCCAAGAGTTTAGGAAATGTAATTAATCCAGATGAAATAATTGAAAATATTGGCGCTGATAGTTTACGATTATACGAAATGTTTATGGGACCATTTGCCGAAACAATTCCGTGGAGTATAGAAGGTGTTAAAGGTGTAAGAAGATTTTTAGATAGAATTTATACAGTTGTTAGTAAAATAATTGAACAGAAAAAAAATTTAAAAAATGTAAAAAATAAATCTAAAAATATACATAAGACAGTAAAAAAAGTTACTGAAGATATTGAAAACATGAAATTTAACACTGCCATTTCAGCAATGATGATTTATTTTAATGAACGTGATTTTGGATCAAAATTAAATTCAAAAGGAGAATTTGAAGGTAGCGAAATAGATCAAGAAGCTATTAAAACATTTCTAACCATCTTAGCCCCATTCGCTCCGCATCTCTGCGAGGAATCGTGGTTAAAGTTAAATAACAAGGAAAGTATTTTCAAACAGCCATGGCCAAAATATGATAAAAAGTTAGTGAAAGATAAAACAATTCAACTGGTTATACAAGTGAACGGCAAAGTGCGAGATAATCTTGAAGTGCTGGCTAACATCTCTGAAAAAAAAGCCAAGGAAGAAGCACTGGCCAGTGAACAGGTTAAAAAATGGACAGAGGGTAAAAAGGTTGTTAAGGTTATTTTTGTCAAAGGCAGATTAATTAATATTGTAGTTAAATAACCCTCCGAAAGCTAATGCCCTCCCACAGCAAAACGGTGCTGGCGGGCAGGCATTCAGGCGGGTAAAAAAATATGGAAAAGATAAAAAACAATATAAATGAAGGACCAAATAGAACCGAAGTGCACAATGAAAGAGTCAATAGGTTTATAGATATTTTAACTAGCGATGAATTTTGGAAAAATTTTGAAACACCGGAAAAAGCTAGACAGGCTATTAGGCAGGAAATTAAAAATATAAATAAAGAATCTGAAACCAATCCTGAAATTAAATCTGAAGAAAAACCAGGAGATATTATTAATGAAGTAGCCGCTTAATTAAAATTTTATAAAGATAAAGCAAATATATGAGATTATCAACTTTATTCACCAAAACTATAAAAGATGCTCCTAAGGATGAGTTTAGTTTTAATGCACAAATTTTAATCCAAGCTGGTTTTATAGACAAGTTGGCGCCGGGGATTTATACTTATTTGCCGTTAGGTTTGCGGGTGATAAAAAAAATTGAAAATATTATTCGCGAAGAAATGGATAAGATCGGTGGACAGGAAATTTTAATGCCGGCTTTAGTTCCAAAACAAAACTGGGAAGCAACCGGACGCTGGCAGAATTTTGACGCTTTATTCAGATTAGTTGGTTATGATAATAAACAATACGGTTTAGGCGCTACCCATGAAGAAGTAGTTACTCCTTTAGTGCAAAAATATATTCTTTCCTATAAAGACTTGCCAACCTCTGTTTATCAATTTCAAAATAAATTCCGTAATGAAAAGCGGGCTAAGTCTGGTATTTTGCGTGGACGGGAATTTTTAATGAAAGATTTATATTCATTCCACGCTAATGAAGACGACCTTAATAATTTTTACAAAATAACGCAGAAATCTTATTTTAAAATTTTTAAACGTTGCGGTCTGCTGGATAATACTTATTTAACATTTGCTGGTGGCGGAGATTTTTCTAAATATTCACATGAATTTCAGACAGTAACACCGGCTGGTGAAGACGATATCTATATTTGCAATGAGTGTAGTATAGCGATTAATAAAGAAATTATAGATCAATTGGAAAATAAATGCCCTAATTGTGACGGAAAAAAATTAATCAAAAAAAAGGCGATTGAAATTGGTAATATTTTTAAACTTAAAGATAAATTTAGTGCTCCGTTTAAATATGAATATATTGATGAAGCAGGTCATAAAAGACCGGTTTTAATGGGATGCTACGGAATTGGATTAGGGCGCGTAATGGGCACAATCGCCGAAACAAGTCATGATGATAAAGGTTTAATTTGGCCAAAAGAAGTAGCCCCTTTTACTGTCCACTTAATTACAGTTGACAGCAAAGATGTAAAAGAGGAGAATAAAGTAAAATTAACTAGCGAGAATATTTATAAAGAATTACAGGAAAGTGGCATTGATGTTTTATTTGACGACCGACCGGATATAAATATCGGCGCTAAGTTTGCTGACGCTGATTTAATCGGCTGTCCAATTAGATTAGTTGTCAGCGAGCGTACCTTGGATAATGACAGTGTGGAAGTAAAAAAACGGGATAGTGAAGAAAAAGAATTAGTAAAGATTAAAAATATTTTGAGTGGAGAAATTAGTTAGATAATAAATTAATTTATAAATTTATGTCTACAGAAAAATATACACCAGGTGATAATATGGAAAAATAATTAGATGATTTTGAAACAAAATGGAAAGTAATTTTAGATAAGTTTGATATTAAATAAATCACTAACTCTGAAGATGGAGAGATATTTTAAAAAAATGACAAAAAAATAAAATAAAAACAAAAAGTAAGTCTTCAGACCTCAAATCTACTTTAAAATTTTGACTTTCTGACTTTAGACTTTTTACTCTAAGACTTGCGACTAAACTATGTTAGAAAGATTTTTAGGAAAATTTAGCAAAGATTTAGGTATAGATATGGGGTCGTCATCGACCCTTGTTATAACTAATGAAAAAGGCATTATTGTTAATGAGCCTTCAGTAGTGGCGGTTAATACTAGAACAGATGAAATTTTAGCCGTAGGAACTGAAGCGGCTAAAATGTCAGGCAAGACGCCGTCTTATATCATAACTATTCATCCATTAGAGCATAGCGTTATTTCAGATTTTGAAGTGACAGAGAAAATGCTTAAGCATTTTATTGATAAAGCGCATGCAGAAAATTTTGCTTTATTACCCCGACCACGTGTGGTTATTGGCATTCCATTAGATATTACTGAAGTGGAGAAAAAAGCCGTGGAAGATGTAACTAAAAGCGCGGGAGCGCGGGAAATTTTATTAGTAGAAAATGCTTTATTAGCTGCTATTGGAGCACGTTTGCCAGTGCTAGACGCAACTGCAAACATGATAATTGACATAGGAGGTGGCACGACTGAAATTGCTATTGTTTCTTTAGGGGGCGTGGTTACTTGGAAAAATTTGCGTTTATCCAGTGGAACATTTGACTGTGATATTGTCCAATATGCTCGTGAAGAATTTAATATGCTAATTGGCGAGCGAGTAGCCGAAGAAATAAAAATGAGAATCGGTTCAGCTACGTCTTTAGCAGAAGAATTGGAAATGAAAATGCGCGGTCGTGATTTAGTTAATGGTTTACCTAAGGAGATTAGTATTAATGACGGGCAGATTCGGGAGGCTTTAGCGCGTAGTATTTATCATATTATTGAAAGCATTAAAGCGACTCTGGAAATGACGCCACCGGAATTGGTGGCTGATATCTATGAACGTGGTATTACTCTTACTGGTGGCGGGGCGCTTTTACGCGGTCTGGATATTGAGATTGCCAGAGCCACTAAAATTCCTGTCCGCATAGCAGATGAGCCTCTCACTTGCGTAGCCCGTGGAGCAGGAAAAATATTAGAAGATTTGGAATCATATAAAAATATTTTTACACCAAGCGCTACGGACTGATGCCTGATATTTAACCCCGCCATCATTGCGTGAGGCGGGGTAAACATTTGACATTTGACACTTAACGTCTGATAAATTAAAAATTATAATGATTTTAGCAAACAAAAAGAGTGTTACAATTATTGTTGCGGCTATTTTTATTATTATCCTGTATTATGCGGGCACGTTAAGTGTGTTAGAAAATTTATTAATTACTATAATTAAACCAACTCAGAAGGTAGTTTTGGAAGGAGGAACAAAAATCCAGGTTTTTTATGATCAAACAACTGATCGTCGTGATTTATATACTATTAATAAACAACTTGAAGCTGAAAGTAATGAATTATTAATTGAAAATGCCAGCTTAAAAATATTAGAGGATGAAAATAAAACCTTGCGCAATCAATTAGAATTTTATTCCCAGTATGATTATAATAAAGTTCTAGCTTATGTTGTTAGCCGAGAAGAAGGGTTAGAATCTAGCCGAATTATTACAATTAATAAAGGCAGGGAAGACGGAGTAAAAGAAGGGCATGCTATTTTAGCTAGCAATGGCTTAATGATTGGTAAGATTTTTAAAGTTAACGATAAAATTTCTTTTGGTCGACTATTAGCTGATAAGCAGTCTCAAATAGCAGTGGTCGTGGCTGGTAGAGAAAACGCCCATGGTCTTTTGTATGGCGAACTGGGTTTAGCCGCTTTAATGAATTTTATTCCGCAAGAAGAGAGTATTAAAATAAATGACTTAATTATAACCTCTGGTCTTGAAACAACTATTCCTAAAGGATTGCTTTTAGGTAAAGTGCAAAAAATTCAGCAAAAAAACAGTGATCTTTTTCAGACAGCCGTAATTGAGCCGTTAGTTAATGTTAATAGTTTGAATATTGTTTCGGTATTACTATATTAATTAATTTATCAATCATAAATATACTCCTACTAATTACTAATCTTTTACCAATTATTTACTAATATACTAAAATTCGTTGTTTTGTTTCTTAGAAATTAGAAACTCGCCCGCCCGAACGTTGATAGCGTTAGTCGGGCGCGGTATATAGAAAATAGAAATTAGAAAATAGAACAATACGAATTTTGATTTTCTAATTTCGAGACAACTAATTTCTAAAATTAGCATATTAATATAGATTAGTAATTAGTAGGAATAAAAGTTTATCAACACTATGCTTTATAAATTCATCGGCGCTATTATCATTTATCTATTATTCATTTTGCAAACTAGTTTTATTTCTGTTCTGCCGTTTCCTTTTTCTTATTTTAATATAATTATTGTCAGTTTAGTGCTTGGTTTATTATTACTGCAATTTGAAGATATATTACTAGCTGTTTTAATAACAGGAATTTTGCTTGATATTATTTCATGGTATTTTTTTGGTTTACATACTAGTGGATTGATTTTTACTTTAATTGTCACTTACTTTTTTTTGGTTTATTTTTTTACTAACAAATCTGTTTATTCATTTATTTTTTTAACTTTAATTGCCACTATCACCTATGAATTTTATCAAGTAGGTATTATGGCAATAGCAAAATTTATCACTAAAGAAGAAACTTATTCTTTTGCCTTTTCATTGTCTTATTTTAGAAATTTAACAATTGAATTGTTATTAAATACAGTATTTATTATTATAGCTTTTTATTTTATCACCTACTTCAGTAGTGCTTTATATTCAGTGGTGTTGCGACGTAAATAATTAAACTACTCTAAGTTGAAGTATGCTTAAAAAAATATTAAAATTTGAAATTCGTTGCTTAGAAATTAGAAAATCGTAATAGAAAATAGAAATTGGAAATTAGAAAAACTTCCGACTTTCTATTTTCCAATTTCTATTACTAATTTCCATTTTCTAGACAACTAATTTCTAAAAAATAATTTTCAAATAACCTCAAATGACTTCAATATCAGCTAAAGTTTAAAAAAAAATGAAAATATACACAAAAAAATTTAGAAAAAGGCATGGCAATCCTTTTAGTATTAAAGAAGGAAAATTCCGTGATAGTAAACTGGAAGCTGGTTACCGATTACAATGGACAGAAGAAGGTATTTTAGGTCAGCGTGAAGCAGAAACGCCCGGAGAACAAATGGGTCGCAATATAGCTAGACAAAAAATTTTTTGGCTAGTTATTTTTTTAATAACAGGTTTTTCTTTTTTATTTATTAAGACTGCTTATTTGCAAATAGCTCAGGGAGGTAATTTTCAAAAATTATCTCAAAATAACCGCATTCGTGAACAACGTTTGCCGGCCGATCGTGGTGTGATATATGACAGTCAGCATAAAGTTTTGGCTTATAATACCCCAGTTTTTTATTTAGAAATAATTCCGGCCGATGTACATAACAGTGATTATGAAGAAATTACCGGACAAAGTATTTCTAATGTGATTGGCGATATTTTAGGTAAAGAAATTATAGAAACAATTGACTACCTGCTGATTAAAAATAAAAAAACAACCATGACATCTTATCAGCCCCAAGTTGTGGTAGAAAATATTGAATATAATAAGGCCTTGCAATTAATAATGTTAACTAAAGATATGCCAGGGGTTAGTGTGCAAATCAGAGCCCAACGCCATTATGACTTACCAGCATTGTCGTTGTCTCATATTCTTGGTTACACTGGTATTATCACAGCAGAAGAATATGAAAATAAAAATGAACAATACTCTCTAATTGATTATTTAGGTAAGACTGGCGTAGAAAAAATATGGGAAAATGAATTGCGCGGTCAGTATGGTTCAAAATATATTGAAGTTGATGCTTTAGGAAAAGAAAAGCGAATTATAAATCAACAAGAAAAACAAGACGGCTATAATTTAGTATTAAGTATTGACGCCGGACTACAGCAAAAAATTGAAACAGAAGTGTTAAGCCAATTGAAAAAAATAGGCGCTCAACGAGCAGTAGTAATTGCTCTTGATCCACGTAATGGCGAAGTTTTAGCTATGATTAGCACCCCGAGTTTTAATGTTAATGATTTTGCTCATGGCATAGATTCTGATAAATACAGCAATTTAGTTAACAATTCCAACCTTCCTTTATTTAACCGCGCGGTCAGTGGAGAATTTCCAACCGGTTCAACTTTTAAACCAGTAGTAGTAGCGGCCGCTTTACAAGAAAATATTATTACTAAAAATACTAAATTTAACAGCACTGGCGGTATTAGCGTTAAATCATGGTTTTTCCCTGATTGGAAAGCCGGCGGACATGGTTTAACAGATGCGCGTAAGGCATTAGCTTGGTCAGTTAATACATTTTTTTATTACATTGGCGGTGGCTATCCATCAGAAACCGGTTTAAGAGAAGAATTTACAGGATTAGGTGTGGAAAAAATTACCGGTTACGCGCGTTTATTCGGTTTGGGCGCGCCTTTAGGAATTGATTTACCAAATGAAGCTAGCGGTTTTTTGCCGTCTAAGTCATGGAAAGAAGAAGTAAAAAAAGAGTTATGGTACATCGGTGACACTTACCATCTGGCTATTGGTCAAGGCGATATCACTGCCACGCCTTTGCAAGTAGCTAGCTACACCGCTTTTTTTGCCAATCAAGGAAAATTATACAAACCGCATGTAGTTAAAGAATTATTAAATAGTGATAATACTCTGGCTAAAAAAATAGAGCCAGAAATTTTACGCTATGATTTTATTGATCAAGAAAATATTAATACTGTCCGTCAAGGTATGCGCGACGTAGTAGAATACGGTAGCGCCAGCAGTATGCAAATTGTGCCAGTGGCGGTAGCCGGAAAAACTGGAACAGCCCAATGGTCAAGCACTAAAAATACTCACTCTTGGTTTACCGGCTTTGCCCCTTTTGATAATCCAGAAATAGCCATAACTGTCATAGTAGAAGAAGGCGGAGAGGCCAGCGACGCCGCGGTGCCGATTGCCAGAAGAGTGTTGCAGTGGTATTTCGGAAAACACTAATAGTCACGAATAAAAAACGAATTATCACGAATAATTATCACGAAGCGGGACGAAAGATTGACATAAATATTTTATCTGTTAGTCTGATATTATCATTGATCTTTATAGAAAAGGAGGCGGTCATGTTGGTAAAAAGAGATAGTAATATAATTACGCTTATTTGGAATGATCATAAAAAACAAACCTTTTCCAATTTTCTTACCTTAGCAAGAATGATAATATTAACACCATTTATTTTGTGGTCGTTAGTTTCTGGCCATCATCTTCTTGCTGGTATAGTTTTTATCTCCGCGGCTGTTACTGATTATTTAGACGGCCATTTAGCAAGAAAATGGAAACAAGTATCAGTAACTGGAGAATTGCTTGATCCAATAGCTGATAAAATATTAGTACTTGTTCCTTTAGTAGCTCTAATAAATTATGGCATTGTCTGGTGGGCGGTAGTGATTATTTTTTTACGGGAATTTGTAGTAAGCGCTGGAAGGTTATATGCCAATGGCAGGGAGGATTTGCAAAAGGCAATTAAGGTGAATTTTTTAGGAAAAGCAAAAACGACCGCGCAGTATATTGCCATAACATACGCTATTTTCAACATGCCATATAAAAATGAAGCAATTATATTAGCCACTATTATTACTGCTATAAGCGGGATTCAATATATTGCTAGATTTATATTAGAAATAAAGAGAATTAATTAAAGATGGCTTGCCCCGATCGGGGTTTACACAGCCATCTTTTTTATTTTTAAGATAAAACTTGACAGATAAATAAAATATTTTTATACTAATAATTAGCACTCTTGACAGTAGACTGCTAATATTATAAAATAATAAATATTCAAACAAGAACGTGTGTAATCCACGGGATTGCCACGGCCTTTGACCTCGCAATGACAAATTCTCGTCAGCAAAATTTGCTAAAAATTATAGTAAAAGAGTATATAAAAACAGCCGAGCCCATCAGCTCGGGTTTACTGGTGAGAAAATTTAAACTGCCATATAGTCCAGCTACTGTTCGCAATGAAATGGTTAAGCTTAAGGAAGAGGGCTATATTCATCAGCCACATACATCAGCCGGTCGGGTGCCAACGGAAAAAGCATATAAATTTTATATCGCCAATTTTTTATCAGAAAGAATACCAGCTAGACAAATTGAGATTAAAAAAAATAATGAACAATCTTTATCCTCCCAAGGCGGACCCGCTTTGAGCGGGAAACAAATTGCCAAAGAATTAGCTTCTAAAACAGGTTTAGCTGTTTTTTGGGCCGAGGATGAGGACGACTTGCACTATACCGGTATTTCTAATCTATTATCTCAACCGGAATTTATTGAAACCCAGCAGGCGATTAGCGTTTCCAAATCAATTGATGATATAGAAGATATTATTACCAGTATGTTTTCTTTTATCAACAACGAACCACAGATTTTAATTGGCGAAGAAAATCCTTTTAACACAACCTGCGGAAGTGTAATTGTAAAATATCGGCATGGAAATCACACTGGCATGTTTGGTATAGTCGGCCCAATGCGGATGGATTATGAGCAGTGTCTAAGATTAATAAATTATATTATTCATAAATTGTAATTTACTGTCATTGCGGGCCGTAGGCGAAGCAATCCTGTGAGGATTAAAACAATACTAGTAGAATATTATTAATACTCACGGGATTGCCACGGGCTTCGCCTTCGCAATGACAAAAAGAGGAAATTATGAAAAAGAAAAAAGATATTAAAAAATCCGCTCAAGCCTACGGCGGAGTGGACAAGGATAAACCTGAAGATTATAAAAATCTTTATACTAGAGCATTAGCTGATTATCAGAATTTACAGAAAGAAACTACTAAGGAAAAAGAAGAGTTTGCGCGGTATGTAAAGTCTAATATGATTATGGAATTTATTCCGATTTACGAGAATTTAAAAACCGCGGTAGAACATTCTGAAGATGATAATCAATGGCTGAAGGGTGTTGAATATATAATCAAACAATTTGAAGATATGTTCGCTAATAATGGCGTGCAGATTATTAACCCTGTTGACGAATCGTTTAATCCAGAAGAACACGAAGCCGTGGAAAAAATAGAGACTGAAAATAAAAAACAAATTGATAAAATAGTAAAAGTTGTAAAGCAGGGATATAAGATGGGGGATAAGGTAATTCAGCCGGCGAAAGTTGTTGTTTATAGTTTTAAAAAATAATAGCACACGAATTGAGCGAATTAGGCGAATTAGCACAAATAGATTCGCGAAGATTCGTTTGATTCGTTAAATTCGTGTTCTATAAAATAATTAATAAAACATATTAATCTTATAAATCCTTGCAAAAAAATAATTAGCAAAAGATTTATAAGATTTATAAGAAAAATACTATGTCAAAAATATTAGGAATCGATCTCGGTACTACCAATAGTGCCATGGCCATCATAGAAGGTGGCCAACCAAAAATATTAGAAAGTAAGGAGGGAAATAGAACAACCCCTTCGGTCGTTGCGATTAATAAAACCGGCGAACGGTTAGTCGGCCAAATCGCTAAACGGCAAGCAGTTACTAATCCGGAAAACACTGTTTTTGCGGTTAAGCGCTTAATCGGACGCAAATTTTCTGACGAAGAAGTGCAAAGGGATATTAAAACTTATCCGTACAAAATCGTAGGTAGTGGAGATGGCGTAAAAGTTGTTTTAAACGGCAAAGAGCATAGCCCAGAAGAAGTATCTGCTATGATTTTATCTAAAATGAAAGCTGACGCGGAAGCCAAGACTGGTGAAAAAATTACTGAAGCAGTTATTACTGTGCCGGCTTATTTTAGTGATGCTCAAAGACAGGCGACTAAAGATGCTGGTAAAATCGCGGGTCTTGAAGTAAAACGCATTATCAATGAGCCGACAGCAGCTGCTTTGGCTTATGGTTTTGATAAGAAAAAAGGTCAACAGGTAGCAGTTTATGATTTAGGTGGTGGAACTTTTGATGTTTCTGTTTTAGATATTTCTGAAGACACCGTGGAAGTAAAAGCTACTAACGGTGATACTCATTTAGGTGGTGAAGATTTTGACAAAAGATTAATTGATTATATTATTGCTGAATTTAATAAAGATCAGGGAATTGATTTAAGTAAAGACACTTTGGCGTTACAACGTGTTAAAGAAGTGGCGGAAAAAGCTAAAATTGAGTTATCCACAACTGCGGAAAGCGAAATTAACCAACCTTTTATCGCTACTTCTGATGATGGACCAAAACATTTAGTAATGAAAATTACCAGAGCTAAGCTGGAAGAATTAGTAATGGACTTGGTAGAAAAAACTTTAGAACCATGTAAAAAAGCTTTAGAAGATTCTGGATTAAAAATTTCAGAAATTGAAGAAGTGATTTTAGTCGGCGGTATGACTCGCATGCCTTTAGTGCAAAAAAAGGTAGAAGAATTTTTTGGTAAAAAGTTAAACTCTTCTGTAAATCCTGACGAAGTAGTTGCTATGGGCGCGGCTGTGCAAGCTGGTGTATTACAGGGTGATGTTAAAGATGTGCTTTTGTTAGATGTTACACCTCTTACTTTAGGCATTGAAACTTTAGGCGGAGTATCTACTCCATTGATTGAACGCAATACTACTATTCCAACTTCTAAGTCTCAAATTTTTTCCACTGCCGCTGATAATCAAACCTCTGTAGAAATTCATGTGCTCCAAGGTGAACGCCCAATGGCCAGCGATAATAAAACTTTAGGTCGCTTCATTTTAGATGGCATGCCACCAGCGCCAAGAGGAGTGCCACAGGTGGAAGTGTCTTTTGATATTGACGCCAATGGCATTCTTAATGTGAAAGCGACTGATAAAGCGTCTGGTAAAGAACAACATATTACTATTACCGCGTCTTCAGGATTAAAAGAAGAGGAAATTGAAAAAATGAAAAAAGAAGCTGAAGAGCATGCAGAAGAAGATAAAAAAAAGAAAGAACAGATTGAAATAAAAAATCAAGCTGACGCAGTGGTATTTAGTTCTGAAAAATTAATTCAAGAATCTGGCGATAAGATGAAGCCAGAAGACAAGACTGAACTTGAACAAAAAGTAGAAGCTTTAAAGCAAGTAAAAGAAAATTCAAATATTGAAGCAACTAAAAAAGCGCTAGAAGAGTTGAATGTTGTGGCGCAGAAGATTGGGACTGCTATGTATCAACAACAACCACCTCAGGGTGATGCAAATGCACAACCTAATACAGAGGGTGGCGCAGAGCAAAAAGCTGAAGATAAAAAAAGCGATGAGCCTGTAGAAGGTGAGATTGTTGATGATGAAAAAAAATAAAACGACTGGACACGGTGCGTATCCAGTCGAAGAGATGGTCAATTTATTGCCTTTCTTATTCAGGTTCGTCAAATGGTAAAGTAAGTTTACCACAAGTATAGAATAAAGAAAGTTCGCCCATAGTTTTTCGATTGACTGCAAGAATATATAATACACTGCCAATGAAAGATAAACAAAAAGAATGAATATGCGCATAATCATTATGCCAAATTATAAAAGAAAGATGACCGAACGCTATGGCAACAAATAAAAGTGCATTAAAAAAGTAAGTACATAATACAAGACTAGACAAAAAATTTTTGCTTTTCTCAATAAAACGATTACAGGAAAGTATTTCAAGTAAGCCAGCAACAAACGCCACACAAGATAAAAAGGACGGATTCCAATAAAGTATGCTATCCATAATTATGAACATGGTCTCAAACATAATCATTACCTCCAGTTTTTTGATAATTAGATTATCGCATATTTAGTGAAAAAGTCAAACATCTTTAAAAAAATAAACAACCACCGGTTTCACCGGTGGTATTCCGGTGAAACGGACTTCGT
>CAYPRN010000013.1:0-20490 GCA_964413295.1 uncultured Gammaproteobacteria bacterium | reverse complement strand
AATTGAGCCCTTTTGAAAATTTTGGGAAAGAAAAAGATCGCACCCATTATTGGCACGACCTTTGTGTGAATCAAGCTTTTAAAACTTAGGTGTAATTAGACTTTTGTTAGATAAGCCTTAACACCTAAAGCTGAAGAGTCATCTTCGACGATTTCTACTTGATAATGACCTCCAACTTTGAGATCATCGATACTTTTTACTGTTGTTAATCGGAACTGTTTTGAAGCTTGAGCATCTTCCCTCTTCAGTTGCGCAAGAAAACCCCATGAGCAGTAAAAGAAATTTTCCACCTCATAGATAATCCCCTCTTCAAGAGAATTTTCTCCTGCAGGCAGACCCTGTCCTTCAAGGCTACGTGTTTTTCTGGTATTCTCGTTGTCCGTCATAATCAAAGTCTCCTTCTTTGTAGGTTACTTAATCCAGTATTATATTGTAGCATGTTTTCATTATTTATTCAACAGGTTTTAAAATTTTCAAAAGGGCTCTAAATTAAGGTGATTATTTGTTATTTTCTTTTCACTACACCCTAATTTTATTTATTCTTTTATTAATACAATTAATAAGGTAGAATAAATAAAACTACAGATACGCCGAAACGTTATGTGAAATTCGGCTTTTAATTTCAAATTTAATAATTTAAAATAATACTATGAACAAAACAACAAAAATTTCATTAACAATTATTGGCATCCTGTTGTTATTAAATGGATTGCTAAATATTATTGATGATGGAACAATTTTAATATATGACATCGCTTCTATTTTGTCTGGAATCGGATTTATTATTGTTAGTTTGTCTAAAAAAGTATAAAAGCCGAACATCACATAACAGCGTGTATGAGGTTCAATAAAAAGTGCGTTAAGAATATTTAAGGTTATTCCTAATATAGTTATGTGGATAATCACAATTATCATAATGCCTTTTTTAAGATACTTTGAAAAAATTAATAATTTTTTGTCCAAAAAAATAAAGCCGAATAAATTCTCAGCTTTTTTTGTTATACCTTTAGCACACGAATTAAACGAATTTATTTTATCTATTTTATTAATTCGTGCAAATTCGTTTAATTCGCTAGATTCGTGTACTATCTAAATCAATCTACTTTGTTGCCAAAATACTTCGCTTATATGAACTTAAGTTGTCCAGAGCGATTCCTGTGCCTTTAGCTACACAATATTGGGCCTCATCAGCTACATAGGCAGGCACGCCGGTAGTGCGGGCTAAAAGCTGATCAATATTACGCAAAAGAGAACTGCCACCAGCTAAGACCATACCTTTGTCCATAATGTCAGCGGCTAATTCTGGTGGAGTTTTCTGTAAAACCTTTTTAGCGGCTGCTACTATTTCTTCCAGTTCTGTCTGAATAGCATCAGTTACATCATCAGAATTTACTACAATAACTCGGGGTAAGCCGGAAATAATATCACGTCCGCGCACTTCCATAGTTAATTTTTCTTCCAAATAGAGGGCCGAGCCAATATTAATTTTTACTTCTTCAGCCGTGCGTTCACCAATGGCTAAGTTGTATTTTTTACGAGTGTAATTAGCAATGGCCGCATCAAACTTGTTGCCACCAACGCGCACAGAATCAATTGCTACAATTCCACCTAGAGAAATAACTGCCATTTCAGCTGTGCCACCGCCGATATCAATAATCATGTGTCCAGAAGCAGAGCCGATGGGAATATCAGCGCCGATAGCGGCTGCTACTGGTTCTTTAATGATATAGGCGGCTTTAGCGCCGGCAGCGATGGTGGCGTCTGATACAGCGCGCCGTTCAGTGGAAGTGATACCGGCTGGCACAGCGATCATTACTTCTGGACGGAATAAGCGCACACCACCTAATGCTTTATTAACAAAATAACGCAACATGGCTTCGGTTGTGCGATAGTCGGCGATTACACCATCTTTTAATGGCTTAATCGCTACAATAGTTTCTGGAGTTCGTCCAACCATTTCTTTAGCTTCATTGCCAACTGCTAAAATTTTATTATCAATTGTGGAAATGGCGACGACTGAAGGTTCATTGATTACAATACCACGCCGAGGCAAATGCACGAGCGTATAGGTAGTTCCTAAATCAATGCCAATTCTTTTTACAAACACATTTTAACATTTGACATTTGACAACTGACAACTGACAAATAATTACTCCAACTATTTTATTGGATTATTTAATAAAGATTTACGAAAAGCAGTTAATTGATCTGATAAATTAGCGGCTTTATTTAAATAGTAGCTATGTTCATTTATATTAATATAATTGTTATCCAGAGCAACATCTAAACAAGCTACCACCTCATTTAAAGAGGTGTGAGAATTATTAAGATAGTGGGCAAAATCTTTATCTGTTCCTCGATCACATCCTTCGGCTATATTTAAAATTATAGAATATGAAGCTCTCCAGATTTGAGAAGTTAAACAATATTGTTCTTCTTTGGGAAATTTCTGTTTTGATAAAATTCTTATCTCTTGATTAAATTTTCTGGCGTCTTTATAAACTGGAAAATTTCTAAATCTAAATTTCTTTTTTAAATCAACTGTCATATAGTCAAATGTTAATTGTTAGGTGTTAGGTGTTAAATGTCAAGCGGTGCTTCCAGAAATATTTCAGCCAAGAGCCAATATGAACGCGAACGTTTTTACTGAACATACTGGTTAGCCAATTTCCACTACCGCTAAAGCGATGTGGATAATGAATTAAAACACTGGCTGGATAATACCATACTTCGTATCCTGTTTTCCAGATTCTACGGCACAAATCAGTATCTTCAAATCCCAAAAAAAATCTTTGGTCAAAATTTCCAATTTTTTCTATAACTGATTTTCTTACTATTAAACATGCTCCGTAAAGCCAGTCAGTTTTACTGGCAGTATTGTAATCTTGATCTTTAGTTAAATATTCGTTAAGTTTTTTACTGACAGATGGAAATTTTTGCAATGGTGTGCGACGATAAACCGGAGTTAAAAAAGAAGGAAAACGACAGCGAGTATATTGTAAATTACCATCAGGACTTACTAATCTTGGCCCCACTAATCCTACTTTTTCATTATTATCCATAAATTCTACCATTTTTTTAAAAGCATCTTTTACTGCCATAGTATCAGGATTTAAAATCGCTAAATATTTTCCTTGAGCATAACTAATGCCTAAATTATTCCCAGCGCCAAAACCAGAATTTTTATTATTTTGAATAAATTTTACATTAGAAAAATTTTCTTGCAACATTTCTTTGATGCCATCTTCAGAATCATTATCTACTACAATAATTTCATAACGCAAACCAGCCATATCCGATTCTAAAATACTACGGATACAGTTTTTTACCAATCCCTTGGTTTTGTAATTTAAAATGATGAATGATAGATTCATAAATTAGTCGAAAGTCTAAAAGTCAAAAGTTGATCCACCTACTAATACTTTTTGGCTTTATATTTTTTCTTTGTTTAATTAAATATTTTAAATTTTTAAAAATTTCTATCCAAGCTAATAAAGTTTTTTGTTCAAATAGCATTAAATAAACTATCTTTTTAAATTCATATAATGCAATAAAAATTCCGTAACGTAAAAAATCTGTTATCGCTAAATTTTTTATTAAAACATAAAGGTGATTGCGGTATGACAAATAATTTAAAAATGAAGAACGTTTTTTTCTATCTTCTGTTTCATTTAAAGTGCGGTCATGATAAGCGACTGCGCCTCCTATACGATAAGCTTTCCATTCTTTGGCTTGCATTCTAAAAGCTAGGTCAATATCTTCCTTGTAACTAAAAAATGATTTATCAAAATAATCTGCTTCAGCTATCGCCTGCCTTCTGTAAATAGGCAGACAACCGGAAACGCCGAAAATCTCTTGATCGTTATTATACTGATCTTCATCTATTTCTCCAGAGCCCAAATCTGTTGTCTGAAATGATTTATGCAATCGCAGTCCTGCTGTGTCAATATTACGGCTTTTTGGCATATCAGTCAATTGATCATTTTTATTATCTCGCCAACGAAAAATTTTACCTATTCCAGCACCAACTTGTTCATTTTTATCTAAAAAATCAATAATTTTTTCAATATAATCAGGTTCTAAAATAGTATCTGGATTTAAAAGCATAATATATTTGTTGTCCACCTGCTTCATTATTGCATTATTTCCACCAGCAAATCCTAAATTCTTACTTGATTTTAAAAATTTTATGTCTTGTTTGCCAGCACACAGCTCTTTAGCTATTTTAAAACTATTGTCAGGGGAATTATTATCTAAAATAACAAGTCGCCAATCTTTAAAAGTTTGGTTAAACAGCGAAGACAGACAAAAAGGCAGGTACTTTTCGCTGTTGTATAATAATAGGCTGATTGTTAATTTTAAGTTCATATTAAGTTAAAAATGTTTTCTTTCTTGTCCGACAAGCAATTTGCTTATCGGACAAGTATATAGCAATTAACTGTATCATAATTCTTATAATATCACAAGATAAAAAAATTTGAATTTATACCAAAATTAAATATTAAAAAAAAATAACTAAATTAATTCGCGCTAATTCGTCTAATTTGCTATATTTGTGTGCTATTTTCTATTTTTATAGCACACGAATTGAACGCCTGCCTGTCGGCAGACAGGAATTTAATAAATTTACACGAATATTAGATTAAATAATTTTTTGATTTACATACACAAAAAGTCCCGATATATGTTGGGACTCTTTTATTTATTCATGTTTTAATTACTATTCCTCTTCCGCTGGTTTAACAATCTGCACAGCGTCACTAGCTATTCCTTCACCATTGATAATAACGGGAGCGTGGCTAGAATATCCTTCTGCTTCTATAGAATCAATTTTAAATTGCACCTTTTTGCCAGCGGTAATAATTTCTGTATCAGCCCTTAGCATTAAAGAGACACTCTTACCTGCTGACACCCTAATATTTAATTTAGGAAAAGTGTAAGTGTGCGAATCTGGCTGTTCAATTTTACTGCCAGCGCGCTGATTGCCAGCATATAATTCTAAGTCAGAAAATCCACTCACATAAGTTACTTCATCAGAATCTCTAGTTAGGCTGACCGTGATGCTGGTAATTTTAATTTTTTCATCAACCGAAACTTTTCCTTCAATGCGGGCTAATTCTACATTTTCTTCTTCAGCTTCTGCTTTGCCGGAATTTTTTAATTCACCAGCTGTTAATTTTAACTCTGGAGAATAGACAACCATCACCTGCCCATAAGCGTCAATTTTTTCTGTATATGCTTTATTGCTATCGCCAATCTTGTAACTTATTTCTTTAACTACTATGCGATAAGCATTTTTAGAAATTGCTTGTTCAGAGATGTCTCCGACCACTTCCAGCTTGATTGTTTTATCACTAGTTATTTTATAATTGCCTAAACTAAAATCAGCTACAATGCCTCCAGCCAACCGTTCTTCATCTATACTAACAACTGTCTTTTTATTAGTAATATCTTTTATTTTTACCACTCCTGTTAAATTAGGCGCGTTTTGATATTTTTCTACTTGCAATTTCATCCGCTCTAAATAAATGTCACTACTGATATTTCTTAATTCAAATTCTGCTAAGACAGCCTCTGTTTGCTCTCGAAAAATTTCCCGATCATCAGCGTCAAGTTTTTTAGCAAATAGACCAACACCCTCTCGCTTGAAAACAATTTTATTATAGCCATCGCTATCCCCTGAACCGATTGGAAAAGATTCTGCGCTAGCCACGGTAATGCCAAAACCCTGTGAGACGCCCTTAGCCTGAATGTCGCCTGATTTATCAATAATAAATTTTAAAGTTTTTCCTTCTCCTTGCAAGACATCTACCTTTACTGTTAAATCAACTGAATCATTTTTATCAATAATAATTTGTTTTTTAGACAAATCAAATTCCACTTTTTCATTATGAATATCCTTAGTTGTTGTTAGCCACTTACCATCTGCATAAAGTGAAATATTATCTACATTAGTGTCATCAGCTGTACCATAATTAGTGAGAATAATTTTATTAATAGCCACTTTTTCATTACCACTAGTTTCTTGCAATCTAAATTTAGTCACGATTACTTTTTTAGCGCCGATATTTACTTGACGCTCTGCCTGACCAACCACTAAGCTAGCAACTTTAAGCTGTCCTACTAAATCATTAGCTGATACTAATTTATGCGTGGCCCCAAACAAAGGAAAGATACCGCTGACAGATGAACTTGTTTGTATATCGCTTTCTTGCTGAATACCAAAACTGATAGTCTGGTTCATATTAGAGTCAGGCAAAAAGCCAATTTTAAGGCGCAATACTTTTTCTGAACTTTTAGGAATTACTAAAGGACTGCTAAATCGAACTCTGACTGTATTTTGGCTGGAAATAGAATTTGCCCTTCCCAATTCCATGCCACTCTTATCTTCCACTACAACAGAATTAACTGTTTTACTGTCAACAATCCCCTTTTTGGTAAAAATAATTTCTTTTATTGTTACATTTCCTCCACTGGCTTGCAATCTAACTGCGCTGACAATGTTGTTAGAAGTGGAAAAAGGAAATAAGCTAGCCACAGGAGAACTATTGTCTAAAGTAGCTATTACTTGCCCTTGGGCAGAGGCAGGAGAATCTATCTGAACAGGTGAAACAACTTGACGGTTTAAACTAGCGCTATAGTCTACTGTTTCATAACTATCTAAATCGGCTTTTCCTACTGTCATAATTTTATTCCAACTAAATCCGCCGTTAATAAATTCTTCTTCTGTTTGTATCCAAGCTTTAGTACTACCTTTGACAAAATAAACTTTAGAGCTGTCAGTTGTTTTTAATACTTGAGCGTCATCCCAAAAATTTAAATCCTGACTGCTTAATTCCAATACATCCTCCCAGCGATTGTCAGCATAAGTCACAAAAGCCTGTGGTGTAGGATGATACTTTTTTAGATTCTGCGCATAATTCAAATAGTATGTCCGATCACTTCCTTTGGCCTTAGCCAACCGCGCTGTTTGATATTTATCTAATTCCCGCTGACTAACTGTTTTTACATTTCTAAAATTAAAATCATAAGAATAAAACACCTCTTCATTTCGCAAGTGGTGTTTTTGATTTCCAATTACTACATACACTGCTGGATTATTAGCAGTTTTCAACAAGCGAACTTTATTGCTAAACAAACTTAAACCACCTTCTATCTGAACACCTAAAACTTGTTTACTTGGTAAACGATAATCAGCATAAAAAAATAGGCCGGTTGCTGCGACAAAAGCAAACAAACTTCCCCAAACAAAAAATAGTATGGTTTTTTTGTCATCCTTAAACCAATTCATAAAATTATTATACCATAATTTTACCAAAATAAAAAAGAGGTTATACACCTCTTTTTATTAATTGGAGCCATCCCGCCCATCTGCCTACGGCATTGGACGGATCTGCCTACGCTAAAGCTATGGCAAGACAAACAGGCAAAACAGTTATTCTAATTTAAGTAAAAAAGAGCCACCTTTCGGATTTTTACCTGCTCACGCAGATGAGTGGACGAACCTTTTGATTGAGTTTAAAAATGCTTGCCATGCGAAGCTTTAGCGAAGTATGGAGCCACCTTTCGGATTCGAACCGAAGACCTACTGTTTATCCCGCCTGTTCAGGCAGGGACAAGCAAAACGGTTACTCTAATTTACCCCGTCCCTTTATGGGCGGGGCCAACTGAGCTATATTATTCTTATATTCTAAATTCTTCTTTTTTAACCACTTCTCGTGTTTTCTGGCCTCTTCATAATTTTTATGTTCTTTCTTGTAAACTAAACTCCATGGTATCTTATTAGCTGTTGAACTAACTCTTCCTAAGTTATGTCTTTTTAATCTTTCTGATATATCTTCTGATATTCCAACGTAATAAGAATTATCTTTTAAACTTTTGAGAAGGTAGGTATAGACTTTCATGGAGCCACCTTTCGGATTCGAACCGAAGACCTACTGTTTACAAAACAGTTGCTCTAACCAGCTGAGCTAAGGTGGCGAGATAAATAAATTCAAAATCCTAATATCCAAACTCAAAATAAATTTAAAATATAAATGAATAAAATTCAAAACACGGCGTGTTTAAAAAATTATAATTTTGGATTTTAATATTGTTTTGAGTTTTGGGTTTAGGATTTTGGGTTTAAAACTCTGTTAATATATTCCTCCACATTATAATTGTTTAATTTGCTTTTGGCAAGAGTTATATTTTTATAATTATCTATAATCCACTGCATTTTCTTGGTTAAACTTTCCCTATCCCCTGCTTTAAATAAAAATTCCTCTGCCAGAATTTCTAGAATACCTCCGATATTACTAGCGATTACTGGCAAGCCAACTGCCCGCGCTTCAAAAATAACTGTCGGGCTGTTTTCATAACATAATGACGGAACAACTAAACAATTTGCTTGTTGCATTAATTCTTTTACCTCTTCTGATGATTTTTTTTCTAAAAATTTAATATTATCTAATCCTAACTTTTGACTTTTGACTTTAAACTCTTGACTCTCATATCCTTCGCCTATAATCCATAATTCGCATAAATTTTTTATACTTGCAAATGATTCCAACAGAATGCCAATGCCCTTATGCTTTTCAATTTGCCCGACATATAGAAAAATAAAATTATCATTGTCATTGCGAGCGGAGCGGAGCGGAGCGTGGCAATCCCGTGAGAATTGAACTGGATTCCGTAAAACCACTTTTTTTGAATCATTAAAAAATCCTCGCTTCACATGTTCGTCCATTAACCATTGCGATGGAAAAATAACCACATCTGGACTGGCGAATAATTTTTTGTTAATCCACTGATATACTCTTGCAAATATACTATCAACTTTCTGTTCTTCATTCACATTCATTAAACCAGACGGATGTAATAGTTGGATATCGTGTAGAGTATGAATATACTTGCCTCGCCGAAGCTTTGCGGAGGCGGGCTTAACATCTGCACGGCGTATAGCTAACGGTGTTAAAAATCCAACTCCCATTAAATTATGAGTCATTATTATATCTGGCTTTTCACGCTTAAGCATACTCTTTATTTTAAAATGACTCTGAATATTAAAAATATTTATCAAATGCCAAAGAGGACGGATAAATTTTGGAAGTTTTTGTAGATTATAATAACTAATAATATTCCATGGATAGTAATTGTCATTGCGAGCGGAGCGGAGCGGAGCGTGGCAATCCCGTGACGATTGCAACGTCCGCCACGGTTTTGTTGAAACCACTAAAATCTCATGCCCCGCCTTTTCTAAGCCATTAACTATAGTTTCTACTACTTTTTCCGCACCCCCACGTGCGTATGGTTTATATAAATTGTTTATAATAATTACTTTCATATTCCTTATTGTCATTCCCGCGACTGCGCTCTGCCATAGCGGCTACGCGACGGCGAGAAGCGGGAATCCAGAAAATTTAAAATACAAATTAAACATATCATATAACTGTGGAAAAGTCTATATACGCTAATTTTAGCTAAAAAATAGCATATCTATTGACAAAACTATGCATATATGCTAATATAAATATTATTCATTCATACGCATTTTGCGTTTTTGGATGGAAAAATTTAACAAAAGGAGGTCTTCTATTATGAAGACCAAAATGTTCGTTACAATTTTCGCAATCGTTTTATCGCTCGGTTTCGTCGGAATCGCTGGGGCAGATCTGCTTGATGATAATTTTTTCGGTGTTTCTGAAAATATGAACAAATCACCGGATATTCAAGCTCAAACCGGTATCTTCATTGAAGCGGCCATGAAAGCTGAACAATGGGGAATCGATCTGAACCAGAATGAAAACGGATTTATAACTGACAATCCGTCTCACTGGAAAATCCGCGACGTACTTCAACGTTGGATTGACGAAGGACTTATTCAAAAAAAAGTGGATCTTAATGGAGTCCAGTTAATCTTGGATACTTTTGGAATAAACCCAGGAACACTTGGGTTTGTGCTTCTGGAAGCTGGGTTTAATTTTTCCGATTTTTTGAAAATCGCCCAATTCATTAACCCTGGTAACATCTGGGGTTCAATGGATAGTCCGATAACCGCTATCCAGGCTGAAGTAATGATGGCGCTTGCTGCTAATAAACTCGCCCAATCAGCCGAGTTCCCTTCGCTCTTCAACGAAGAAACCCAGTGGGTTTATCGTAACCAAGTTATAATTTGCCCTGTGCAAATTAACAAGCATTACGGTTTATCTCCTATTGCAACAGGAATGTTTAGGATATCAGGAGATGTAGTGCAGGACAGTTTTGAATATTATGTTGGACGTAAATTCAAGCTAATAGCTAATGGCAACATGATAGAATTATCTGACCACAGCGAATTTAATTTTTTGGGTGATGCATTCATTCTCCAAGATTTTAGTAATACTCTATTACCACAAGAATATAAACTTGCCGTAGAATTTTATGGCGAAGTGGAGTGGTATGGAGCAAAAAAAGTCATCCAACAAACTGCTACTATCCCCTGTCGCATTATGCCGGAAGTTACTGTTTTTCGACATGATGACATCTTCTCGTTTAACAACGAGGTTGAAGTGGTTGTTGAAAACGGCTACTTTTCGGTCAAGCAACTCACGAATGAACCGCCGGAATTCTTTGACATAATTGTTCGAGTGGAAAATCTAACAAACTCACATGATTATCTCACCACTGCCCGGCTTAATTCCGTAGATGAAAATCAAGGATTGGCCAATTATAACTTTTATCTTGGAAGAAGAATCGTTGTGCCACCAAACGACAACACTATCAACACAACGACCGTCTCCTTTCGACCAGCAGAAGAAGATCTCCTGATTGAAAATTCGGGTCTTGGACTATATTCAACAGAAGGAATGCCGTTGAGTTATCAGTATCAGTAACCATAAATCCACCTCCCGCACATAAAATCAACCCGCCCGCAAAGCAACATTTTGCGGGTTTTTTTTATTCAAAATAAACTTGTCCGACAAGCAAATTGCTTTTCGGACAAGTAAAATTCAAAAATTCCTATTTCTAAATTCTAAATTAATAAGCTTCCCTATTTTTTCCCAATCATATTTCTGCTCCACCAATTCCCTAGCCGCTCGACCCATCTGATCTATTTTTTCCGGCGAAGATAAAAGCTGATTTAACTTATTACTTAAATCTTTTGTGTCAGACGGAATTACCCGAAGGCCTTGTTTATTATTTTCAAATACACTGCGTACACCTGGCAGATCTGAAGCGATTACTGGCAGACCGCAGGCCATTGCTTCTAAAAGCACAATGCCAAAGGCTTCAGACTGATCTGTAGACGGCAAGACAAAAACATCAGCTAAATTATAATACTTTACTAAATCTTCATCTGGCACGCGACCAATAAAAATAATTTGTTTATCAATTTTTAATTCTTTTGCCAACTTTTCATAATCCGCGCGCTTATTACCGTCACCGCAGATTAGACATTTAACATTTGACACCTGACATTTAACAACTGACATCGCACGCAAAAGAATATCAATTCCTTTGAATTTATGCGCTTCATCTAAGGCGCCTAAAAACATTATTACTTTATCTTCTTTTTTAATTTCATATTTTTTTCGCAACTCTTGTAAATCAGGAATATCGTGAGGTAGAGGATGAAATTTATTTAAATGCACACCAAAAGGAATTTCTATAAATTTTTCTGGCCATTTATTATAATATTCTTTAATGCTGGAATGTTGGACATAATCCAGTGAAGCGGAAATAATTTTATCCGCGTGCTTAAATAAACTTTTTCTGATTAACAAACTAGGGATGCTTAAAAATTTTGCCAAACCACTTAAAGCCGGCGTATCCATATGAAAGTGGATAATTAATTTTGTTTTGTGCTTACAATCCGTAGCTTTAGCGAAGGATGGGTGGAGCAATTTATACAGCCAGATGATTTCTGCGCCACCGAAGAATGGGTAGTGTAAATAAATAATATCAAAACTATTGTCATTGCGAGAAGTTCGTAGTGGGGCGGAGGACGACGTGGTAATCTCGTCGGGATTGCTTCGGTCGCCTTGCTCCCTCGCAATGACAGTATGACCTTTTTTTAAATATTTATATAATTGCGGTATAAATCCGCCGTTTTTGAATCCAAAGGAAAGAAATGGTTTAATTTGCACTATCCTCATCGGTAGAGACGAGGCATGCCTCGTCTCTACTGTGTTCTTATGTTTTAGCGTAAACACAGTAACTTTATTTTCTGAAGTATTTAAAATCTTTGCGATTTCATATGCACTGTTACCCATACCACCTTTATATGGTGGAAAAGTTGATGTAATAATTACTATTTTCATTTTTGCATAGCACACGGATTATACGAATGTAACGGATTATCACGAATTATTTTTATTATCCGTGCAAATCCGTTCAATCTGTTAAATCTGTGTTCTATTATTTTATAAATATTTTTTATTTTTAAATTTTTTCTTACGACTTATGACTTACGACTTATGACTGAGTTCGTTCATTATATTCCTCTATTATTTTCATTACATCAAATTCTTCAAAATCCGGCCAACATTTTTTTAAAAATATAATTTCTGATTCAGTTGATTGCCATAGAATAAAACCACCGGTATGTTGTAATCCACCAACTCGTAAAATAATATCAGGATTAGGAAGTTGAGTGTATAAATATTTTTTAATAATCCCTTCATGAATCTGCTCTTCTGTTAGATTATTCCTAATAATTTTTTTTATAGCATCCATTAATTCACAGCGACCATCATAATTAAGGCAAATGTTAGCAAGACCGGATTGATTATTGCGCGTTGCCTGTTCAATTTGGCTACAAAATTCCTGTAATTCACTATCCAGCTCAAATAACCGCCCGCTAAAAATTATTTTAAAATCTTTTTTATTAAATTCTTCTAGATTATCAGTAAACGCTTTTTGCATAGCGAGAAAAAAATTTTTATTTTCTTCTTCATCCCTTTGCCAATGCTCTGCTGGAAATACATTATAAGAAACAACTTTTACTCTGCGTAAAAAAAACCAGTCAAATGAACTGATAATTTTATCCCAAGCTCTTTTTTGCCCGTCAGCAATAGACAAATTTCTTTCTGTGGTCCAACGACGATTACCGTCAATAACTATCGCTACATGCTGAGGAATTTTTTTCTTTTGCGCTTCTGGCATAAAACTTTACTGTCATTCCCGTCCCGCAATACTGTAGAAGGAATCCCTGCCTACCAGCCCGCTTCGCCATAGCTATAGCGAGGCGAGCAGGCAGGCAAAAATAATAATGACAAAAATTACAACTTAATTTTTATTAACTTAACTCTATCTGCCTTTCCACTGATAATCACAATATTTTGTTTAACCACTTTAAACTCTTTTGCTAAAAATTTTATTAATTCTACATTAGCTTTGCCTTTTTCCGGTACAGCCGTGATGTCAATTTTAATAGTCTTGTCATCTAAAATTTCTCTGACTTTATTTACAAAAGCATTAGGATGCACTTTAAATCGAAGATAAACTTTGCCTTTATTTTGCAGTTGTTTTTTAAATTGAGATAACATTTATTTTGTTTCAAAACTAACGCTCATAATATTACCGCCTTCACCTAATATTCTTTGGTCTTGCGTATAGTTAAAAACTTTATCGCCGTCATCGCTAAAAATTACCGCATGATATAAAGTAGCTGGTTCAAGTTCGGTTATTAAACCCATGTCAAAATTTTTTACGGTTCCTTCGCCAAAACGATAAGCGCTGATTATATGTTTTGGCTGATTATTTTCATTAGTATAGATTACTAGCCAACCATCTTGGGGAAAAGTTAAAGAGTCTATTTTAATATTATTGCCAGCTTCTTGGTCGCCGATTTGCACCTCATAAGCTCCGGCTGAAGTTGGCCAATTTTCTGTAACAGGTGCATTTTCTTTAGCTTCATTCTCAGTATTATCTTTTTCATTATTATTTCCTTTATTAAGTTTTATAAAAAAACCAACTGCTATAACTATAATAATAAAAAGAACCCATTTTCTAGCGCTTTTGTTAGGGGCCCCTGGATCATCGTCTTCCTGCGCCATGCCTTCGAAAGATTGTTGCTGCATATCTTCTGAATTTTCCTCATAAATAGAATCCGACAAAATATTTTCTTGAGAAGCCTCATTCTCTGTTTTATTTGTGTTTGTATTTGTATTTTCCATATTATTAATAAAATAAGTTATATAAATAGAATTTATTTTCCTACTAATTACGAATCACTTACCAGTATACTAATGTGATGCTAATCTGCTAATAAACGCTAATCCGCGAATTGCAAATAGTTCTATTCGCGACATTAGTAATTAGCGAATTCGCATTTTATTCGTGGATTAGCATCATATTAAATTTGTACTTTATAAAATATACGACTATTCCAAAAGCTACTGATACATTTAATGATTCTTTTTTACCCAACATGGGAATTTCTACTATCTGATCGGCTTTTTTTAAAATAGTTTTAGATAAGCCATTTATCTCGTTTCCCATGATAATTGCTATATTTTTACTTAATCTTTGTTTGGGCAAATCAAATAGAGAGATAGATTTTTTGTCCTGCTCAATAATCATAACAATATACCCCCTTTTCTTTAAAGAGTCAATAACTGTTACAGTTGAGCTATTTTTCTCCCATTTTACGCTTTTTTCAGCGCCCAAAGCCACCTTAGATAATGCTTTATTCTCTAAACCAAACCTGTCAATCGGTGCTGGCGTAATGCCACAGAGGTATATTTTTTCTGCTTTTACTGCATCAGCTGTGCGGAAAATAGAACCAACGTTATGGATGCTTCTGATGTTGTCTAGAATTATTATCATAAAACTTTAAACCCTAAACTCTAAATTTAAAATAATACCAAAATTTAAAATACAAAATTTAAAACATTTTTTAAAATTTTGAATTTTATTATTTGAATTTGTTTTAAATTTAAAGCTTAGAGTTTTGGAATTTTAAATATTGTAATTTATTCCTCACTGTTATTAATATCTTCTGCTACTACTCCCGCATCTCTCTGCCTGGAAGGGGTATCTTCGCTATTTACTAATTCTATACTCTCTATTATTATATCTTCAATTGGATGATCATTATTATTAACCTCTACTGCTTCTATTTTATCTACTATGTTCATGCCTTCAATAATTTGTCCAAAGTTTGTGTGTTTACCATCCAAATGTGGAGTAGCTTCTGTTGTCACAATAAAAAATTGAGAGCCGTTTGTATTTGGCCCAGAATTAGCCATCGCTAAACTGCCACGTATCAATTCATGGGCGTTTATTTCATCATCAAATTTATAACCTGGTCCGCCAGTGCCGTCATTTGACCAATCATCATCTTTGCTGTTTGGGTCGCCACCCTGAATCATAAAATCTTTTATCACTCGATGAAATTTAGTGCCATTATAAAATTCTTTTTTAGCTAAATTCATAAAGTTGCTGACTGTGATAGGAGAAGCTTCCGGATAAAATATAACTGTAATATCGCCAAAATTAGTTTTAATTATTGCTTGATTATAAACAGTGGCTAAATCTTCTAATACAATTTGATTACCATCTGGCACTTCACCTGCTTCAGTATTTGATTTAACCTGACCAACTAAAGTATTTTTAGTCGCACTAACTCCTTGTAATAATTCATCTTCGCTAAATGTTGATTTTAAATCATTAGGCATATTTATTTGCTCCTGTTCTCCGGTTTGCCTCAAAGAACAACCTGTTAAGATTAATAAGCTTACTGTTAAAATTAATATTTTTTTCATATCTTTTTGTTAATTGTTAAACTGGATAAAATTGTTAAATTGTTTTATTGTTAAATTGTTACGCAACGTACAGAAGATAATTTAACAATTTAACAATTTAGCAATGCAACAATATTACTTTACATAAAACTCCCCTTTCATCTTCTCGTCATCTTTCTGCTTTTCTTTCTCAATTTTTTTCTTAGCCTGTTTTCTTAAATCATTCAAATCTAATTTATTTAGTTCCTGACTGCGTTTAGTTAAATATTTTTTCTCATTCAATTTTGGATCTTCAATTACTTCTGATAAAAGTACGTCTAAAATAGCGCCAACTTTAGGGCTGGGTTTAATTTTTAATAATAGCATTAATTCATCACCATTAATTTTTAGCATCTTAACAGAAACCGGATCATTTTGCACTTTTTTAAACATATATTGCAAATGACGTAATTTGTAAGGCATGGCTTTAGGCGTTCCAGAGCCTAAGCGGTCAGCCACGCGTAGATCAATTAAATCTTGTAAATTTTCCTTACCAACCTTATTAATTAAACGACGGACTGAAGATGTAGTTACTTCATCTGTATTATAATAAAACATGTGGTTGCGAATTAAATTTGTTATCCGCTCAACATCATTCGCGCTGAATTTTAATCTTTGTAAAATCTTGCGAGCCATCTTTGCGCCAACATATTCATGATTATAAAAAGTGGCTTCCCCACCTTGACCGTCTTTGACCTTTGGTTTGCCAATATCATGCAAAAGAGAGGCTAAGCGAATTTGATATTCTGATTTTTGCTTGCCGTCCGTAGCTTTAGCAGAGGAGCGGGTATGACGAAGCGACTCAACTAAATGTTTAAAAACAGTGTAAGTATGGTGCTTATTCTGCTTTACACCGACAGAATTTTCTAATTCTGGAATAATATACTGCAGTAACTTTGTTTTGTGTAATAATAAAATACCGTCAGCCGGATAATCTGAAGATAAAATTTTTACCAATTCATCATGAATTCGTTCTTTAGAAACAAACTTAATTGCGCCAGCTAATTTAGTAATTGCTCTTTCAGTTTTTGGCTCAATCTCAAAATTCAACTGCACTGAAAATCTAATAGCCCGCATCATCCGTAAAGCATCTTCTTTAAATCTGTCAGACGGCTCGCCTACTGCCCGCACAATTTTTTTCTTAATATCTTTTTCACCTCCAAATAAATCTGTAATTTCTTCTTGCAGGTTCATGGCCATCGCATTAATAGTAAAATCCCTGCGTTCTAAATCTTTATCCAACTGATCTTCAAACCTAACCTCATCAGGATGACGGCGGTCAGAATATCCTTGTTCAGATCGGTAGGTAGTTACTTCTACATATTTTAAGTTTTCTTCACGCTGATCCTCATCTATTTTCAAGAGCACTGTGCCAAACTCATTTTCATATTTAGCATCTGAAAAAACTTTCATAATTTCTTCTGGTTTAGCATTAGTTGTGATATCCCAATCTTTTGGTCCGCCAGCTGGCGAATCGACCAATAACAAATCCCGCACGCATCCGCCCACGATATATGCCTCATATTTATTTTTCTCCAATTTTTCTAATATTTCTTGGATTTGCTTTGGTATCTTCATATAATTATAGACTACCTTAATTTTATTATCTTTTCAAGGTTTTTCTTTGACAAAACAAAAAATAAATAAGATAATAAATAATATGTTAAAACAAATAAAACAAGACTTACAAAAACTTGCGAATAAAGAAAAGGCGTGGATTTTACAAAGATTTTTTAAAACTGGCAAGGGGCAATACGGCGAAGGCGATATTTTTTTAGGAATTGTTGTGCCTGAACAAAGAAAAATTGCCAAAAAATATTCAGAGTTAACTTTAACTGATATTCAAAAATTATTAAACAGCAAAGCGCACGAACATCGGCTGACTTCCTTGTATATTTTAATTGACAAATACAAGAAAGCTGATGAAAAAAATAAAGAAAAAATTTATCAGTTTTATTTAAGTAATACTAAGCAAATAAATAATTGGGATTTAGTTGATTTGTCCGCGCCTAATATTATTGGAGATTATTTGTTAAACAACCACGCTCAAACCTGTGGCAAAACGGACAAGTCCAGAAAAATTTTATACAAATTGGTTAAATCAAAAAATCTCTGGGAAAGAAGAATCGCGATTATCTCTACTTTTAAATTTATTCGTGATAATCAATTTACAGATACTTTAAAAATCTCTGAATTGCTTTTAACAGACACACACGATTTAATACATAAAGCGGTTGGTTGGATGCTAAGAGAAGTTGGCAAAAGAGACCAGCAATTGCTGGAAAAATTTTTAGATAAACATATTCACAAAATGCCCCGCATTATGTTACGGTATGCGATTGAAAGGTTTTCGGAGAATAAAATAAAATCTTACTTAAAAAAATAATCCTATGTCTATAAATAAGTGCCCGTTTCATAAAATAGAAATTCCTGAAAATAGAGAAATAGTAGAAACAGATAAATTAAAATTTTCTTGGAAACAGGATCCAAAAGGTTATTTTTTAGTTAAAATTGAAAAAGATCAAATTTGTTGTGGTTTTGTTAATAATAAACACAAAATGAAAGTAGAGTTCAAAGGAAAAAGCCCTGATAAAATAATTAAAGAAATTGCTAAACGAAAATTAGTAGGATTAGCGCAGATGGGTTATATTGCTTCAGAGTTGATGATTGCAAAAAATTATTTGAAAAATAACCCAGCAAATAAAAAATATATTCAGAGGTAGTGCTGTCATTGCGGGGAGTGGAACGACGAAGTAATCCCGTGAGGATTAATAATATTTATTAGCACAGTTATTTAATTCTCTCGGGATTGCCACGGGCTTTGCCCTCGCAATGACAGATAACAAAAATTTATTTACTAATCTTATTTTTATGTCACATAACGAAAAACATTTTACCGCTGAGAAAGCAAAGGAAATCGGTGAGCAAATAGGAATTACTTGGGATAAGTTTGATGTAGAGCAATTTAGAAGAGGTATGGATGTAGAACTGGAGCATGGCACTGTGGATGCTAACACAGATGTAACTAAGGATGACCCATTAGTAACTGGAAAAATCGCTTTAGCCCATCTTAATGAGTTTGCTGATTATTACACTCGTTTGGATAATATGGAAAAAGAGGCGGAAGAATATTGGAAAAATAAATAATCTTTATGAAACATTCTGTTAAAAAGGGTTTTAGTTTTGGATTAACCTCTGGAATTATAACCACGCTCGGCTTAATTATCGGGCTTAATTCAAGCACTCATTCTACTAAAGTAATTATCGGTGGTATTTTAGTTATTGCTATAGCTGACGCGCTTTCTGACGCTTTGGGAATTCATATTTCCGAAGAATCAGAAGGTCAACATACTGATAAAGAAGTTTGGGAGGCAACTGCTTATACCTTTTTATCAAAATTTATTTTTGCGCTAACTTTTGTTATTCCTATATTACTATTACCTTTATCCACAGCTATTATTGCCAGTATAATTTGGGGATTATCTTTAATGACTATTTTTAGTTTTTATGTCGCTAAACAGCAAAAAATAAAACCTTACAGAATTATATTAGAACATTTAACAATTGCTATTTTAGTTATTGCCATAACTCATTTTGTTGGAGACTTAGTAGTAAATTTTAATTAAAAAAATCTAAAAAAGAAGACTCTATTTACTAGAGTCTTTTTTAATTCAATTATTTAATTTAAGTTCACCAAAAGTTTCAATGCATGCCTGACATCTTTTAATGCCTTCAAAATTATTCCTCCATCGCAGTCTTCCAAAAATACTGCAGAGAGGATTAAGAGGATGAGATGAAGTAAGATGGGGACAGGTTATGATTTTACCTTCACCAATTTTTTTTCTTATGCATAATGAATGATTATCGTTATCAACTTCAATAGTTGTTTCTATTGGTTTTACTATTTTCATTATCAGCTCCTTATAAACTAATTACGAGTCATTCTGATAATCGTTACAGGAAAAGGAAAAATTAAATTTAAAGTTTCTATTTCATTTACATCAGAATTAAAAACAAAAGGACGCCTTTCCTTACATTTTAGGACAAGTCGATATCTGGGAAATCTTCCACCTCTTTCATGTCTTCTTTTTTTTATCATAATTATCACCTCTTTCTTTTTTCTTTTTATTTAAAGGACATAAAAATATTTTAAAACAAAAAATGTATTATGTCAAATTATTAGTTACCACCGTTTTTGACATAGAGCCATAAAAAAATCCAGTAAAAAATTACTGGATTATTTAATGTTTTTATATTATTATTCCTAACTACCAGCTATTACTAGAGTTTTTTTATTACAGTCTGCATTTGATGCACGTATTACGCCCATAACATCCTGCAATCTCCTCCGTTTATCTGGATCTTTATTTTTATTATAATACTTTTTGACAAAGGCCATAACATGTCCAGTGGGATTTTTAATAACTTCTTCAAGATCCCATTCGGTTAGTTCTGATATATTCAAAACTCTTGCTATTATATCCATCCTTTCTTTTATTTTTATGTCAGGGCTATGAAGAACTTTTATTACATTAAATAACAACTTATTTATTTTTGTTTCTTCTGTGTCTGAACATTCTTTTTCTGAAAGTTCTTTGAAAAAAATGCATAATTCACATTTACATCCTGCTTCTACGTTCATAATTTTTCCTCCTGAAAATGAGATTATTTTATATAAGGAACTTTTTATATATTGAACTCATATAGAGTTTATCACAGAAAAGTGCTAAGATAAAGAAAATAA
>CAYPRN010000012.1:0-20636 GCA_964413295.1 uncultured Gammaproteobacteria bacterium | reverse complement strand
TGGTGGTGAAGGTAATCAATCCATTGGTTTGAAAGCGCCAAAAACACCGTGGGGTAAGAAAGCTTTAGGTGTAAAAACTAGAAAATCAAAGCCATCTGATAAATTGATAATTAAGAGAAGAAAATCAAAAAAACGTGGTTAATTAATAAATAGTTTAATCAGTTACTTAGTTAAATAGTTAATTAGTTGTTAATTTTAGAGCACTTTATCATTAACAAACTGTGTAACTGATTAACTGATTAACTAAGTAATTAATCAACTAAACAATATGTCCAGAAGCTTAAAGAAGGGTCCTTATATAAATCAGGACTTGATAAAAAAAATACAAGAATTAAAGCAGGGTGATAAAACCGTTATTAAAACATGGTGTAGATCTTGCACAGTTGCTCCAGAAATGGTAGGGTTTACCATTGGTGTTCATAATGGAAAACAGCATGTGCCAGTATATATTGTGGAAAATATGGTTGGACATAAATTAGGAGAATTTTCCCATACCCGTAAGTTTATTTCCCACGGTGGTAAAAAAGCCAAAGATCAGAGTAAAGGAAAATAAAAGCATCTTAATGCTAATTTAAATCAATAGTGATCATTTGATCCCCGTTTCGCTCAACTATCCTAATACTCCGAATTCTGTTTATCAAACATTTGGGGCATTTTTACCCCCCGAAGTTTTAGCGTAGGGTGGGCGGATAGTTGCAAGAAGATTTAAATAAGCGCAGAGTATTTGGATTAATGGTTCATCAATTTTTTTTAACCCATACAAATAAACTTGAACAATATGCAAACATCAGCTAAAGTAAAATTTATCCATACTTCACCAAGGAAAGTTCGCTTGGTGGTTGATGTTGTTCGCGGAATGGAAGTGGATAAAGCCTTATCACAGTTAAGATTAATGAACAAAGGAGTAGCTAGACCAGTGATGAAGTTAATTAATTCTGTAATCGCTAACGCTGAGCATAATTTTGAATTAAATAAAAATAATTTATTTATTAAAGAAATATTTGTTGATGAAGCGCCAACTTTAAAACGTTGGATGCCAAGAGCGCACGGACGCGCCACTACTATTCGTAAAAGAAACAGTCATATTAATATTGTGCTAGCAGAAATTAAAGATACTGGAAAAAAGAAAGGTAAAAAGCAAGAGGTAGAAGCGCCAGTTAAATTAGGTGATATGAATAAAAAAGAAAAAGAAGAAGTTAAAAAAGAAGTTAAGCAGGATAAAAAGATTGAGGTCGAAGAAACTCGCCAAAAGTTAAAGAATTCAGGCAGACAAGGAGATGATTTTGATAAACAAGAAAAAGAAATTACTCCAGAAGAAGTAGTAAAAGAAATAAATGACCCTCGTCGCGAAAGTAGAGGCGGGCACGCTAGATTAGAGGGTGGTAAAAAAGGTTTTGTTAGTAAAATATTTAGACGTAAGTCAGGATAAATTTAGTCAAAAGCCTAGAAGGCTAAAGTTGAAAAGTCTAAAGTTTAAAGTAAATAAGGACTTTTAACTTTCTGACTTTCTGACTTTAAACTTAAACACATGGGACAAAAAGTACATCCAAAAATTTTTAGAACAGGCATCATTTATTCATGGCAGTCAAAATGGTTCGGAACAGGTAAACAGTTTGCTAAGCAGACTGCTGATGATATTAAAATTCGCAAATATTTGACGGGTAAATTAAATGAAGCTGGTGTTGATCGAGTAGAAATTGAACGCAATGCTAATAAAATTACCATTTCGGTATATACCGCCAAACCTGGTTTAGTAATTGGGCGTGGTGGAGCTGGCGCAGAAGATTTAAAGAAAGAAGTAAAAAAGAAATTTTTACCGAAGTTTAGATTAAATGAAGTTAGTTTAAATATTAACGAAGTTGATCGACCAAATCTTTCTGCTCAAATAGTATTGCAATCAATGATTATAGATTTAGAAAAACGTATGCCTTTTAAACGGGTAATGAAACAAGCGATTGGCAGAGTTAGTCGAGCTGGCGCTTTAGGAGTGAAAGTTCTTTGTAAAGGACGTTTAAACGGAGCTGAAATTGCTCGTTCGGAAAAATTAGTATTTGGCAAAGTGCCTTTGCATACCTTACGCGCTGATATTGATTATTCGCGTGGAGTTGCTAGAACAACCTATGGAGCTATAGGAGTTAAAGTATGGATTTATAAAGGAGAAGTTTTTAATAAAGATGAAAGTAAAAAAGGAGATGTCATTGGAAGTAAAATGTAATAAAAGTATAATCAGTTGCTTAGTTAATTAGTTGTATAGTTAGAAATATTAAACTGTTTAACTGATTAACTAAGCAACTATTTAACTAATAAGTATGTTAGCCCCTAAGAAACAAAAACACAGAAAACATTTTCAGATTAAACCCACTGGTGTGAGTACTCGTGGTACTAAACTTAGTTTTGGTAGTTTTGGCTTAAAAGCATTAGAATCTCACTGGATTACTGCTCGGCAGATTGAATCGGCTCGACGTGTTATCACGCGCTATGTTCAACGTGGTGGTAAGATGTGGATCCGAATTTTTCCGGATATGGTTATTACTAAAAAAGGTGGAGAGATTCCGATGGGCAAAGGAAAAGGTGCGCCGGATTATTATGTTTGTCCAGTTCAAAAAGGTCGTATTATTTTTGAATTAGAAGGTGTTACAGAAGAGATAGCTAAACGAGCTATGGAATTAGCGTCCTATAAATTACCAATTAAGACAAAGTTTATAAAGAAATAAAAAACCATCATGCTGATTTAAACTAATAGTGATCATTTAATACGAATGAGTTATGCGAATTAAAAAATTTTTGCAACTATGCGAATACCACAAATTACTGTAAGGCCATTCGTGGCATTTTTACCCCCCGAAGTTTTAGCGTAGGGCGGGCGGATAGTTGCATGAAGTTTTAGATAGGCACAGAGCATTCGTGTTAAAGGTTTGATACAGATTTTAATTTAGAATAATTTTTTTGAACATGGAGTTGAAAGAATTAAAGAAAAAATCAATAAATGAATTACATAAGCTCTTAGCTGAACAAAGAGAAAAGTTAAGAGAGCTTAGGTTTAAAGACGCCGGAAAGCAATTGAAAAATGTGCGTGATTTGCGTGTGGTTAAAAAAGAAATTGCTCGCATTATAACTTTAATTAATCAAGATATAGAGTCTAAAGTTAAAAAATCTAAAGTCTAAAGTAAATAAGGATTTTTGGTTTTCTGACTTTCAATTTTTGACTAAAAAATATGATAGAACAAAAAAGCATAATTAAATTAGATCAAAAGAAAGTTATCCGTAAAAAATTTGACGGCGTAGTTGTTAGTGATAAAATGAACAAAACTATTACAGTTGAAATTAAGCGCGTTAAAATGCATCCGAAATATTTGAAAAGTTTTAAAGTAAGCAGAAAATATAAAGTTCATGATGAAAAAAATCAATTCAAAGAAGGTGATAAAGTAAGTTTTGTAGAATGCCGACCACTGTCAAAAGATAAGAGATGGCGTGTTTTATACGCAAATAATCACTAATTTATTAACTAATAGTCACTAATAATTTGTAAAAATTCGTTTAATATTCGTGGCAATTAGCAACCAACATGTTACAAGTACAATCAATGTTACAATTAGCCGATAATACAGGTGCAAAGCGAGTGCAGTGCATTAAGGTTTTGGGTGGAAATAAAAAACGTTACGCCAGAATTGGTGATATTATTACAGTTGCCGTTAAAGAAGCAGTACCACATAGTATGGTAAAAAAAGGTGATGTTCTGCAAGCGGTAATTGTCCGCACCAGAAAAGAACTAAAGCGGAAAGACGGCGTTTGTATTCGGTTTGATGAAAATGCTTGTGTAATAATTGATAAGAAAAATAAAGAACCAAAAGGAACCCGTATTTTTGGTCCAGTGGCCCGTGAATTGCGCGACAGGGGTTATAATAAAATAATTTCACTAGCGCCGGAAGTCCTGTAGAAGTATTTTTCTACGGATCTAAGCCGTTTGCAATCCTTTAATCCAAATACTTTATATAGATTAAAAAGAACTTACAACTATCCGAATGAATACCCCAAATGTTTACTACAAATTCTACAAATTATTTCATCCGAATTTGGGGCATTCGGATAGTTGCGCGAAGATTTAGATAAATACTAAGTATTCGGATTAAAGGTTTGACAACCGTGTAAATACATAAAAAATAACTTGAACTATGAGGATAAAGAAAGACGACAAAGTTAAAATTATATCTGGAAAAGATAAAAGCAAGACAGGAAAAGTGTTGCAGGTTTTTCCGTCCAAAAAAACAGTTAGCGTGGAAGGTCGGAATTTGTTAATTAAGCATTTGCGTCCAAACCGAGAGGGCGAAAAAGGTCAGCGAATTGAATTTCCTGCGCCATTAAATATTTCTAATTTAATGTTAATTTGTCCAAAATGTGGTAAAGATACTAGAGTAGGTTATAAAATTGTTAAGTCTAATACTGAAGGATCTAATAAAAAAATAAAGTCCAGAGTTTGTAAAAAGTGCGGACAAGTAATAGACTAGTTACTTAGTTAATTAGTTGATCAGTTGTCTAATTATTTCAACTGCGTAACTAATTAACTAAGCAACCAATTAACTAAACTATGAGATTACAAGAAAAATACAAAAAAGAAATAATTTTACAGCTAAAAGAAGAATTAGGTTATCAGAATAATTTAGCTGTACCAAAACTGCAAAAAGTGACAGTTAATGTTGGTGTTGGCCGATTTGCTAAGGATAAGGCTTATATTGATAATGTAATTAATTCTTTAACAAAGATTAGCGGGCAAAAGCCGGTTACTACTAAAGCAAGAAAATCAATCTCTTCTTTTAAAATCCGCGAGGGAATGACTATTGGCGTAGCTGTAATATTACGTGGCAATAGGATGTATGACTTTATTGAAAAATTAATTCATATCACCCTTCCTCGTGTGCGCGATTTCCGTGGTTTATCTGAAAAAATTGTTGATAAAAATGGAAATTTAAGCATTGGTTTTAAGGAGCATATTGCTTTTCCTGAAATTTCCGCTGAAGATTTAGAAAAGGTTCACGGATTAGAAGTTTGTATTACTACTACAGCCAAGAGTAAAAAAGAAGGGCTAGCTTTGTTTAAGCAATTAGGTTTTCCGTTTAAGAAAGTCTAAAGTCCATAAAGTCAAAAGTCCGTGAAATTTACAAGTTTAACTTTTCGGCTAAAAGTTAGCGACTTTTAACTTTATAGGCTTTAAACTTAATAACTATTATATATATGGCAACTAAAGCGCAGATAGCAAGAACAAATAAGCATCAAAAATTTCCTAACCGCAAAGTGCGACGTTGTTGGCGATGTGGCAGGAATCATGGTTATATGAGGGATTTTGAGCTATGCCGTATTTGTTTTCGAGAACTGGCTAATAACGCGCAGATACCGGGAATTAGAAAATCTAGCTGGTAACTAATTAATATAGTTAAAAGTCGAAACCTGCCTGCCAGCAGGCAGGAGTCCAAAGTGTAAAGTAAATAAGGACTTTTGACTTTCTGACTTTTAACTTTTGACTAAATATATGACCGATCCAATTTCAGACATGTTAACACGTATACGGAATGCTCAATCAGTTAAAAAAACTGACTTGGTTTTTCCGTTCAGTAAGTTTAAATATAAACTTGCTCAGCTTTTAGTTGAAGAAGGATGGGTGCAGTCAGTAGAAAAAATTGCGCTGAAAAAAGGAAGTGGATCTTTTGATCAATTAAAAATAGTATTAAAATACAATAAATCTGGTAAACCAATTATTATGAGTTTAAAGCGCATTAGTAAACCAGGCCGTCGTTTGTATACTGATTATAAAAATTTACCTTATGTGTTAAACGGATTAGGTATAGTAATTATTTCAACATCCAGAGGTTTGTTTACTGACAAAAAAGCGCGTAAAGAAAAGATAGGCGGAGAGATTATTTGTGAAATCTACTAACCCCACAAATCTACAAATCCATTACAAATAATACAAATATTATTCGTGATATTTGTAGCTGATTTGTAGATTTGTGGGGAAATAACTTACGTAAAACAGAAAAAATTATGTCCAGACTGGGAAAGTTACCAATTGAAATACCTACAGGAATTGAAGTGAAAATTCAGGGTGATCTTGTAATTGTCAAAGGATCAAAAGGGGAATTACAGCAAAAAATTCATCCAGCCGTAAAAGTTGAAATAATAGACGGTGATACCGGCAAAGTAGTGCAAGTAAGCATTGCCGATAAAGACAATAAAAAAGACAATAAAAACGTCAACGCTTTTTGGGGATTATATCGTCAATTAATAAACAACATGATTCACGGAGTAAATGAAGGTTTTAGTAAACAATTGGAAGTAAATGGTGTTGGTTATCGCGTGGCAGTATCCGGCAATAAATTAACTTTAAATGTCGGCTATTCTCATCAGGTGGATTATGAATTACCAAAGGGAATTAGCGCTACAGTAGAAAAGAATGTTATCACTATTAGCGGTATTGACAAGCAAGCAGTAGGAGAAGTGTCTGCTCAAATTAGAAAAGTTCGTAAGCCAGAGCCGTATAAAGGAAAAGGAATTAAATACATAGATGAAATTATTAGACGCAAAGCAGGTAAAACCGCATCCTCAACCAGCGCTTAATAATTTAAAATAATTTATGAATAAAACATTAAAGACAATTAAACAAAATAGAATTCAACGCGCAAAAAAGGTGCGAATGAGTATTGTTGGCACTGCCCAACGTCCGCGCATGAGCGTATTTCGCAGTAATACTGGAATATATGTTCAGTTAATTGATGATGTAGCAGGTAAAACTTTAGTTAGCGCTAATGCTAAAGAAATAAAAATAAGTAAAGGCGGGGTAAAAAATAAAACAGAAGTTAGCGCTAAATTAGGCAAACTGATTGCTAAAAAAGCATTAATTAAAAAAATTAATATGGTTGTTTTTGATCGTAATAAAAATAAATATCATGGACGAGTAAAAGCAGTAGCTGAATCCGCTCGTGAAGCAGGTTTAAAGATATAATTTGTCACTAATTAACACTAATTTAAAACAAATTAATACAGATTTTTTAAATTAATTTTTTAAGGTAATATAATAAATATGCCAGAAGATAATAAAAATAAAGAAGCAAGCGACAAAACTGTTGAACCAAAACAGTCCGCCTTAGACGTAAACGGCAAGACGGATAAACCCTCCCTAGTTGACAGCAAGGCGGGTAAGAATATTAAAGACGTGAAACCCGCGTCAAAATCTAATAGCGCTGATAAAAAGCCAGCTGTGGCATTAACAAACAATAATAAAGCAGGTAGTGGCGGTGGTAATCAGAGAAATTTTGGACAAAAAAGAACAGGTTCTTCACGAAAACGCAATTCGCGTGATGGCAAGGATGATGATGGTTTTGAACAAAAAATTGTTGATTTAGCTCGAGTTACTCGCGTAATGAAAGGCGGAAAGCGTATGCGTTTCCGAGCTTGCGTTGTTATTGGAAATAAAGCAGGAAAAGTTGCGATTGGTTTAGCAAAATCCGCTGATGTTACTAACGCCATTGCTAAAGCCACTGATAAAGCCAAAAAGAATATTATTACTGTGCAAATTATAGAAGGAACTATTGCTCATGATATTAATCATAAATTTGGCGCTGCTCGCATTATGATGAAACCAGCTCCGCAAGGGCGTGGTATTATTGCCGGTGGAGCCATGCGGGTAGTATTGGAATTAGCTGGCATTAATAATATTGTTGGTAAAATTCAAGGTAGTAATAATAAAGTTAATATTGTAAAATGTGTAATAGAAGGGTTAGCAAGTTTAAAGCAAATAGATGTTCCGCAGAAGAAAGAGGGTGAAAAACCCGCCAAAAGCTAACGCACTTAGGCGGGCAAGAAAAAGATAATAAAATAATAAATCTAAAAAATAAGTAAACAATCAACAATTGACATTTAACATTTGACAGTGAGAGTCAGGTGTTAAATGTTAAATGTTAGATGTTAAAGAAGATATGTTAAGTTTACATACTATCAAACCAGCTTCAGGAGCGACTAAAAAACGCAAACGAGTGGGCAGAGGCAATGCTTCTGGGCATGGTACTTATAGTGGGCGTGGTCAAAAGGGGCAAAGATCTCGTAGTGGTGGAAGGTCAGGTTTAAAACGTATGGGCATGAAACAGAATTTACTGCAAACTCCAAAATTGCGCGGTTTTAAAAGTGATAAACCAAAGAATCAAATAGTAAATTTAGATGATTTAAATAAACATTTTAAAAACAAGGCAGTTATTAGCCCTCGTTCATTAGTTAAGGCAGGGTTAATTAAAGATGCTAAAAAACCAGTTAAGATTTTAGGAAAAGGAAAGTTAAGAATTAAAAATTTACAGTTTAAGGGTGTCTTGTTAAGTAAGAGTGTAGTGGAACAAGTTAAATAGTTAATCAGTTAATTAGTTACACAGTTTGTAATCAGACAACTAAGTAACTAAGTAACTAAGTAACTAAACAATCTATGTGGAAAAAATTATCACAAATTTGGAAATCTAAAGACTTACGCAAGAATATCTTGTTTGTTTTAGCAATGCTAGCTATTTTTCGTTTTGCCGCTCATGTGCCGATTCCAGGGGTAAATACATCAGCTTTGAAAGAATTATTTTCTTCTAACCAGATTTTAGGCTTAATGAATCTATTTTCTGGTGGTGGTATGGAAAATTTTTCTATTGTCATGATGGGTATCGCGCCTTATATTACTTCTTCTATTATTTTTCAATTGTTAGGCATGATCATCCCATCGATGGAAGAAATGCAAAAAGAAGAATCTGGTCGTCAAAAAATCAATATGTGGACTAGATACGCCACCGTGCCTTTGGCTATGTTGCAATCTTACGGTATGATTACGCTTTTACGCAATTCTTCTTACCAGATTTTAGGCGATGTAAGTTTCGCGCAAATTTTAATCATGATGATTACTATTACGGCCGGCACCATCTTTTTGATGTGGTTAGGTGAATTAATTTCCGAAAAGCATATTGGCAATGGAATCTCTATTATGATTTTTGCTGGCATTATCGCCGGATTGCCGGGCGCGATTCAGCGAATAGCTGTAACTTTTGATGCCTCTCAACTTTTTACTCTGATAGGGTTTATAGCCATTGCCTTAGCTACAGTTGTTGGCGTGGTCATCATCACTGAAGGCCAGCGCAATATTCCTATTTCTTACGCCCGTCAGATTCATGGCAATAAAATGTATGGTGGCACTAATACGCATTTGCCATTGCGCGTAAATATGGCTGGTGTTATTCCCATCATCTTTGCCATCTCCGTAGTTTTATTCCCGCCAATGATCGCCCAGTTTTTTATCAGCGCCAAAAGCGTCTGGATTTCAACCGCCGCCGCTTGGACTATTTCCATGTTTAATAATCAACTAGTCTATGGAGTACTATACTTTGTTTTAGTATTTGCTTTTACTTATTTTTATACTGAAGTTATTTTTCATCCCCAACGTATTGCGGAAAATCTGCAAAAGCAAGGCGCTTTTATTCCCGGCATTAGACCAGGAAAGCATACTGAAGATTACATAGCCAAAACAGTTTATAAAATTATTTTTGTTGGCGCTTTATTTTTGTCATCAATCGCTGTTCTTCCGCTAATCATGCGATACTTTACCGGTATTCAGGCCTTAGCGGTTGGCGGAACCAGTTTGTTAATTGTAGTCGCAGTGGTTATTGAAATTGTAAAACAAATTGAATCCCAGTTGACTATGAGAGAGTATGAGGGGTAGTTGTTGACATTTAACCATTGACATTTAACATCTGACAGTAGAGACGTGGCACTGCCACGTCTAAGTAAGAATATTATGCCCCTTACAGGGAATTTTTTATTTACTTAACATTCTATCCAAAATAATGTAATATAAATAATACTGTAGTAATTGCTTTAATATGCTTCGGAGTAATTGAATGCCCTTAAAAATTAAACAAAAATCAAAAAAAGGGGAGAAAAAAATGTCACAGACTGTCTTAATGATTGACGATTGTGAAATACTTCGTAATCTTGCTGAAAATATATTTAAAGAGCATGATTATGTTGTGATTACTTCTAACAGTATGGAATGTTTTGAAATATTTTTGGAGAAGCATGAAAGTATTGATTTAATCATTTTTGATGCTGGGGATTTAGATATCTCGGATGAGAAAGTTAAAATTGCGCTGGAGAAGTTTTGGGAGGTAAAGCCTGGCGTTAAGGTTATCATCAGTGGCGGGTACGGTATTGTTAACCTGGAAGTTCTGAAAAAGCTTAGCGTGACAGATCATCTTGCCAAACCCTATAAACCTAATGACATGATACAGAAAGTGAAAAATATATTGGATCAAAAATAGTTCTTTCATCAATCATAAAAGCCGAGTACAGAAATGTAACTCGGCTTTCTTTTTGCCCAACAAATCTACAAATCCACTACGAATATCACAAATAATGATTTGTATAATTCGTAACAAACATTCGGGGCATTTTTACCCCCCGAAGCTTTAGCGTAGGGTGGGCGGATTGTTGCAAGTCATTTTTAACCCGTACAGATAATTCAGATCAAACGATCATCTATAGTAATAAACCAGTATAACGACCTATTATTCGTAGTAAACATTTGGGGCATTCGGATTATGACACGCATTTATAAATCCGAACAACGTATTCGGATTAATGGATCGTACACAGAATTAGACCCATACAAAATAACTCCTACACTGTGAAGCCAATATAAGTTAAATAAATTCCAATAACCAGCATTACAACAGATGCAATTATTATAGCATTAGAATTAAGATTTGTTGCCCATTTTGGAAATTGTCCAGGGAAAAGAAACATAACAGCTCCCTTAACTAAAACAACCCAACCCAACAATGTAACTAAACCAATCCAGTCTGCTGACCAGATATTATGAGTCAAGACCACTAACAGCCCCATAATTAAAGCCAATGCTCCACCAAACATCATCAACCCTTTATCCTTAATGATATCCTTTATCATTGAAGGGATGATTTTGTTGTTAGTAAGCACTGATACATAGGCAATAACGAGGTAAAGCCCCATTACTTTTGTCAGATAGATGGATAAGTCCATATATCCTCCTTTTCTCTCTCTGTTCCACAGAGAGGTGAGTAAATTAAGATGTCTATATTATAGCATTTTTTAGAAAATTAGGTAATAAAAAAGTCCCTGAATTTTTCAAGGACATAAAATAAATTTTTTACGAAAAATGTGCAGTTTGACTATTCGTCGTCTTTATAAGTTGTCGTCGTCTATATCAATAATGACAGATCTATCTACGTTGTTAGCATCCTTCATGTCATCTTCAAAAGCATTGATTGCGTCTTCTTGGTTGTTATGGATTTGAAATAGGCGTGCAAAACCAAGCATGTCAAAAAAATGGCGTATTTTTTCTGTCATCTTCATCAATTTAATATCACCACCTACTTTGCAACAATTTCGCATACCCTCCATAAGCACCCCTAGTCCGGCGCTAGAAATATAGAAAATTTTTTCCATATCAATAATAATATAAATTTTATTATCAGTTAATAATTCTTCTAACTTATCACTGAATTTTTTAAAATTTATAGAATCCAAATATGTTCTTTCTGAAAATGAAATTATGAAAAATTTTATATTTGGATACGCAATGGAATTTACTTCTTTAACTTCCATTTCTAAAGGCGTTGATTTTTTTGGCGGTATCGGCATAATAACCACTTCCTTTTCTCAAGTTTAATAAAGATCGCACTTCTGTTCTTTAGCTTAGTTTATGCTTTGTTTTTTGTCAACCATATCATTTGATGTGATAAAATAAAAAACAACCCACCAAAGATGAGTTATTTTAAAAATTGTTATAAATTTTATTTACGCTTATTTTTTTTCGCTCTTTCTTCAAGCATAGCTCGCTTAATTTCGAGCCGTTTGGCGGTTTTATGAGAATGTGTTTTTTTTATCTTTCCAACCCCAGTTCTTCTTTTTGCCATATAGATAGTTTTAATAATAATTGATTTGATAGATATATTTTAACATATCACGCGATGAACGTAGCGAATTTTGCGTGGCTCCACAAACTACATATTTTCCGAACTTTTGGATATTTACCCCTTAGTACAAGTTAGTATGGAAAAATTTGAAAAGATAGCCGTATTTACTCATTAATCTGAATATATTTTTTTAGTCTATAAAAATAGGCTTGATTTCTTAATCCCAAGTAAACATAGTTACTAATAGGTATGTAATTGTGTTTGTGTAAGCTTATAGGCTTAATAATATCACCTTTTATAATATCTGTCCATTTACTAACCCTTTATCTCACTTAATTTAGTTAATGCAATTTAAAGGTTAATAAACCATAAAAAGTTTAACCGACAGTAAATAGAGAAAATAAACGAAATTATTAGTATAAAAATACTCATCGCTCTTAAACGACTGCATTTTCAGTAAAAATTTTTAGTCATTAATAAAAAATACTGTAAAGGTAATTTTAGGTAATAATACATTTTTAGTTAACTAAGATAAAGGAAAGTATAAGATAATTCCAACTCTCAGTCATTGTATTTTTTTCTGCCAACAAAAAAATTTTTATTATTTTTTTCATTCTATTCTTGTTTTATAAATTTTTTTACATCATTTTTTATGAATACATTAAAAATGTGCTTGCAAAATTGCTGGAAAAATTATAAATTATTTCATATTATAAAAATTTATCCGAAGTTATAATTATTTTTAACCAAATTTCAAGGTCATAGCAATATAAAAATATTCGCCCCACCCCATACCCCTTTTTTTGATCACTTGAATAAAGAATTTTTTTAAATACATCCTACCCAAGAGCACGTTTGTAGTGTAGTAAGGAAAAATTAATGTTAGTAACTTTTCTCACCCTATATAGCTAGCTGAAAAACTGACGCTTTAAAAGGCTTGCTAATAATGTAAATGCTATCAAGAATAACAAATCACCTCTATGCTCGTAAGACTTCAAATTTCGGCATTTTAGAACGCACAGCATACGCTCAATATTCATTCTAACTTATTCATGTAACAAATTTGAAAATTTTATTAATAGATAATTATTGAAATCAACTAAATGATTTGTAAGACTGCTAAAATTATACTAATATTAAACTAAAGTTAACTAAAATTTCTGTTAAAACCAAGTGATAATTAAAATTTATGTTTAATTTTATCAGTCCTGAAAATAAAATTGTGCGTATTCCAGGCAAACAGGCAAATTTGTTAAACGACAAGACGGAAGAGTTTGTTTTAATAAGAAGTTTTAGCAATCCACTCGCGTATTATGAAATAAATAAGACTAAAAAAATCTGTAGTTGCCCAGCTTTTCAAAAAAGCAAAAGAATATGCAAGCATCTCCGCAAGGCCTTAAACCTACCAAGCCCCGGGTTTAGCAAGTCTTTATTAAAAAGTGCGTTGCAAAAAAGTATTAGAAGAAACGAAACAGTGAAAGCGGTAAAAATAGCAAATATATTTTTAGCCAAAGATTTCGCAGATTGCGTTAAAAGGCTTTTAGTTATCTCTATTGAGGACGTACTGCCTTTTAGCGGATATATTGAGCTAACCGAATTAGCCAAAGCGAGTTCACGCAAATCTTTTGTTGCAACGCAGAGTGATAGACATTTTATTCTTTCAATAGTTGAAAGATTGGCAAGCTGTAAATATAGGGATTATGAGTACATGAATATTCTTCACGGACGCATTGAACGAAAATTGCCGTATTATGAGCAAGGCCACCTGCCAAAAAATGAAGATGATTTATTGCAAGCCCTACGGTGGCGTAGCGGTTTTGGCATGCAAGGTGATAAAAAAATGTTTCATATTGCAATAGGAATTTTATATGAAAAATTTAAAAGCAAAAAAGCAGATTTAAAATATTATGATTCTTTATTACCAAAGCCAAAAATAGATTATAATAAAATTAATATTCAAGAAGATAAAAATGATATACCGATAGAGGCAGTGGATCACCACTGTTTTTTTAGTTTTGAAAAAATTCTTTTAAGAAAACCTTTTATTAGAAATTTATTTGTAAAGGAATTTGGAAACATAATATATACGGAAATGCAGAATCATTTGAATCAAATAATTTGGAGGTTAAGAAGCGGAGTTAATCTGAAAAAAGATATTACGACCAACAAGCCCTTTGATTGGCTTACGGACGGCGAAGAAGAAGGAGTTTATAGCAAGGAAAACGCCGAAAAATATCGCCGAATTTTTAAAGAGATTGAAACCGAGGTAGATAATCTTAGTCAGTGGTATTTGACAAAAGCAGTTGAATTTTGATTAGTTTCATGATAAAGTGTTCTTATAAATTAAAATTAGCGACCTAAACTCTACTTTTGTAGAGCATGGTTAAAAATCCCATGGAAGATACTAAACCTCACGTTTAGCACTCTTTCATGGGTTACATCGGGAAACTGATGTATGGTCGCAAGACTTGGCTAGCGTGGGGTTTTGTGATTTTACGTTGATAATTTATTAACTTAATTATATGAAAAAATTTATTTTAGGATTAATTATGGGAATATTAATAACCATTCCTGTAATTACTTATTCCGCTCCCTCATTAGCCAGTAAATTAATGGGAAAAATTCTTTTAGCCGTGGAAGACCAAGGTAAAACTTATTATGTTCACGAGGATGGATACCGTTATCGTGTTACAACCGCAACTGCCCAAAAGATTTTTGAAAAATTGGCGTTAGGTATTACTAATAAAAATTTAGAGCAAATTCCAGAAAAAAATGTTGATATAGATGTAGAAGCTGAAGTTTTAGATGAAGAAAAACAAGCACAGGGGCAAAAAACAACCGAGCTAAATAATGGAACTAACATTAATGTTACTTATATTCCCATTGGGACAGAAGCACAAAATAAAACTTTTAATTTTAAAATTAATTCAGTTGAAATAAAGCAAACTATTACAGGTGCTTTTGGAAATAAAACAGCTAAAGAAAACGCCCAATTTGTTGTTGTGGATATGAGTATTACTAATACTACAAATTCTAAATATATGTTTTTGCCAGAAAAAAGTTTTATAAATGAAGAGGGATTTTATTTATTAGACGAAAAAGAAAGACGGTATGAAACCTATGATGGCACTTATCGTTATATAAATAATTTTTTAAATCAAAGATATCTCAGCCCTAGTTTAACCGAAAGAGGTTATTTAGTTTATGAAGTGCCGAATGACGCTGGCATAATGGCTCTGGCTACTGTAAATGTCGCTACGGGAGAGTGTTATGCGGTTGGTTTACAATAATTTATAATTTTTAAACCTATGAAAAATTGTCCATTCTGTGCTGAGGAAATACAAGATGAAGCAATAAAATGTAAACATTGCGGAAGCAATTTGAATGATGAAAAACCAAAAGAACAACCAAAAAATAAAACAAAGAAAAAGAGCAGTATTTCAGCTGGCAAGGCCATAGGATTAGCTTTTATATTTTTTATTTTAGTTTCCATGATTATTAGTGAACTTGGGACACCACAAAAAACAACACAAGATAAATCTGCCCTTGAAATAATGGAAGTTGTTTTTAATGGGAATTATAGTTTGCCTAAAATAAAAGAGCAGGTAGATAAGGCTATGCAGTTGTACGGGTTGGAATTAACTGAAGATAATTATAACCGAGTGGCGAGCGTTCTCGTTAAATTACGACAAGAGTATAGTGTAGATGAAATGGACATCCTCAATTATATGATTTGTTCCCATATTAATGGAGTTAGCATGACTTTTCCAGATATGGCTGCTATATCAGTTGTTGCATTAACATCTGGAGATAGATGTAGATAATATTATTTAATAACAACAATAATATGAAAAATTGTCCATTTTGTGCCGAGGAAATTTTAGATGAGGCGATAAAATGCAAACACTGTGGAAGCGACTTAGAGAAAATTAAAGAAAAAGAAGAAATTTTTGGCAAATCTATTGCAAAAGAAACACAAAGGAAACAACAAGAAGGGGAAGATAGTCTTTCAAAACATTTTGTAAAGAAAATAGAAAATGAGTCTATGGCAAAAATTTTTTTATGGATTTTTGTCATCTTAATTGCAACAGTAATTTGGTATATATCTATACCAGTTATTGTGATTTGGTATATCTGGAAAAAAACAAAATTAAATAAAAAAAGGAAAATGATAATTTCAGCGATAATTTTAGTTTCTTCTATAGCTATGTGGATTGCCTTGCTTATTCCGACAAAAATTCCAGTTCTTACTATTACTGCACCAGAAAATAATTTTTCTATTCAAGCCGAGAGCATAGAAATAAAAGGAGTGGTTGATCCTATAGATTCTAGTGTTAAAATTGGCGGTACTTTGCTTGCAGTCAATAATGGCAACTTTACATATAAAGTACAACTTCTTGAAGAAAAAAATCGTTTTACTTTTACTGCCACTAATAAAGATAAGGCTGTTAGCACTGCTATAATAATAAATCGTATTTTTACAGAGGAAGAAAAAGTGGAATTAGAAAAACAGGAAGCAGAAAATGCGGCTAAAATAAAAGTAGCGGAGGACGCCAGAATAAAAGCCGCGGCTGAAAGACAGAAAGTTCTACAACAAGCGATTTCTAAAATGCGTATCAAAAAAGACGATATTAAAAATATTGCCTACTATCAAGATAAAACTAGTCCCCAATATCGTAATGCAAATGGTTTTTTCCTCACTATAATTGAGAATCCCACCCTTAGCAGATTTTTAACTTTAAATATTCAATATAGCGGTGATGATTGGCTATTTATTGATAATTATACTATAAAAGTGGATGATAAGATTTTTACTTTAACGCCATATAATATAAATAGGGATAACAGCTCTTATGTATGGGAATGGGCTACCTTTATAGATGATAAAAATTTTCTTCCTATTGTTGAAGCTGTTATAACATCTAAGGAGGCAAAAATTCGTTACGAAGGAGACCAATATTATAAAGATAGGACCATAACATCAACAGAAAAACAGGCATTACAAAATGTATTAGATGCAATGGATGCTTTAAAGGTTGGGGTAAAAATAGATTGATTATTAACTTATCACTATGAAAAAATGTCCATATTGTGCCGAGAAAATTTTAGATGAGGCTATAAAATGTAAATATTGTGGTGAATTTCTTAATCAAGAGGAAAAAAAAGAAAAAAATAAAATTTTTGATAAATATGAAATATGGATAAATAGCAACTATCCTAATTATAATATTGTCACAAAAAATTTAGATGAAAAACTTATAATTCTAAACAAAAAAATGAATAATTTTAATTTAGCGGTGTTTATTATTTTAACGTTATTATGGTTATTACCTGGTATAATTTATGCTACGTACACTTTGTTACAGGATAAAACATTATCATTAACAATCCATTTTGACGAAAACGGCAAAGCGATTGGTATATCAAAAAATAATTTCCAATTTTTAGTAGATAAATATAACAAGGAAATGAATTTTTAAAATAGCCTTTTAAATTCCTCGGGCACTAACCTGTTCAATAAATAAAATAATCTATGTTAAATAATGTATTAAAAACACTTATTAAATAAATAATAAAATACACGACTTTTGCGGGTCGTGTTTTTAATTTATCAATATGGAACAAACTATAGCTATTTTAAATGACGCTAATTTCGCACATACAATTTTTGAACATTTAGATGTAAGTGATTCAACGCGGAAAGATTATATAAGTAGAATAAATTTATTTTTAGGCTTTATTAAGCAAAGGGACTTTCATCTTAATAGCTTTCTGGAATATAAGCACTATTTAAAAGAAAAAACTAACCTAACAACTGCTACTAAAAATAAATACCTTGCTGTCAGCAAGGTATTTTTAAAAGAAATGAACAGACAGTTGCTCATTCCAACTGATATTACGCAAAATGTTAAAAGTTTCAAACAAAGCAAAAAGCATAAACGTGACGGCTTAAATGAGGAAGAAATAAATTTATTAGTAGAAAAGTTAAATAATACTAAATCGACCCCACGAAGTATTAGATTAAAGGCAATTTTGGGTTTATTAATTTTACAAGGTTTGCGAGAATGTGAAATTACCCGTCTTAATGTAAATGATATTGATTTAGTAAACAGTACCGCTTTTATATGTGGCAAAGGACGGGATGATAAGGAGTTAATATATTTACATCCCGAAGCAACAAAAGCTTTAAGAAAATATTTAAAAGTTAATAAAATTGCTGACGGAGCTTTATTTGTGAGTATTAGTAATAGTAGCAGGGATCACAGATTGACCACAAGAGGATTAAGGAAAATAGTAAAAGAATTTTTAGACATCTTAAAAATTGATAAAAACGTCCATGGATTTAGGCATTATTTTGTAACTGCTCTAATAAAGAGTTATAAAGGTGATTTATTAGAAGTGGCTCGTTACACCCGCCATAAGAGTTTAGAAATGTTGCAAGTTTATGACGATAGTATTAAACTAAAGGCAGATTTACCCCGATTCTATAGCACTTTTTCACAAATTCATTTGGGTAAAGATTAGCCAGATAACTTATAGTATAATAAAGTTTAATAATTTAAGCTAATTAATTCTTGTTTCACTAGAAAATTGAAATAAATGGATATTAATAAACAAAATGAGTTGTATAAGTTAAAAATTGGAATTTTGTTCGCTTATCAAAATAAAATAATTAGAGAGCCAGAGTATGCTGTAATCGATTCTTTAACCGAAAAAAGTTCAACATTATCAAAAATGAATCAATATGCGTCTGATATTGAAAAAATAATTCGTGAAATGAATTTCACTTTTCGTCTTATTGAAAAACTACCAACAGATTCATATTTGCAACAACTTAATATAGCCCCAGAAGATTATATTCTTTATCATCAAGGATATTTTTTAGAATTAGTTCATCAAACAAAGGACAAGATTTTTAATTTGATTGATGCTTTTTCAAAAATTAATGAGAAAATATATGAAGAAAAAACAACGAACGTAAAAATTAAAGATATTATAAAGAGAGATAAAATTGTTAATCATCAAAATTTAATCGACTTAATCAATGAATGGGGTCAAGAAGGTAATAATTTAATTTCATCATCTTTATTAAAAAGAGCAAAAAATCACCATTCTAGAAGTGATTTACATTTAGCTCCTAGCTATCAAAATATTAAATTCTCAAAAGTTCTTATAGATGCTCATAGGCAACAAAATGTATTGTCAGAATACGGAATTGAACAAATGGAACTTAGAGGAAAAAAAGGTTTTGAAAAATGGCATAAAGACACGAAAGTAAAAATTCTTAATACAAAAAAATTTATTGAGCAAAATATAGAATCTATTTCAAAATTGTTAATTCTTATTTTTAATTTACCAACTTTAACTAATAAAAATGGGATGAGGAATGCTTTAATTAGTTATAGTGGTTGTTTTATAAAGGAAATAGAAAATAAAACATCTTTAAAAAAATTACAAAGTACAGATATATTTTATGGCCTAGTGAGAGCGATTGAACTTATTTTAAAATCAATATTAAATGAACAGTTAGTAAGTTTTTATGTTATTGGTAGCACGGCCAGAGGTGAACCAAAATTTCGTATTTCTGATTTAAATTTAGTTATTGTTACAAAAAGTGAAGTTCCGAGCTTATCAGAAACTATACGGGAGTCATTAGTTAACCCACAATTTAAAATTTTTTCTAAGATGATATTTGATATAGATGTTAAAGTTTTGTCAAAAGAGCAATTCTTAGATTCAAGTTATTTTAAAATAGCTTTCTCCTGTCGATATGACGGCTTACTTATTTTAGGAGAAGATTTAGCAAGACAAAAAAAATACCCATTGCCAGGATTAGGATTAGCTTATCTTTTAAATAAAGATTTTAAAAATGAGATAGAAAAAACAAAAGCACTTATTAAAAGTGATATACAACTTTCAGAGGATGCTCTTATGAGATTAGTTCGAAAAACGTCGAAAGATTCTCTTAGAATGTTGTTTGGAGAAGTTATGGCCAACCATACTTTGTATGCCGTTGAAATAAAAGAAATAAAAGATTTACTTATTTGGGCTCATCATAATAATTGGAAGTTTATTGCGATGTTTTATTATTTTTTACGAAAAACAAACATAATAACAAGCAGAAAAAATCTCGAAGCAATGATTGATTTTTTCTGCATTGAGAAATTATACCCACTTCTGGACGACATAGAAAAAAAATCAAAAAATTGGTTTATCGATTGGCAAAAAAAGTACTAATTTTCTAATTAAATTGCCAAATTTATTATAAAAATAGTCTATGTTTCTAATGTTATCTATGAAATGATTTATGTAAAAAAAGTTTTTACTTCCCATAACTATAATTACAGGAACTAAAAGTTTAAAAGATAATTTATGCTTAATAATCTATTGGCTACTTCTACAAATCAACAACTAAATTTAAATATTTTAGGATATATCGATTATGCTACCAGCGGATTAGAAAAAATATTGTTTTTTTCTCAAGATGAATGGTTCGAAAGTAAATGGTTTATTGCGATTCTCGGCTCGATAGCCGGCATAATAATCGCTACCATTCTTAATGAATCTAAAATTTTTTTTGAAAGAAGAAGGCAGAGGAAAATAATGGCAAAAAATTTTTTTGGGGAAATAATTATTGGCGAAATTACTTGTATAAAAGGTATGGATGAAGAA
>CAYPRN010000011.1:0-21472 GCA_964413295.1 uncultured Gammaproteobacteria bacterium | reverse complement strand
TTAAATATATGCCAATTGATTGGACTAAAATTTATAAAAAATACAAAGGACAATGGGTTGCTTTAAAAAAAGATGAAAAAACTGTTGTTGGTCACGGAAAAACAGCTAAAGAAGCATTTGAAAAAGCGCAGAAAAGAGGTTACAAAAACCCCATACTTACTCGCATGCCAACAAAATTAGTTTCATATGTAGGTTTTGGTTTATGAAATTTAAATACAAATTATACAATCAAGAATACTTAAGACCAGTAATTCCTATAGAGATAAAATATGAAGATAAAAAAGTTGGATACGAAGTTTTAATAGATTCAGGAGCAGATATGTGTTTGTTTGATGCTGGAATAGGAGAACTTTTAGGGATAGATATAAAATCTGGAAAAAAACGTAAAGTCGTCGGAGTCGCTGGAGTTTCAAAAGATTACTATTTACATTATGTAACAATAGACGTAGGCGGATGGGAATTTGAAGTTGAAGTCGGATTTTATCCTAATATGCCTAAAAATACTTATGGTATTGTAGGACAACATGGTTTCTTTAATTTATTTATCGTAAAGTTTGATTTAATGAAGACTAGTATTGAATTAAAACAAAGATCTGGAAAAAATAAATAAAATTTAAAAAATAAAAAAAGCCGTCCCGAAATACTTCGGGACGGCTTTTTATATAAATAAAACTAAATTTAAATTACCGCGTTTTCAATATCTTTACTGCATTTGCACTCTGTAAAATTAATTTTTAGAATAACTTCTATTAATAATTTTTCCATCTTGTTTGCGTTTTGTTTTATAACTTCTAAAATTTGTTGAATATCTACACTATCGCCAGTTTCCCTCCAACAATCATAATCAGTTGCCATTGCAATTGCCTGATAACAAATTCCAGCTTCACGCGCTAAAACTACTTCAGGCACAGTTGTCATATTTATTATATCCGCATTCCATGAACGAAATAAATTACTTTCTGCTTTAGTTGAAAATCTTGGTCCTTCAATAGTAATAGCTGTTCCTTGGGGATGGGTTGTGATTTCCAACTCTTGCGCTGTCTGATAAACTAGAGTTCTTAACTTATAACAAAAAGGTTCAGCCATTGGAATATGACAAACCCGACCTTCATAAAAAGTTTGCGCTCGTTTTGTTGTTCTGTCAATAAATTGGTCTAAAATTATAAAATCACCAGGCTTAATTTTTTCTTTTAAACTTCCGCAAGCAGTTGTGGCTAAAATATGAGTAACGTCTAATTCTTTCATTGCCCAAATATTTGCTCGATAATTTACATCGCTCGGTTTAATGTTATGATATCGACTATGTCGCGGAATTATCACGACCTCTGTATTACCAATTCTACCGGTGGTAACTAAATCCGACGGCGCGCCAAACGGAGTATTAATTTTTTTTTGTTTTTTATTTTCTAAAATATTTAAATTTTCTAATCCCGATCCACCAATAATCCCGATTTTTATTTGTTTATTTGCTGTAGTTTCGGTTAAGGCAGATTGATCTGTGTTTAAATATTTTTGAGTTTTATCCTCAACCTCTTCATTATCATAGCTAATTAAATAATTACAATTATATCCACTTATCTTTTTTGAACCTCCTAAAAATTGCAAATCCACAATCCAACTGATACCTAAAATTATTCCGCCTAACTGTTCTACTAATTCAGTTGTCGCTGTCATAGTTCCGCCAGTCGCTACTAAATCATCTACTACAATAACTATCTCTCCGTTTTTAATAGCGTCTTCATGCATCTCAATTGTAGCAGACGCGTATTCTAAAGTGTAATTTCGACTAATTGTCTTATATGGTAATTTTCCTTTTTTACGCACAATAGTTACTCCGGCGCTTAACTTATATGCCATGCTAGATGCTAATAAAAATCCGCGCGCGTCAATACCAACAACCTTATCAATTTGCATATTTTCATATGGTCGACAAAGCTCATCCACTACATAATGAAATGCTTCTTTATCTTCAAAAAGAGTAGTAATATCATAAAATAATACCCCTTCTTTAGGCCAGTTGGGAATTTTTCGAATCTTAGTGTCAATATTCATATTTTCGTTTTTATTTTTATATCCGAACTTTATCACACTGGATACTTTTTGCAATTGTTTATAAGTTATATAAAAAAACACCTGTAAATATACAGGTGTTATGTTTTATCTGCTGTTCGGAACAGCTAATTATATTAAAGAAACTTAATACTCTCAACTTCACCAGCAAATTTTCTCACAAACTATTCAACGTTAAGAGAGTTGATAACTTGTACGATAAAATTGCGATTTTTTCTCTTGCTCCAGTTTTTCTGTTGAATAATTTCAAACACAGTTTTTTCTAATATTCTTTCTAGTAATATTTGCTCGCGTTGTACCATCTGATGAAAGTTGATCAATCCAGCAAAACCATCTTCTTTGAAGATAATTTTTAGCCTATCCCTCATGCGCACAGATTTATTTTTTTTGAATGATAAGCATCATTACTAGCACTATCAACATTTCAAGGTATTGTTTTTCTTGCGCAGCGTAGGTTGCCAATAGGATGCAAGTAATAATTGGAGTTAAAGGAGAAAATAAAATTTTAAGAACAAAACCAATAATTGTCCCAAGGAGTACCGTAAATATAGATATATTTTTTGTATCATTCATCTTAATCCCTCCTTTTTCAGGTTATTTATATATTATAGTAAAATTTTGTCAACAACAAAAGAGACGTCTCGAAGTACTTCGAGACGTCTCTAAATTATTTACCCCCTCTCCCTCAGGGAGAGGGTTGTGAGGGCTTATTTCACTTTCATAGCTACTTGATCTTGCTGATCCAGTATAATTTCAATTTTATCATTTTCCTTAATTTTACCTTCAATAATATCTAAAGCCAAACCGTCTAAAATTTTATTCTGGATAACGCGTTTAAGCGGGCGGGCGCCGAACGTAGAATCATAGCCTTCTTTGGCTAACATTTTTTTAATAGTATCTTTGAAGTATAGTTTAATATTACGGGTCAATAATCTGCCTTGAACCTTAGCTAATTCAATATCAACTATTTTAGTCAGGCTTTCCTCCGACAACGTTTTAAAGATAACTATTTCATCAATGCGATTTAAAAATTCTAGTTTAAAATGATTCTTCAAAATGTCCATTATTTTAACGCGCATTTCTTCTTCGCGCACTTCTTTAGCTTTTTCTTTGTCATTAGTATCAGTAAAGCCGATAGAATATTCTTCAATAAGTTTATTGCCTAAATTAGAAGTCATAATGATAATGGTATTTTTAAAATTAACCATCCGGCCTTTAGAGTCAGTTAAACGGCCGTCATCAAGAATTTGTAACAACATATTAAATACTTCTGGGTGCGCTTTTTCAATTTCATCAAATAAGATTACGCTGTATGGCTTGCGACGTACTTTTTCAGTTAACTGACCACCTTCATCATGACCGATATAGCCGGGAGGGGAGCCAATGATTTTAGCAACAGAGTGCTGTTCCATAAATTCAGACATATCTAAGCGGATCATTGCGTCTTCGTTATTGAACATTAAGTTTGCTAAAGATTTGGCTAGTTCAGTTTTACCAACACCAGTCGGACCGACAAAAAGAAACGAGCCGATTGGTTTACCAATTTCATTAATGCCGGCGCGGGATCGACGGATAGCATTAGCCACCGAGCTAATTGCCTTATCTTGCCCAATCACTCTTTTATTTAGTTCTTGTTCAATTTTAGCTAGTTTAGCTGTTTCATCTTCTAACATTTTATTAACTGGGATGCCGGTCCAACGGGAAACTACAGCGGCAATATCTTCTTCATCAATTTCTTCTTTCAAAATGGCTTGTCCAGCCTGCTGAATATCATGAAGCTTCATTTCATTTTTTTCAATATTTTTTTGTACTTTAGGAATTTGAGAATAACGAATTTCCGCTACTTTATCTAAATTTCCTTCATTCTGTAGTTTTTCCGCTTGCTGTTTTAATTCCTCAATTTTTTTCTTGTCAGCGCGAATGGCGCTAATAATATCTTTCTCGTTTTTCCAGTGCATTTCTAATTGCTGGGCTTCTTCTTTTAATTCCGAAAGCTTTTTAGATATTTTTTTAATAGTAACGGTATTTTTTTTCTTAGTATCATTGTCAACTGATCCCAGATGTTCAGGATTATTTTCTTTTTCAATGCCAGTTTTTTCAATTTCTAAACGAGTTATCTCTCGTTTTAATTTATCCAAATTATCTGGCATAGATTCAATTTCCATCCGCAAAGCGCTGGTAGCTTCATCAATTAAATCTACTGCCTTATCCGGCAGAAATCGATCAGTAATATATCGCTCTGATAATTCAGTGGCCGCTAAAATAGCTTTATCAGTAATACGAACGCCATGATAGACTTCATATTTTTCTTTAATGCCACGTAAAATAGCAATAGTATCTTCAATAGAAGGCTCATTAACATAAACCGGCTGAAAGCGACGCTCTAAAGCAGCATCTTTCTCGATGTACTTCTGATATTCTTTAGTAGTAGTAGCGCCGATTGCGTGTAACTCCCCACGAGCTAATGGTGGCTTTAACATATTAGAGGCATCTAAAGCGCCCTCGGTAGCGCCGGCGCCAACCAAAGTATGCAACTCATCAATGAAAAGAATTATTTTTCCTTCCTGCGCTTTTATTTCTTTCAAGACTGCTTTTAATCTATCTTCAAATTCACCGCGGAACTTTGCGCCGGCTAGCAATGAACCAAGATCTAAACTAATAAGTTCTTTATTTTTTAAATTTTCCGGTACATCACCAGCTACAATGCGCTGAGCTAAGCCCTCAATAATAGCGGTTTTGCCAGTTCCGGCTTCACCGATTAAAACAGGGTTGTTTTTAGTGCGACGAGAAATTACTTGCATGACACGACGAATTTCATCATTGCGACCAATCACTGGATCAAGCTTTTGGTCACGAGCCATTTTAGTTAAGTTAACTGCGTATTTTTCCAGGGCCTGAAATTTATTTTCCGGCATGGGATCAGTAACACGATGATTGCCACGTACTTCAGCTAAAATTTTTAAAACATTGTCATATTCAAGTCCAATGTTAGTGAGGATTGCTTTAGCCACTGATTTAACAATTAAGATTGCCAAAAAAATATGTTCAGTGGAAATAAATTCATCGCCCATTTTATCAGCTTCTCTTTTGGCTTCATTAAGGGTTTGCGCGACTTCTTGTGTGCCTTGCACTGTACCGACAGTTGTTTCAATCGGCGCTTTTGGCAACAAGCTAATTTCTGCTAAAACATTTTGTTTTAAAGAGTCAATGTTAATATTTAATTTGTCTAAAATTGTTTTAACCAAACTTTCTGGTTGGATAATAAGAGAATAGAGCAGGTGAATTGCTGAAATTTGCTGTTGACCGTTTTCTAAAGCAATATTTTGGGCAACAATTAAAGCTTCTTGTGATTTGTTAGTGAGTTTGTTTAACATATTGTTTAGTCTGTAAAGTCAAAAGTCAAAAGTCATTATGTGAGTTAGCAGTCTGATATTGAGAGTGCTAATATTAATATAAATAATTTTTTCAAATATGTCAACTTGACAAAAATTAATATTTACTATATTATATAGCATGCCTTTAAGGTCGTCTTCCACTGCAAGCATGAAGACGTAAAATCACTGCTAAAAGCAGAAAAAAGAGGTCTTTACAATGAATCAGAAGAATGAACAACTAAAATCAGAGAAAGAAGAAGTAGCGAATTTTACGAAAGAAGTTTTTGATGTTGCTGGTGGGAAAATTGCCCAAGACATAAAAGGGCTTGTTCCAATTTTAGGGTCATTATTCATGGGCGATGAAGAAACTGGAGAGGGGGTAGAAACTTTTTTATATATCGTTTTTGAAGATGGCACAATCATAGAAGAGTCATCTCAAATAGCGCAAGTTTTACGGAATGATAAGGTAATTTGTGTAAAAAATCACAAAAAAATTCACGATGAAAGTTTAAAATATGAATTTTACTGCATTTCCATTGATTATTATCTGGAATTGTTTGATAATAACAATAATGCGGTTATTGTCAAAGAAACAACACTGTATTCAGAGTATTTAATACCTGACAACATTGACCGCATAGTTTTTCCACACGATTTAGTTGTTAAAAATGCGAACTTTAGATTTACGCCACAGAAATTAGTTTTTGTCAGATGGGAAAAATTTTTTATTGAATATGCTGATCCAATAAGCGGTATTAGTATATTTGATAATCGAAAAAATAGAATTAGTTCTCTTCTGAACTATATTGAAGGAATTGCAACAGACAATCCCGCCCTTGCCACTCAAAATATTTTGAAACTTTTTCTACGTTACTTTGCGTATGGATACTTATCCTGCAATGGAGGTATCTATGGAGATATAGGGGGGGCAGAATCGCTTTTTGGGCAGACTATTGCGTCTTTAACTGGTGATTGTTTTATATCATTTGACGCTATTTTTAATGGTCGTTTTATTCTCAAAAGGCGAATAAAATTTACAAGCGGCAACTTTGATGTGTCCTATACAAGAAATATTTCCCGCCCAGAATATGTTGTTATGAGAGATCCTATCAATATCCAAATGGCATAATTAACTTATAAATTATATAATTTTCCTCCCGACGTCCACGTTTAAGGTTCGTCGGGATTTTTTTATTATTAATCGGCATTTTATATAAGAAAATGTTGTTTTTATATATATTTTGCTAATATTAGCCAATAATATTTTAAAGTCTACAAACCATTTGACATATTTTTTAAATTATGATATTATTTAGGCATAAATTAAATACTCTAATCTAACTTGATGCTTTAGTTAGGGATTTATAATATGGAAAATAAATCAATTTTAGACACAATTTTAAACACAACCGTGCAAGAAGAGGCTGCTATTTTAGACAGCCATCTTATTTTGTTTAATTTATTCAATACTTTGCGTGAAAAAGAGCAGAATATTTTAGAACATCGTTTTGGTTTAAAAAATGAAGAAAAAGCTACTTTAGAAGCTATTGGCCAAGCTTATAATTTAACTCGTGAACGTATTCGTCAGATTGAAAATGCGGCCGTAGCTAAGCTTAAAAAGCATAATGATTTTAATCGTTATATTTCCAGCTTAAAGCATATTATCAATAGCTTATTGGAAGAGCATGGCGGAATTGTTGAGCGCCAGTATTTAATTGATAATTTAAGTTATCTATCATTTTTAGCTAACAGTGAACAGCAGTTAGCGCTTAATGTATTACGTAATCATTATGATTTTATTTTATCTAAACTTTTAGCTGATGATTTTGATCATGTTAAAGAAAACGGTTATTATAATAATTTGTGGAAATTAAAATTTGTTAAAATTGACCACATGGAAGAGTTGTTAAAATTTATTTTAAACAAAATGGAAAATATTCAAACAGTTCTTCCGACTCAAGAAGTTATTAAACTAGTTAAAGATAACGATATTTATATTAAAAATCAAGATAAATTTCAAGCTAGTAACAACTTTGATATTTCCCCAGTAATTAAAAATGATCGCTTTAGCGATAACTATGATTTAATTAATGAAAATAAAGCTTTATATTCTTTATTGCGTTCAAGCAAACAGATGCAACAAAATAAGTTCGGCTTTTGGGGAATTAATAAATGGCCGGAAATTACTCCTAAGACTATTAATCATAAAATTTATTTAATTCTTAAACATGAAGGCAAACCGCTTCACTTTAAAGAAATTGCCGAGCGAATTAATGAAATTAGTTTTGATCATAAAAAAGCTAACCCAGCCACAGTGCATAATGAATTAATTTTAGACGACAAGTATGTTCTAATAGGCCGTGGCATTTATGCTTTAAAAGAATGGGGTTATAAAACAGGCACAGTTACTGATGTAGTTGCGGAAGCGTTGCAAGAAGCAAACAAGCCATTAACTAAAAACGAAATTGTTGAGCGCGTGCTTGATAAACGTTTAGTAAAGAAAGCTACTATTAATTTGGCTTTAATGGACAAAGAAAGATTTAGTAAAGAAGGAAATAAATATAAGTTAGTTTCGTAATATGATGCTAATCTGCGAATTGCTAATACTACAAATAGATAGTTTGCAATTTACAGATTAGCATTTTATTTATTGATTTTTTAAAATAAAAACCTCCGAACCCGGGGTAAAGAGTGGTAAAAAATGGGCAAGAAATGGAGCCTGTAAATAAAAGGAGAGTGCTATGACTGATCAAGAAGTTCTTAATAAAACAAAAGTTCAATCGCTTTTTGACGAGTACGGTCGACGGATTCCTAAAGATTTGCAAGCTAAAGTTTGCGATGCCAATCGTAATTTTCGACTGGGTCAACCCAAGTTGGATGAGGAAGCTGACTTTATTAGTTATATTATGCGGTTGCACGAATTCATTATGGACGTGAGTGCAATGCATATCACTGTCGAACAGCTTCAGTTGGAAACCGAGCGTTTACTGACTATTATTAGAAACGATTCTCGGGTCGCTAATATTCTCAATGGTGTTTACTTGCCGGTGATTTTGCCGCAACTTACGACAGACGATCTCGGAACTGCTCTAGACCAATATCTTGAGGGAGTCAGCAAAAGTTATGTTGCATGCTTTAGTGGTCAAGAGCTTTGCAGCTATTACCAAGATGGTCTGGCAAACAAAGTCAGTATCATTAATGGAAGCCGGCACAATCAGCTTATTGAACGAATGAAACAGGGATTGGTAATAGGAATCCATTTTCCGAATCCATTACAGGGCTTTTCCATTAACGCCAGCCGTGAACAGATGTCAACTCTGCCAGAAAGTTTTATCCTTTCCGGTATAGATACTTTTATCGCTATGGCGATGTATCCTGATATTTTGGCGTGTGGTAGTAACACGCCCTTCCTGGATATGGCCGCTCTTTTCTGGCAGCCCAACGACTATTCGTTCAATTTTGAGAATCATGGCTCCGTGCTTGGCTTCGGCAACACAATCGACTTGGCCGTCGCTCTTAACAACTGCTCTGGCGGTTTGCTGTTTCTCCCGCCTTCGCAGTAACTAAGGCGGACACAGCGGGTAGCACATTGATTTAATTAAAATTTTATCCCTTAAATTTTTCGGAGTTTGAGGGATTTTTTATTTGTTTAAAAATAAAAGAATGTGGTATAATATATACATAACATTTAACACCTAATACTTGACACCTAACAAGTGTTTTATCAATTGTTATTTAATGTCAAATGTCAGGTGTTATAAACTATGGATATTATAATCAACCTAGATAAAGTAGTTGCGTTATTTTCAATGCCAGCTGATGTTTTGTTAGCTAAGTTTTTTTTGTATATGGGCTGGTTGCCGTTAGCAATAGTTATTCTTTGGGGTATTTTGCAAATATGGAAGGATCATATTATTGGAGATTTTGCTGGAAAGTGGGAATTTGTGTTATTAGCAATTGATATTCCTCCTGGCAATGAACAAACACCAAAAGCAATAGAACAAATGTTCGCTCATTTAGCTGGCGCTCATACTAGCGTTAATTTAATTGATAAATACTGGGTCGGAAAGAAACAGCATGTTTTTAGTTTTGAAATTATTAGTATTGGAGGTTATACGCAATTTATTATTCGTACTAATAAAACTATGCGTAGTTTAGTAGAGGCGATGATTTATGCTCAATATCCTGATGCGGAAATTACTGAAGTTGAAGATTATATTGGTAAAATGCCAGATAGATTTCCTGATGATAATTATGACATCATGGGCGCGGAATGGGTTACAGCAAAAGGCGATATGTATCCTATTAAACTTTATACAGAATTTGAAGATAAAAATACAGGAGATTTTAAAGATCCGATGGCGGCCTTAATGGAAATGTATGGCGGTTTGCGTAAAGGTGAACAGTGCTGGTTTCAAATTATTGTTGTGCCAACTGGTTTTGAATGGGAAAAAAGAGGGCCTGAAGAAATATCTAAAATTATTGGAGAAACAGTAGAAGGCAAAAAAAATTTAGCTGATAGAATAATTGATCCAATAGTAAACGGAATTAGCGTTATTAGCGATTTTTTATTACCACTAGGCGATATTAGCGATAAAAAAGAAAATGAATTAGATACTTTTAAAATGTTTAATTTAAAACCAGCCGAAAAGAAGCAAATGGACGCAGTTCAATTAAAAGTTTCTAAAATTGGCTTTGAGTGCAAAATTAGATTTATTTATGTTGCTGAAAAAGAAGTGATGGATAAAAGCAGGTTTAATTCTTTTGTTGGTGTTATGAAACAGTACTCTGCCGAAGATGTAAATAGCCTTAAACCTGATATGGAAACTACTGCTACCAGTACTTCTTACATAATGAAAGCATCAAGGTTAAATGAAAGAAAAACCAGACTAATGGCTGGCTATAAAGCAAGAAGCGATTGGCTGGGAAAAGATAGATATATTTTAAACATAGAGGAGTTGGCCACACTTTGGCATTTTCCGTTAGAAGAAGCAGTTAAGGCGCCAATGTTACAAAAAGTTGCCAGTCGCAAAGGCGCGGCTCCTAGCTATCTGCCGGTAGAGGGAACAACTAGTGACTTTAGTAATGAACTAAAATTATTTTCGCAATTACCAAAACAATCATCAGATAGTGAGCGCGATGAAATATTTGCGCCGGCAAAATCTGCAACTTCTTCAAATAATGGGGGGGCGATAAAGAAAAGTGGACCGCCGGCTAATCTACCGATGTGATGCTAATCTGTAAATTACGATTAACTGTCATTGCGAGGGCGAAGCCCGTGGCAATCCCGTGAATATTAATAATGTTCTATCAATACTATCTTAATCCTCACGGGATTGCTTCGCCTACGGCTCGCAATGACAAGGATATTTAATTAGTAAATTAGCATCACATTTTAGTTAACCATAAAAACCATGGAAAATAATGTTACAATTTTTGCTGCCACTAACTTTCGGAATAGTTTTCAGCATTTTGGTATTAAGCAAGATGATCGCCGTCGCCACATGTATTTAATCGGTAAGACTGGCATGGGAAAATCTGTCCTGCAGGAGAATATGATTATTAATGATATTCAGTCTGGGCACGGCATTGCGGTGGTAGATCCGCATGGAGATTTAGTAGAAAAAGTAGTTAAATATATTCCGTCGCATCGCATTAATGATGTGATTTATTTTAATCCATCGGATATTGATCATCCGGTTGCTTTTAATGTAGTAGAAAAAGTTAAGCCAGAGTATCGGCATTTAGTTGCTTCAGGTTTAATTGGTATTTTTCAAAAATTGTGGGCTGATTCTTGGGGGCCTCGTTTGGAATATATTTTACGCAACGCCATTTTAGCTATTTTAGACTATCCGGATTCAACTTTAATGGGTGTAACCCGCATGCTTTCTGATAAACCATTTCGTAAAAAAGTAGTTGATCAAATTCAAGATCCGGTAGTAAAAGCATTTTGGGTTAATGAATTTGCTGGTTATGCGGATAAGTTTGCTTCAGAAGCGGTTTCTCCGATCCAAAATAAGGTAGGGCAATTTTTATCCAGCTCACTGATTCGTAATATTGTCGGCCAAGTAAAATCCAGTATTGATATCCGCGGTGTAATGGATGAAGGAAAAATTTTACTGATGAATTTATCTAAAGGCCATATTGGTGAAGATAACTCTGCTTTACTGGGCGCAATGATGATTACTAAAATTCAGTTAGCGGCCATGAGCAGAGTTGATATTTCAGAAGAAAAAAGAAAAGATTTTTATTTATATGTTGATGAGTTTCAAAATTTTGCTACTTCAAGTTTTGCTAATATTTTATCTGAAGCCAGAAAATATCGTTTGAATTTAATTATGGCTCATCAATATATTGAACAATTAGGAGAAGATATTTGGGCGGCGGTACAGGGTAATGTTGGAACTTTAGTTGTTTTTAGAGTAGGAGCGGCTGACGCAGAAATTTTAGTTAAAGAATTTGAACCACAGTATGAAGAGGGCGATTTGGTTAATTTACCTAAGTATAATTTTTACATCAAGCTGATGATTGACGGAGTAGCATCTAATCCTTTTTCCGCTATCGGACTTCCACCCAAAACTGAATTAGAAGAAACCGGCAATACAGAAAAAGTTATAAAAATTTCACGAGAACGTTATGCTGGCAAAAGAGAAGTAGTGGAAGAAAAAATTATACGTTGGCATGGTCTGGGCGAAGATAATAAGGAACCAGCACCTGGAAATGATTTTAAAGGCGGGAAGAAATTTGAATATAAAAGACAGCCACCGTCAGGCGGACAGTTTCAAAGTTCGCCACAACAATTTCAACGTGGACCACAATTTCAAAATATACCACCTACAGGACAACGAACACGTCCAGTAGTATATACACAAAGTATGCCAGAAAAAACAAAAACGCTAAGCGCGCCTAGGCAAAAGCCAAATCCACAAAAAATTGCTCACCGATTTTATGATCAACCTACCCCAACTGTAAATTCTGAACAAAAAGAAAATAATTCCGAGCCATCAGGATTACCTGAAAATGATTCTGGCATTTCTTTACAAGACGCTCTTAATCAAGGCGCGGTTGATTTTCGTGGTAGAAAAGTGGTTCAAAAAATTGAACATAGCGCTCCATCATCTCATCAAGATGCTATTGATAAAAATGAAAAAAAACCGCAAAATAATATCCGTAATGGAAAGTTAGAGGAGGGGAGGAAGATTAATATTTAGAAAAAAGTGGATAGTGGATATTTAAAAATTAATTTAAGCTATAATTTACTCATGCTAGATATTACCAAATCTACAATTGAATTATTACGTGAAATCAAGATTGAACCATCTTGGGCGTTTAGTGATAAAACGAGAAAAGATACAGCGTATGCTACACATGGCTATCACCGCTATCCCGCAAAATTTATCCCTCAGATAGTTTCTCGTCTAGCAGAAAAATATACTAAGCAAGGCGATTTAATCGTTGATCCATTCGGCGGTTGCGGCACAACTCTCGTTGAATCAAAAGTATTAGGACGTCCGTCAATTGCCGTTGATATTAATCCAGTTGCTGTTTTGATAACTAAAGCAAAAATTACACCTATTAATCCGACTAAAATTGAAAAAGAATTTATTATACTTAAAAATAAATTAGAAAAATACAGCGATAAAGTAAAAGTAAAAGTTCCAAAACATAAAAGAATTGATTACTGGTTTAAACCAGAAGAAAAAAGAAGGCTTGCTTTTATCTTGAAAGAAATCTCAAAAATAAAAAATCAAGATGTTCAAGATTTCTTTTTTTGCGGTTTTTCAAATATTTTAAAAAATTGTTCAATATGGATGCAAAAAAGTAACAAACCAACAAGAGATTTTAAAAAAAAACCTTCTGAACCAATTAAAACTTTTTTAAGACAAATAAAAAAAATGTTGCGAGGCAATACGCAACTATTTGAATTATTGTCAGAAAAAAATTATTTAAAAATTCCGAGCAAAGTAATTTGTACGGATGCAAGAACAATTCCGGCGAAAAATAACAGTGTTAGTTTAATTGTTACTTCACCACCTTATGTTACCTCTTATGAATATGCTGATTTACATCAACTTACTGCCTTGTGGTTAAAATATACTAAAGATTTGAGTGATTTCCGAAGGCAATTTATAGGAACTTCGCACCATAACAAAAAAAATTTAATATTGAATAGTGCAATTGCTGAAAACATAAGAAACAAACTATTAAAAAAAGACAAAAAAACTGCCGAGGAAGTTTCAACATATTTTAGCGAAATGAATCAAGTGTTTGGTGAAATGAAAAGAATGCTAAAAAAAGGCGGTAAAACTTGTATTGTTATCGGCAACACAAGTTTGAAAGGCGTTGAAATATTTAATGCGGAGGTTTTTGTTGAACAATTACAAAATTTAGGACTAAAAATTACTGAAATAATCAAAAGAGAAATTCCTTCAAAAAATTTGCCGTCTACTAGAGATAAACAAACTGGCAGATTCGCCAAAATAACTAATAAAAATAAAATTTCTGTTTATCCAACAGAATATATATTAATAATGAAAAAATAAATTTATGACTATAAAAGATCTTATTAAAATTTACGAAACAAAAAAAGAGGAATTTGGCGACCAATCTTATAGACATATTTCAAATGTTTTAAGCGAAGCAAAGGAACAACATAAAAGTGATTTTAATGGCAATGATCATGAACAATCTTGGCGCGCTTTTAAAGGTAAAAATTTAGAAAAATTAATAGAATATATTATAACCGATGAAGTTCAAGAATTAGGATTAGTAGTTGTAAATGGAAATACCCTAGAAAGAACTAACGGTTCTAATTTATCAAAAGAGTTAAGTTTGGTAAAAAGAAACCTAATAATTGATTATGGCGAGTTCGGCTCTCATCTTCCTGATGTTGATATTGTTATCTATAATCCAAAAACTAGCAAAGTTGTAGCTGTGCTTTCAAGTAAAGTGACTTTGCGAGAAAGAATCGCACAAACAGGGTATTGGAAAATTAAACTTGCTTCTGATGAGGCGACAAAACATATTAAAGTTTATTTTGTTACACCTGACGAGGACGGAACATTAACGATAAAAAACCCCGCTAAAAAAGGGCGAGCAATTGTTGAAATTGATACAGACGGTAGTTATGTTTTAAGCGAAACAAACATTGAAGAAAGCGACAAAGTAAAGATGTTTGATAAATTCATTGATGATTTGAAAAAATTATTGAAATAATTATGCAAATTGAATCAACGACCCTTTGGGATTTTCCTACTCAAAATTATGGAAATATTCCTCATGGGAATAATAAATATAATGGAGTTACCCCTGCAATGATTATTTGGAATCTGTTGCAACGATATACGAAAGAGGGCGATTTGGTTGTTGATCCAATGTGTGGAAGTGGGACGACAATTGATGTTGCTAATGAGTTAAAACGAAAAGTTATCGGCTACGATTTAAATATTACAAGACCAGATATAATAAAAAATGACTCTCGCCAAATCCCACTTCAGGATAGTAGTGTTGATTTTGTTTTTATTGATTCACCATACTCAAATAATATAAACTATTCACCAGATATTAAATGTATCGGGAAAATATCATGTGAAGATATAAAATTTTATGACGAATTAGAAAAAACAGCCCGTGAAATTGCTAGAATTTTAAAACCAAATAAAGCAATGGGCTGGGTTATTGCAGATCAATGGATAAAAAAGAAATTCACACCGGTTGGATTTTTACTCTGGCAACGATTGGAAAAATATTTTAAACCCATTGATCTTGTCTGTTTGACAAGAAAAAACCAAACTTCAAATACTCTAATTTGGCATCATAGAGCAAGACAATTTAATTTTTACCTCAGAGGCTTCAAATATTTATTTATAATGAAAAAACTGAATAAATAAAGGTGCTTTGAAGCGGAGAGAATTCATCATTTTAATTATCATATTTAACACTTATGCCAGACTATCTAAAAGTTTCATCGGCGACAGATCTCCAAGGACGAGATCGTTTTTTATATAGGGCATTAGAAATTATGCCAGCTGTTTTAGCGTGGGTTACTTTAATCGTCTTGACCATGCTGTCATGGTTTAAGCCGATTTGGGTAGCTTTTTTTATTATTGCTTTTGATGTGTACTGGCTGTTGTTAGTGATGTTTTTAGGATTACATCTTATTTCCGCTTATCGGTCTTTAAGAAAAAATGTAAAGATAGATTGGAAAACAAAATGTCAGTCATTGTCAGAATGGAAAAAAATTAATCATCTCATCATCCTGCCGGTTTATAATGAAAGCAAGGAAATAGCGCAGGGCGCGTTAGAGTCGTTATTAAATGATGGTTATCCTACGGACAAGATGATCGTAGTGCTAACTGCTGAAGAGCGCGGAGGCGCAGAAGTTCTTAATTCATATCGTGAAGTAGTAAATAATTTTAAAAATAAATTTGGCGAGTTTTTATTTGTAATCCATCCTGATGGAATAGTTGGCGAACAAAAAGGCAAGGGCGCTAATCAGGCTTGGGCTGGGCGTGAAGTTAAGCAGAAGATAATTGACGCTAAAAATTATAATTACGATAATATTATAGTCAGCGTATTTGATATTGACACGGTGGTAACGCGCGGTTATTTTTATCGTTTAACTTATGCATTTTTAACTGTGGATGATAGGCATCATGTTAGTTATCAGCCAGTGCCAGTTTACAATAATAATTTATGGGACGCGCCGTTTTTTGCCCGCGTGGCTGCCATGAGCAATACTTTTTGGCAGATGATGCAACAGATTAGACAAGAAAAGCTGGCTACTTATTCATCTCATTCTATGAGTTGGAAAGCCTTGGCAGATATTGATTTTTGGTCAACCAATATGGTTTCAGAAGATTCGCGTATTTTTTGGCATTGCTACTGTCATTATAACGGCAATTACCGCGTTGAACCTTTGTATTTTCCAGTTTCCATGGATGTGGTAATGGATAAAACAAATTGGCAGACTATGCGCAATTTATATAAACAACAAAGACGTTGGGGTTGGGGGGTAGAAAATGTGCCGTATTTAGTTTTTAATATTATTAAAAGATGGAAGGACATGAAAAAAGGAAACGCGTTGGGACGTATTTTTACGCAGGTTTATGGCTTCCACTCATGGGCAACCAATGCTTTAATAATCGCTGTTATTGGTTGGCTACCGCTTTTTATCGGCGGTGATAATTTTACTGCCACAGTTCTTTCTGGTAATCTGCCGTTAATAACTAGAACTTTAATGACTTTAGCCATGGCTGGTTTAGTATTATCCGCGATTATTTCCACTTTACTTTTGCCAAAAAGGCCAAAACATTACAGTTTTTTTAAATATTTAATAATGCCGATTCAATGGATTATTCTGCCGATCAGTATTATTATTTTCGGCGCTATTCCAGCCTTAGAATCACAAACCCGCATGGCCTTAGGAGGGAAGTGGCGGCTTGGATTTTGGGTTACGCCGAAGGAGAGATAATCCAGCCATAAGTCTTAAGCCTTAAGTCGTAAGAAATTCTTATGACTTACGACTTATGTCTTATGTCTTTATTTCTAAAAATAGAAAGATTTTAATATTAGCAATAGTTTCTATACTATTTCTTTTTGTTTATTCATGGTTACCGTATCAGACTGGTAAAGATGGGGAATTTAGATTAGCCTCACCAGACGGGACAGCTAATTACTTTTGGGCAGAAAGGTATGCAACATTGTCGCCACTGTCATTGCGAGGGAGTGTTAACGACCGAAGTAATCCCGTGTCCGATGAGAAAAGCAACGGGATTGCTTCGCCTACGGCTCGCAATGACAGTGATGACAGTAGCGACAGCGGGTTAACTTATTTCGAACCCTTAAATTTAATCGCTGATGATATTGTAATACCGCGCAGTGTGCGTTCAGAAAATGGAATAGTTAAGCCAGTAAGCTTTTTAGGGATTATTTTAATTTATGGATGGATGGCAAAAATTTTTGGCATCTGGATTATTAAATATTTAACGCCATTATTTGCGGTGATCGGTGTTTTTTGTTTTTACGGTATTATTAAACGTGTGTTCACTGAAAAGACAGCTTTCATTTCTGCTTTAATGTTTTTAGTATTCGCGCCGTATTGGTATTACACAGCGCGATCAATGTTTCATAATGTTTTATTGGTTGATTTGGTTTTGATTGGATTGTTGTTTTTAATTAATAGCACACGAATTGAACGGATTAAACGAATTTACACGGATTTTGTTTTTATATTTTCATCAGGCGTCTTCATCGGCCTGGCAATTATTACTCGTGTTTCTGAATTAATTTGGTTGGCGCCGGTGATGTTAATTTTACTTGTCGGACAAGCAAATTGCTTGTCCAACAAGCAGATCTATAAATTAATCCTATTTTTCTGTGGAATTATTTTAGCATTAATCCCAATGCTTTATTATAATCAAATTTTGTATGGTGATTGGTTGAAATTTGGGTATGGCGCAGAACAGAAGGCAGTAAATTTATCCTCATCTTCAGATGAAGAGGAAACAGAAGTGGTGCTAAATAATTCACAACCACCCCCTGTCCCCCTCCTTATTCAAGAAGGGGGAACGAAAGGAATTAGTATTGTGCAGAATAAAATAAACAAGATTTTACCATTTGGGTTTTATCCGAAAAATATTGTTAGGAATTTTTATTATTATTTTATTATTATTTTCTGGTATTTATTTTGGCCATCACTATTGGGTGGAATTTTGTTTCTCTGGAAATATAAAGAAAGAAATAAGCAAGAGTGGTTGTATTTTGTAAGTTTTTACATAACCAGTGTAATTTTAGTAATCTTTTATGGCTCATGGAATATTCAGGATAATATCAGATTAGATAGTATTACGATTGGCAATTCATACACTCGTTACTGGTTGCCAATGTATATTATGAGCATTCCATTAGCAGTGATGTTTTTTCAGTGGATTGCTTCTATGCTATCATTCTTGTTTTTATCTGTCATTGCGAGTCCTGATGAGCGAAGCGATATCGGGACGTGGCAATCCCGTAAAAATTGCAACGTTGCAGAATTCACGGGATTGCCACACTTCGCTCACAATGACAAAAAGAAAATGGCAGGAATAACAAAAAATATAATTATAAGTCTATTTGTGATTGCATTTTTTATTTTAAACACACAAACTGTGATTTATGGCCAAGACGAAGGGTTAATATATGTAAAGCAGGGGATAGAGGAAAATAAAGAGCGCGCTAAACATATTAATTCAATTATAGGAAATGATGCGATTATTATTACTAAGCATCTAGATAAATTTTTCTGGCCAAATAAAAAAGTAATTGCTGGTGATTTGCTGGATGATAATAAAAATCAGCAGTATAAAAAATTAGTTGACCGCAACGTGCCATTATATTACTATGGATTTATCTTTCAGCAAAAAGATCTTGATTTTTTATATAATACAAAGCTTAAAGATTTAAATTTAGAAATTCAAGAAATAGAATTAAACGAGGAGGCAAAGTTAGGGCTCTATAAAATAATATCTTATTAATCATATTAATCTTTGCTTATTTTTTTGCAAAAGATTTATAAGATTTATATGCAAGAGGTTAAAAAAATACTAATAATCCATGACAGATTTAAATTTAAAGGCGGGGCAGAACGCCTAGTTTTAATAATGGCGCAGGGTTTAGGCGCGGATATTGCGACAGAATATTGGAATGAAACAGAATCTTTTTCCAAAAATGAGGCGAGTGGAAAAATAATAACACTTGGTAAACAAGTTAGACACACAGGCTTAAGTTATTTTTCTGCGCAGTGGAGATTTTTTTGGAAAACCAAATTTATCAAAGAATATGATGTTGTAATTTTTTCTGGAAATAATTGTTTATCATCTGCCTGGCGAGCTCGTGGTAAAAGAAAAATAATGTATTGCCATACGCCAGTGCGTTACGCTTATGATTTAAAAAATTATTATTTAAAGCAAAAATCATGGTGGAAAAAACCATTATTTTTATTTTTTGTTTTTGTGGCGCGGGTAATTTATCAATGGGGGATTAAGAAAATGGATTTAGTAATGGCTAATTCAGAAAATGTGCAAAACCGACTGGAAAAATTCGTGAAAGTAAAAAGTAAGGTGGTTTATCCGCCGATAGATTTAGAAAAGTTTAAATGGTTAAATCAAAAAGATTATTATTTATCATTTGGCAGATTAGATAAATTAAAACGAATAGATGATATTGTAAAAGCTTTTCAACCCCAGCTCATCACGAAGGGCGGGGTAAGTCGTAAATTGATAATAGCATCTGGCGGACCAGAGTTAGATAAAATAAAAAAGATGGCGTATGACTATAAGAATATTCAAGTCTTAGGATTTGTATCAGATAAAAAATTAGCCGAACTAGTTGGTAATTGTATTGCTAATATTTATATTTCAGTAGATGAAGATTTTGGCATGTCGCCTTTAGAGGCAGGGTCAGCTGGAAAACCGACCATTGGCGTTGATGATGGGGGATTAAAAGAAACTATAATTCACGAAAAAACTGGCTATTTAATTCCTACGGATTACAAGATTAGTGATTTAATTAAGGCAGTGGAGTGGATGACACCGGAAAAAGCAGAAAGCATGAAAGATAACTGTGTAAAACAAGCAGGGAAGTTTAGTAAAGAAAAATTTGTGGATAGTGTTAAAAATGTGCTATAATAATTACATCTAATATTAAACATATGACAATTAATATTTAACACCTGACGCTTAATTTATATAGCTTGATCTTTAATCAGTGGTTGTTTGTTTAATGTCAAATGTTATCATGTCAGTCATGTGTTAAATGTAACAAAGTATGCTTAAAACAAAAATAGCTATATTTTTGGTATTTATCTTTTTTACTACGCCACTTAATACTAGTGGTTTATTTGATGTTGCTAAAGCAAACGCTTCAAAAGTCAGTGATGAAATAGCTAGTCTTAATAAGCATATTAGTCAGCAACAAAAAGAAATTGAAAAAATAGAAGAACAGCAAGCAGTATATAAAAAGCAAATTAAAGCTAAGCAACAAGAAGGAGCTAGTTTAAAAGGGCAAATTTCAGTATTAGAAGGAAATATTTCTAAAGCAGAACTAGAAATTAAATCAACCCAAATTAATATTGATAAAACTAATTTGGAAATAAGAAAAGTTATTTTGGAGGTCGCTGAATTAGAGGATAATATTGAATTAAAAAAAGAATATTTAAGGTCATTAATTCGCCAGATTGCCAAATATGATGATATTAATGCTTTGGAGGTCCTTATAGTTAATAAATCCATCTCTGAATTTTTGGATCAAGTTCAATATATAAAAGATGTGAATGGTAATTTAAATGAAATACTTGATGAAGTAAAAGCAAATAAAGCTGATTTGGAAGAACAAGAGAAAAACTTAGAAAAGAAAAAAGAAGAATTAAAAGAACTGAAAGAAAAATTAGAAGAGCGTCGGGCAGAAATTTTAGACCAAAAAGTTAATAAGCAGTATATTTTAGATAAAACTCGTCAGTCAGAAAAAGAATACCAATCTTTATTAGCTAAAGCCAAGGCAGAGCAACAGCAGGCTAATGCCTTGATTATTGAAGCAGAAAGGGCTATTCGCAAGAAATTAGCTGAAGAACAGGGAAAAGATGGACTGAAGTTTAATGACAATGGGTTGATTTGGCCTGTTCCTAAAAATGTAATTACTGCTTATTTTCATGATCCTGATTATCCTTACCGACACATCTTTGAGCATCCGGCAATTGATATCCGCGCCGGGCAGGGAACTCCGCTACGCGCCGCCGCTTCTGGCTATGTTGCCCAGGCAAAAGACAATGGTTATGGCTACAGCTATATTATGATTGTTCATGGCGACGGATTATCTACAGTTTACGGCCATGTTTCCAGTATTAGTGTTAAAATAGATCAATTTGTCGCTCAAGGACAGATTATCGGCGTTTCTGGTGGTACGCCTGGAACAGCAGGGGCAGGGTATTTAACAACCGGCCCGCATCTTCATTTTGAAACCAGATTAAATGGTATACCGGTTAATCCGCTTAA
>CAYPRN010000010.1:0-22321 GCA_964413295.1 uncultured Gammaproteobacteria bacterium | reverse complement strand
GTAATACAAAGTATGTCCAATAAATTAATTAACAAAGACGCGCGATTTATGACGTTATCTATAATAACGTTATTTATTTTTGCAACTCTGCTTATTATTACCGTTCCTTTGGTATTTAGTAAAAACAAAAACGATATCTCTGACACAATTTATCTTAATGATGATTATACTTCAGCTGATCCGCTTTTAACGCAAATTCCTAATCTTGAGGATATAATTAACGGCCCGATAATTACCGCCACTGATCCTATTTTAGGACCAACTGACGCGCCAGTAGCTATTACTATTTATACAAATTTTAGCTGTAAATATTGCGCTCAAGTTTTACAAATTGTTCAGCAGGCGCAAATAGAGATGCCTGAGAAAGTTCGTATTATTCATAAAGATTTTCCTAGCAAAAATAAATCTTATGCATCCTATCAAGCGGCCATTGCTGGACGTTGCGCGCAAGAACAAGGCGCTTTCTGGGAAATGAGCAACTTATTATATCAAAGTCATGACAATTTAAATCAAGATAATTTTCTAAAATTCGCTCGTGAACTTAAATTAAATTTAAAACAATTTCAAAATTGTTCAAACGGAAAAACTAATACTCCTACTACACAATTAATAGATGACGACATTGCCGAGGCCAACGCTTTGCAAATAATCGGCATTCCCCTGCTTTATGTAAATGATTATGAAATTATGGGCGAAATCACGGTTGAAGAACTAAAAAATATTATTAATACCTACTAATTACCCGTCCGTCCGCTGACAGTGTCAGTTGGGCAGGCTAATCTTTTACCAATATACTAATCCCGAAACGTCGGGACTTAAACGATTTATAGAAATACAAATTATCACTTGCCAAAATAAGTTGATAGAACATTGGTATATTCGTATGGATTGGTAATTGGTAGGGAATAATATGACTAAACTAACTAAAATTTTTCTCTTGTTCATCTTTTGTTTAAATATATTTTTTGTATTGTCAAGCCCAATTTACGCGCAAGAAACCGGCCTAACAAAACCTAAACTGCAAATCAGTATTCCCAGTTTGCATTTTGGCGAGGGCTTTAGTAATAACAAAGGAGCTTGGATTGGAGAATATATTAAAGCGATTTATAATTATTCTATGACTATAGTCGGCATTTTAGCGGCCGTAGTATTAATGTTTGCCGGAGTTATCTGGCTAACTGCCGGTGGAAATGCTTCTCGGGTTGATGACGCGAAAAAATGGATTACCGCCTCCCTAACCGGATTAATTATAGCTTTAACTTCATACATGATATTAAACATAGTTAATCCTGATTTAACAATATTTAAATCATTGGATATTAAGACTATTGAACAGCAAAAAAGTGAAGGCGTTAAAACAACCACTCGTAAAGAAGGTAATATTGCAATAAGTACTTTAAGTAATGGCACTACTTTGCATGTTAGCGATGGAGAAGTATTAAAAAAAGATGCTGGCATGATACCATTAAAACGTGAGGGTGAAGACATAAATAAAATTAGAGGGAAAAGTACTATAAAAGTTTTTCAGGCAAATGGTAGCCTTGAGTTTCAATTTATACCTAAATTAGCAGACTTTATAGATGAAACTGAAAAAAAAGGGTATAATATTAGAATCACTTCTCTCAATGACGGAATTCATGACGGTGGAACACATCAATTAGGCAGAGGAGCTGATATTAGTGGATTAAGCGCCACGCAAGCAAAAGAAATGGGAGATTGGTGGGTAAATCAAGGTACTGGTCGCCGTTATATTAATAATTATTCTGATGGACACTTGCATATAGATTTAGGATATCCTCCGAAATAATTGTCATTCTGGGTGTAGTCCCGACGCATCGGGATAAAGACCTGGAATCCAGAAATAATAATCTGCTTTTTAATTTTTTTTCTGGATTCCTCCCGCTTAGCGGGACGGGAATAACAAGGTAAAAAATAAAAAAGCAGGATCCATTTTGGTATCCTGCTCTATTTTTTTTCAAGGGTGTATTAGTAACAAAGTTGTTCTTTTCTTTCACAGAAAGCGCGAAATTCTTTTTCCGCTTTCTCGCTGAAAGATGAGTGCTCTTGAATTAATGAGATAATGAAAAGCTTCCCATTTATCAGCTCCATCAACTTACGATAGTCGATCAGATATTGGAAATGACCATCCAGGTCATACCATTTCTGAATTCCCCAGTCAATCCAACTAATTCTTTGGATAACAGTCGAAAATACATGATTAGCAAGCTGGGATCTTGACACATTGTGAAAGCCAAGGCGACTTCTCAACTTCTCAATTTCCTTTTCTTTTTCTTCTGCTTCTGTTTCGATTTTTTCACGATCACTAAACGTAAAAAAACCTTTACCAGAGGTAATTCCCCTATCACTATCTGTTTCATATATTAAAGCAATCATCCCTTTTCTCCTGTTCTTACAAACCTCAACCCATAGATGAAAACAGCAACCTGCTTTCACCCTCCGATTATCTTAACTGCTGTAATTATTTAATCCCCAAGGAAAATAATCACCCCTTTCTTTAATTAAAATAATAAGGAACTATAATAATTTATGTTAGCATAATAATTTTTAAATGTCAATGCATGTGTGATAAAAATTATACATAAAAAGGCGATCTCACATTTGAGACCGCCTTAAGTTGATCGGAATTACGCCGCAATTTTTTCTTCCACTGCTTTGATGATTTTATTTTGTTCATCCACAGGAAGATGCATGTCGGCAAATGCTTCATCCATTATAGCTCCAATACGAAATACTTGTTTCCTCTTGTTTTTTCGAGCAACCAACATCATGAGTTCAATCAAATCAGCGATATTTTTAACATAATGCTCGTCATCACGCTTATACTTAACATATAAAATCAATCTATTTTTGAGTTTTCTCAAATGCTCCTTTACGTCTATTGGTTTCAAAGTTTTAAGGCTATAATCTTTGAGTTTGCTTGAACACCTATTGTTCAGTCGATTGTGTAATCGCTTTAGATAGGCATCAATACATCTCATTTTGCCACACACACGTGAGACATGTGCTCCCTGCACATTGCACGCTGCCGTATTGCATATACAGCATTTTCCACCTATTTCTCCCGATTCTCCCGATTCTCCCGATTCTCCCCGATTCCTGCCATTGCGACCATTTGTTCTGCTCATTTGTTTCCCTCGTGTCTTTTTGAATTTTTAGAGCTCATCTGCTCTTCAATTATGCATAAAGCAAAGATGTCCGATGGTTAAAAGAACTATCTATAAAATATCATTATTTTTTTAAAAAGTCAAACTCAATTTCCAAACTAAACTAATTGTTTATCTATCTTTACTTGTCCGACAAGCAATTTGCTTGTCGGACAAGTTTATCTCTCTGTAACAACATCCATATCTTCCCCATCACTTACAACTTGCATCCAACCATTTAAATCATTACGATAATATTCTATTCCTAGCCGCTCAAATCTTTTTAATACGCGCAAAGATGGATGTCCAAAATCATTATCTTCGCCCACTTGAATTATTGCATATTCAGGCGCGACTGCTTCTAAAAATTCTTCAGTATTAGAAGTAATACTGCCGTGATGATTTGCCTTAAAGACATCGGCTACTAAATTAATTTTTGTATCCAACAATTTTTCTTCCACTTCTTTTTCTATATCGCCAGCCAGCAAAAATTTTTTATTTTTATAAATCAATTTAATTACAATAGAACTATTATTCAAATTATCCACTTCTTGATTTAATAAAGATTCAAATGGATAGAGGATATCAAAATATAAATTTTCACCTAATTCAATGGTCTGTGGTCGGTCTATAATTACAACTTCAATATTTTTATCTCGCACTGCTGATAACCACGCTAAATACGCCGGCGAATAATGCGATACGCCAGTATATAAAATCTTTTTCACTTTATAACGCTGTACTACTTTTACCAATCCGCCGACGTGATCGTCATGCGGATGGCTAACTATCATTAAATCAATTTCTTTGTCCCAAAAGGACATAAATTTTGACAACTGCCTTAAAACTTTAGAATCAGTATCTCCCCCGTCTATTAAAATATTTTGGTCGTAAGGTGTTTGGATTAGCACGCTATCTCCCTGCCCGACATCTAAAAAATTTACTTTCAGCTGTTTTTCTGGATTATATAAATATACAAAAACAGCCAGCCCTAAGCTGACTGTAATAAAAAATATCAGAACATAGATTATTCTTTTTTTTATAAAATTCATTTATTCAATTATTTTGCTAATTTATTATAAATCCAAACAAAAATATAACAACCAATAATGGCGTCAATAAATGCCCAAACTGCACCAATAATAGCTCCTGCAATAGTTGGGGCATAGCCAATATAAACAGTTCCAATTAAGCTAACAATATCTGTTCCATAACCTAAAAAATTAGCCATTAAAGCTAAAAGAAGAACGCCAATAGCCCAAGTGACACCAGTAGCTAAACTAAAAGCTTTTGCATTTAATATAATTACTTCACCCCCCTTCGTTAGTTAACTATGTAACTATCTCTATTATACCACCAAATTCCCCATCCAACCACTACATAAAACAAAATAATCCAGCCAATCCAAATATATTCAATTTCTAAATAAGCTAAGGGTAAATGAACTGATTTTTCGGCAATCAATATAACATACTTTAACATTAAATATACTGGCGCGAAAAATAACCAAGCCAAATCTGTAAAAATCGCGCCTAATACTGTTGCTAACATTCCGCTTACCATAATAAATGGCAATAAAAATAAAACTAATACATTAACTAACGGTGACACAATAGAGACTTGGTGAAAATTTAAAGCAATGATTGGTAAAGTTAAAACCTGCGCCGCTAAGGTTACTGTAATAACATCGCGTATTCCTTTCAGCAGAGACGAGGCATGCCTCGCCTCTACAATTTTAATTTTACTAATCCACAAATCAATCACTGGCTTTATATAAACAATACTTGATACTGCTAAAAATGACAGCTGGAATCCAATATCATCCCGCAACATGCGAGGATTAATTAAAAGTAAAATACAAGCAATCATCAATAAGCTGTTCGTCATTCTATTTAGCCGACCCAATTGAATCGCCAATAAAGCTGTAAAAGCCATTAAGCCAGCTCGCATAGCCGAGGCTGGCAAACCGATTAAAATAATATAAAACAGCAGTCCCCCACTGGTTAAAATAAATGACCATCTTCTGGAAGCGCCAACTGCTAAAAGCAAATTCATAATAATCACACTAATAATTGCAATATGCATGCCAGAGATGGCAATAATATGGCTAATGCCAGCGCAAGAAAATATATTAAGCATTTCCGGCGATAACCCTCGCCTATTTCCTAAAATAATCGCCTGCAATAGCGACGCTTCCGGCTCCACTAAACCATAATTAATACTATCTTTTAATTTATTTTTAATCTGCAAAATTTTTCCATAAGTCCACTGACTCACGGGCTTGCCGTCCGTAGTTTTAACGAAGGATGGCTTGCCGTCCGTAGTTTTGCCATCGGCAAAACGTAGGACGGGATAATAACATAAACTATAAACCCCGTGCCTTGCCAAATACCGATCATAGGCAAATTCATTAAACGGCGCTGGATTTTCTAATTCACAATTTATTTTTAATTCATCACCATAATGATATTCGGGAAATAATTTGGTTGTGACAAGAACGTTGCCTTTTACCGGTAGAGAGGTTGTATGCAACGTCTCTACTGATTGAACAGCAATTGTCAATTTCTGATTATACATCCGCACATCTGGTTCTTTATTAATCACGCCGATGAATTCTATTTTTTGTTTATTATAATACCAAATTTTATCAGGTGTATCTTGTGGCAAAGCAATACTGTAACGCCAGATTCCTAGAAGGAAAAATAATAAAAATAAAAAATAGGAACAGGACAGTGCCCTGTTCCTACAATATTTAATAAAAATTATCATTGCCACTAATCCGACAATCACCCCAAAAATCCACAAATCATACTGTAAAATTTTGGCTGGCAAAAATGAGGCTAAAGCAATTCCGATAATAAATAATATACAACTAATCAAAAACACTTTGGATTTGGACAAATTCGAAAACATTGAAATTAGTTGTTTAGAAAATGGAAATTAGTAATGGAAAATAAATATTAGAAATTGGAAAACAACTATTTTCTATTTTCCAATTTCTATTACTAATTTCGAATTTCCATGCAACTAATTTCTAACTATAATAATTTTAAAGCAACTAATTTCTTTTGCGTTGCCATTTCAAAAACTCTTCCATAAACCCCTGCAATTCTCCATCTAAAACATCTTCTACATCTTGTGTTTCATAATTAGTGCGATGATCTTTTACCATTTTATATGGTTGCATTACATAAGAACGGATTTGATTACCCCATTCAGCCACTAAACTTTCTCCACGTAGTTTAACTTCTTCTGCCTGTTTTTTTTCTTCTTCCAGCTGGAATAATTTGACTTTTAAAATTTTTAAGGCAGTTTCTTTATTTTGCTGTTGAGAACGTTCGTTCTGGCAAGTTACTACAGTTTTAGTCGGCAGATGCGTAACTCGCACCGCGCTGTCAGTAGTATTAACTCCTTGCCCGCCCGGACCAGATGATTTAAATACATCTATTTTTAAATCGCTTTCATCAATTTCTGTTTCTTCCGCTTCTGGCAGTTCGGGAATAATTTCTACTAGCGCAAATGAAGTATGCCTCATTTTTTCCGCGTCAAATGGTGAGATGCGCACTAAGCGATGTACACCAGCTTCTGACTTTAAAAATCCATAGGCCCAGCGCCCGGTTATTTTTATCATCACATTTTTAATGCCAGCTTCATTGCCGACGCTACGGTCTAAAATATCAACTGACCATTTTTTATTTTCCGCAAAACGCAAATACATTCGTTCTAATATATTTGCCCAGTCTTGCGCGTCAGTTCCGCCAGTGCCGGCATGAATGGATAAAATAGCATTGCTTTTATCATGCTGGCCGTTAAATAAAACAAGGAATTCAAGCTTTTTAAATTCCCCCTCTAATTCTTTATATCGCTCTCCTAATTCATCTTCCAAGGTATCGTCAACTATTTTTTCTTTTTGCGCCACTGCTACTAATTGTTCCAGTTCAGTAATTTTATTTATTAAATCATTCCACTTGCCTGTTTCTTCTCGTAACTCACTGGCTTGCTGGCTAACTACTTTGGCTTTATTTTGATCTTGCCAAAAATCTTTTTCATTCATTTGCCGATCTAATCCCTGTATTTCACTTTTCATTCCTTCCACATTTAAAAGCTCAGTGGTCTTAATCACCTTTTCGCGAAGTTCTTCTAGATTTTTTAGTAAATTCTCCATACTCCTACGAATATACGAATAAAATATTTTGTTTTATTTACCGTTATCACTATCTTCATCTATAATTTTCCCTTCCTTCATATTCACATTTATATCACAATTTAATTTTCTTACAAAATTTTTATCATGGCTAATTACAATAAAAGTTACATCCGGTTTATTCTGTTTTTCTTGGTTAATAATTTTCGCTATTTCGTCAGCTGTTTCTTCGTCAACAGAAGCAGTCGGTTCGTCTAAAAAAACAATTTTTGAATCACTATTTCTAATTTTTAATAAAGTCCTAGCTAATCCTATTCTTGATGATTCACCACCCGAGGTTACGCCTTCATCTCCTCTGCCACCGCTTAATTTTTCATTTAAATTTTTAAATCTCTTGCTTAAACCAACTTCTTCTAATACTTCTCTTACTTTATCATCATTAACTTCTTCTTGAATTCCAAATAATAAATTATTCTTTATACTTCCGTCTAAAATATATGGGAACTGCGAAAGATAAGCAATCTTGCTATAGATTGAATCTTGACCACTTTTCTTTATTTTTTCCATGTTAGTATCTCCAAATTTCACTTCTCCAGCGGTCGGCCGATAATAGCCAGCTACTATTTTCATTAAAGTCGTTTTTCCAGCTCCGGACGCGCCGCCAATATAAGCCATTGATCCTTTCGGAATATTTAAATTAATATTATCTAAAATCTTTTTATTATTAAATTCAACACTTACATCCTTTAAGTCAATACTACCTCCATTAACTTCATCCATTCCAACTCTATCTTTTTCTTTTTCTTTTTCTTCTTCAGCGTACCCGTTGAACATTAAATCCATTTGCATTATGTTTCTAAATGAACTTAAAAGATTTCTCTTAGAGCTTAACAATTTACTTATACCTCTATTAAAATTACTAGAATATACTAGAGCAGCCACAAATTTATCTGGACTGCCACCAGCCATATAAGTTGTTACACTAGCAATACCCATATTTATAACACCAAAAAATTCGTGAAATTTATTTTCAATAACTTTCAAAAAAATTTTATCATTATTTGCTATCCTTTCTTTTGTTAACAAATCTTCCATAGTATTAGAAAACTTTTCCTTTTCTCCAGAAAGTATAATTTCTAAATGAGCATTTAATTGTTCTTCCATTTTTTTTAACATTTCTTCTTGCTCTGATCTTGCTTTACCTTCTTTTTCCCAAAATTTACCTTTTTTTTGAAGATACTTATCTAATGTCATCATTAAACCAGCTCCTGCTACGGTTCCTACAGCCAATATTGGGCTTTTAAGGTAAAGCATCATAGCACTTGTCCCTAAGGTAACAGCTGTTGGCATAATATCAAAACTTATTTTCTTTAAAACTTCGCTATAACTATTTATAGACTCTGAAACTCTACTTTTAATAGTTTCGGTACCAAATTTATTAATTTCATCTGCTGGTAATTCAGCTATATTTTTTGCCACATACTCACTAATACCATCTTCTTTTTCAAAATTTTGATCAAGAAAATCCTTAAAATGCTTATTTAGAAAAGCTGACGAACCAGCCGCGGCAGTTGATAATAACCCATATAACCCAACTTGTGTCATGTCAATTTTATCCCCTTGAAAAGCGTCTGCTAAAAAAGCAGGAGCATACCCTTCTAAAAAAGCAGGGACTAATAATGCAGCTGACAATCCAATATACTTTGTTTTATCTCCTCCCATAAAACGAGAAAAAATATCTTTAATTTTAGCAAAAACTTTAATGTCATGAATTTCTAATTGATCTAACTTCTCTATATTGCATGTCTTAATTAATTCACCTACTTCTTCTTCAGTAAAACCAGCTTCTTTATATTTTTCTTGACAACGCCTTGTTAATAAACTACGTTTTTCTTCTTCAGAATAAAAATTTTCTTTTCTTGCTTCATTATCTTTTACGATTATATTTTCTTGTTCTTTCACATTTTTCCTAAATTGATGAGCATTATTAGCTAATAAATATGTTTCAAAATAAAGACGCAAAGATTCTGTTAATTCATTTTCCGCTTCAGTAAAAATTTCCGTTTTTCCATCTTTAAAAATAACTTGTGTATTTTTATCTTCATCTTCTTTAATCTCAATAACATCTGATGTCCCTTTTTCTTTATAATAGGCAATTCTTGCTGTTAAAGATACAATATCCTGACTAATTTCGTTATCCAATCCTTCAACATAATCATGTTCTTCTACTTTTTCAGTTACTTTCTGACGAATACCTATCATTTCTTTCACTAATTCTTTAGGTAGTTTATTTGATCCAAACAATTCTTTTAACTGCGCCTTCGCATCCTCTAAATACTCTTTTTTTATTTCCATCACTTCATCGCGAGATTTTTTCATCTCTTCTTTTTGGTTGCTTTGTCCATTGGAAATTGTAAATATTTCTTTCATATTTTTAATAAATTTTTCAAGCTCTTTATTTTATACGTTGTTACTTTGCCACTGGGAATTTTAGCTGTCAAGGCAAAAACCTGTTCCTTAAAATCCATACAACTGCTGGGAATTCTGAAGAAGTTCTTGGTACGGAGCTAGTGTGTTTTGCAAAATCGATGGTAAATAAATAATGCTTAAAATAATCGGCACGGCAATAATCAAAATTTTAGCAACAAAAAATACTCTTTGCCAGACAATGTAGCGATTAATTTTTTGTATCTTTACTTCCAGTTGCTTAGTAAGCTCTATATTTTCCTGAACTAATTTTTTAATTTCAGACAATCCGCTGTCTTGATTATTTTTTTTAATAGTTGATGTTGGCATATTTTAAAATCGCATAACACATAACAAAAAAACGCATAACGCTGAATTATAACACGTTACGCGTTATGCGTTACGCGTTATACGTATATTTATATTGTAACAAAATAAAAATAAAAAGGCTATCCTCCTATTGCAGAGGATAGCCTATTTAAGTACCTAGCTGGGCACAGAGTTCAGTTAGGCACGACAAGCCTTAATTACTTTTTCTTTACTTGCCTCGCCATAGCTTTTTTACCGTCCGAAGCCCTGCCTTGCCGGCAGGCAGGTTTAGCGACGGATGGAGCGGAGGCGGGTTTCTTTGCTTTTTTCTTAAACAGCTTATTTAATTCTTTGCGGAAAGTTTGGGCATCCTGAAATGATTCATAGACTGAAGCATAGCGGATATAAGCGACTTGATCTGTTTTGCGCAAATGCTTCATTATAATTTGACCTACTTGTTGGGTGGTTACTTCACTTTTGCGTAATAACTGCAAATCCCGTTCAATCCGATTCACTAATTTTCTAAAGTCATCATCAGTAATTGATCGCTTCTCCAATGCTTTTTTTAAACCTTTGATTAGTTTATCACGGGTATATGATTCTTTGCGCCCGTCTCGTTTAACTATTACTAAATTTAAAATTTCCATTTCTTCATAAGTGGAAAATCTAAACGCGCACTTTAAACATTCGCGGCGCCTTCTAATGGAAAAACCGTCGCTAGCAACGCGGGAATCTACAACTTTAGTATCATTATGGCTACAAGCTGGACATTTCATGTGTTAGTCTTAAGTCTAAAAGTCTAAAGTCAAAAAACATTATTTTATCATATACTTTTAACTTTCTGACTTTCGACTCGTGACTACTATATATAGTATATCACGCTATCTTTAGCAGTCAATATATAGATACTGCACTAAAAACAGCTTACTCTCTTGGTTGTGTATAAAAACAAAAAATTAGACCGCTTAATTGCCTAATTTTAACTACAACTATGTGTATAAACTTATAATCTAAGCCACCTCTTTATTTTTAGCCAAAAAATTCCCTGTTTTGTATTTTTAACCGCATTATACTGGGATGTGCTTTGTGGAGCAGAAGTGTTTACTGGCTCAATATCTTCTATTGCTAAATCTACTTGAGGAAAATCTTTCCAAATCATCTGCCGAAAACAATTAGCCGCTTCCATAAATCTAGCTTCTTCAATATTAGTGCTGGCAATAACAGTCTTTTGACCGTTTCTTCTTTCCACGACATAAACCGATTCAATATTGCCATCTAAACATTTCTTGCTTAATAATTTAAACATCACTGGACCTTGGCTGTCACTTAACCAAGGAGATCGAATAATTTTATACGGCTGTTCACCTTTAGCTACTTTTATAATTGCTTGCATAAGATTATATTTAATATATAAATTGGAACACGAATGACACAGATTTAACAGATTTGCACGGATTTATTTTATTTTTATCCGTGTTTATCTATTAAATTCGTTAAATCTGTGTTCTATTTAGTCTATATATTCTTTATTAAAGTTCTCCTCCACCTCTCAACAAAACTCTGGCCAATTTTAATTCATCATAAGTATACTCGCCTTTTAGCAATTCAAAGACTGGGGTTAAGCTCAAAACTTCACTTTGCAAAAAAGTCACTTTAATTTTTGCCAATTTTTCCGCGGGAAATTTAATATAAGATAAGTCTAATTTATCACCACGCGCTAATAATTTTTCAACATGGCCAATAACTGTGCTTTCTACAATACCCCGCTCTTTAGCAATTTGGCTAAAATCTTTTTTGGCATCAATCATCTGTTTGGTTATTTCACATGTCGCGCCTTTCTTCCTTTGCCCGCCGTAGCCTTGGCGAAGGCGGGTTCCACCTACCTTCTTGTCTCTTTTTTCTTCTTTAGTCGGTATAATTTTTTGCAAATAATCTGTCTGCTGTTTTAATTTTTGAGAGCTGTCCAAACTATTTAATTCTTTAATTGCTATATCAGACTGCTCTAATAATTTTTTATCTTCATTTAGTATTTCATCATTAACTTTCATGGCTATATCATTAAGACCCATTAACTTTAAGCCCTTTAAAGTTCTGACGCGCGACAGCGCCACGTACCCCATCCCCAGTTCAAAAGCATTGCTTAAATCAATTTCCGCCGCGTCCAAACTCATACCTTGGCTTTTATGAACAGTTATCGCCCAAGCCAATCGCAAAGGAATTTGTTTAATAGAGGCCTTGATAAAACCGTCTTCTTCTATGTTCCAGCTTTCCGGGCTGGCGCAGATTATTTCACCTTGAATTGTTTGGACAATAGGAAATTTATCTTCATCAAAGTCTGCTATCTGTCCCAAAGTACCATTAACATAGCCCTGATCATAATTATTCTTTACAAACATAACTATCGCGCCTTTTTTTAACCGTAATTCTTCCGGCGCCAAACAACTTTTTTGCAGACCTTCAACTAATACCCGACTTCCTTTGCCTTGCATGCGGTAAATTTTGGTCGCGCCTTCTATTTTATTTAATTCTTGATTATTAATAGCATCTACATCATAGTTGTGAGTATATAACTTAGTCGGCGTAATTTGATTAAATATTTGACGATTATAGCGATCACGCAAGTGGTTCAATATTTCATTGTCTACTTTATTATTACGAATGGAATTTAATACAGCTAACAATTTACTATCGTTTTGGCGATGCTGTTCTTGTAAGTAACATATTTTTATATCCATCTGTTTCCAAATATTTGAATGATAAACGAATTTTGCTTTTTCTTCGCCAGCGCGACTAATGGGAGGGAGCTGAAAAAAATCCCCGCATAAAATTATCTGCAGGCCACCGAACGGTAAGTTGCTTTTTTTCATATACTGGCAGACCTGATTAATTAAGTCCATACGATAATGATGCAACATAGAAACTTCATCTATTATTAACACCCTGGCATCTCTAAATCTTTTTTTGATGTTTGATTTCTTAGCTATTTTTCCCAACTGCTGACTATTTAATTTATCATTAATGCCAATCCCGCTCCATGAATGAATGGTCATACCGTTCATGTGCGTAGCGGCAATACCGGTTGAAGCGGTAATTCCCACTGCTACTTCGTGTTTTTTTAGATACTTAATATAGGCGTTTAACAAAAACGTCTTGCCACTGCCGGCCGCGCCAGTTAGATATATGTTGTGGCCTAGCTTGAGAATGTCTAGGGCTTGGGCTTGGGTCATGGGGTTAAAATTGTGAGATGATTAAAATTTTTTACAATTTCCGAAAGCATATAATCTCTTAGACTCACTTAATAAATCTCTAGAATTTTGTATTTTTATTTTTAATTCTTCTAATTTTATAATTTTATTTATTACATCAATAAAAAATATTTTAACGGAATTTTTACCGCATTATTTTCTTCTGAATATTCTAAATTATTACTGGAAATAATCAAACTATACTTAGCCGAAACTTTTAACGCCGTCTGAACTACCTGCTTATAATCTTTACTGCCAGCGCTAACCTCAATAATAATTTTTTGGCTACCGAATTTAACAATAAAATCCGCACCGCCCTGCGCACTATCATATGTAATAGAAGTATTAGGGCTTTTATAAAGCTGTCTGGATATATACATCGCTACCGCATCTTCCAGTAATTTACCCTTAGTATTGTCTTTTGAAATAATATTACCAATTAAATTATAATACATAGAACGAAAAGCCGGCGAAGAAAATAAATATTTGGACGGCTTTTTTACTTGACTTAAATGAGAACCATAAGGAAAAATCCTTGTCAGAGTTTCTGTACCCTCTAATACCTCAAATATTTCCATAACTTTCGGACGACTAATTTCAAAAACTTCAGCAATTTTACTATAGTTAATTTGATCCATATCAGCAACCGCATAAAGAATAGATGGCAATTTGGCGATAATTTCTGAGTTAAAACGACCCGTTTTAGCCACATCACTGTTAATAATTCTATCTAAGGTTTTATTTATCTGATCATAAACTAAAGACTCATTTTTTAAAGTAATCATAAATGGTAAAGAGCCATATCTAATATACTTTTCAATTTCATTCTTATCTACATTTAATAAATAAGAATTAATTCTATTTTCAATAGCCAAAAAAGAATCATAAACATCTTGCGCATTTTTTGATTCAAACACTATTTTTTTAATCTCATCGCAAAGTTCGTCTTCTTTCTTATTATTTTTTATCTTTAAATATTCCGTAAAACTGAGAGGAAAAAGCTTTTCATAAATCGTTCGCCTAGCAATGTCAGGATTATTATTCATGGCTAAGGTCGCTGAGCCGGTTGCAAAAATAAAAATTTTGTTTGATCTATCATATAAGCTTTTAAGAGTTATTCCCCATTTTTCATCATACTGAACCTCATCTAAAAAAAGTAACAACGGCTTATCCAACTTTTCAAATGAATCGCCAAGTAGCTCTTCGTAAACCGATAATATATCTCTTAACGTCATGCCTAAAAGTTGCACAATTTGATCTACTGATAAATAAATACAATAAGCATCTTTATTTTTTTTATTCAAATAAAACTGAGATATTAAAGTAGTTTTTCCCGCGCCTCGTAGACCAGTCAATGTTAGCCACCTAACGGCTTTATCCCCATCTAAAAAATTATCAATATACTTATTGATTTTTTTATAAATATTTCTCTCTGGTTTTCTTACATTATTTTCATCAAATACATATGCCTTAGATCTAAATTCCGCCTGGGTTATCTGATCATTCAAAAAACCAATAATTTTATTTTTTTGTTCACTATTCATAAATATTAATCACATTTAATGTTATCTATAGTTTACATCAAACAACCATTTGATGTCAAGTCCACTTTACATCAACTTATTACTATGTATTTATTGGCTTAAATTAGCAAAAAAAGAGTAAAATCTCTTGTTTTAATTTTTTCTATTTTACAAAAATTTATCCACAATCACTTCGAACAACACACCTTTATTATACCACAGACCTCCTTAAATAATTCTAAAGAAAAAATAAAATCCCGCCTATCAGCGAGATTTTTTATAGTTAGGACTATTTATAGTCCGTAGCTTTAGCGAAGGACTACATCATCTTCTTCCGAATAAAAGCTGGGATTCCTAATTCATCATCTTCATCCTCTTCTTCTTCGTTTTTTTTATTCCTAGCTGGCTCTGCTTGGGCCGCCTTTAATGGCGAAACTTTACTTTTTTTATGCAAGTCTTCCATCTTATTATCTTCATCTGTCTTAGTTCTTAAAAAATCACTAGGAGTGTATGTTGATGTGTCTTTCATTAACGGTGAAATATCAGAGCTTGATTTTATAGAACTGCCGTCAAAACCAGTAGCAACTACTGTAATTTTTATTTCGTCTTTAAGTTTATTATCAATAACAGCGCCGAAAATAATCCGAGCATCATCATCAGTGGAAGAAGTAATTACTTTAGCCGCTTCATTAACTTCATACATAGCTAAATCTTCACCGCCGACTACAGTAAATAATACTCCGCGTGCGCCTTCAATTGACATCTCTAACAATGGGCTGTTGATGGCCATCTTAGCGGCTTCAATCGCCTTATTTTCTCCTGAAGCATGCCCTACTCCCATTAAAGCTGAACCAGCATTGCTCATAATGCTTTTAACATCAGCGAAGTCCACATTGATTAAACCAGGAACAGTAATAATTTCCGCAATGCCTTGTACTCCTTGTCGCAAAACTTCATCAGCAATTCTAAAAGAATCTAGCAAAGAAGTCTTTTTATCAATAATCTGCAATAGTTTATCATTAGGAATAGTAATAATCGCGTCAACTTTATCAGTTAATTCAGCTAATGCCCTTTCAGCAATATTGCGACGTTGGGCGCCTTCAAAGGCAAATGGTTTAGTGACAATGGCTAGTGTTAGCGCGCCTGAATCACGGGCTAACTCTGCTACTACCGCAGAAGCTCCGCTACCCGTTCCTCCGCCTAAACCACAAGTAACAAACACCATATCAGCTCCCCGTAAAGCATCACGCAATTCATTCTGTGATTCTTCCGCTGCCGCCTTGCCCATTTCCGGATCCATACCAGCGCCTAACCCTTTAGTTGTTGAACGTCCAATATGTATTTTAGTTTGGGCCTTATTGTTCTGAAGAGCTTGGACATCGGTGTTGATTGCGATGAATTCAACCTCGCGAATTCCAGACTCAACCATACGATTTATGGCGGCCCCGCCACCTCCTCCGACGCCAATAACCTTGATTTTTGCAAAAGTTTCAAGGTCTGGTTTAATTTCAGCCATAAAGATATTTTAAGTAAATAAAAAAATAGACTTACTAACATATTATAATAAATCTATTTCTTTAGCAAGACTTTTTAATACACAAGATGGTCCAAGTTGGACCATGTTTAATTTTAAAAAAGAAACTAAGAATAATCCAAACCTCTTATATACTAAATTTACTTTCTATATTATTATTCCTACGAATCCGCCAACTGGCGGCGGGAATCCAGAAAGTATGTTTTCTAGATTCTTGTTGTAGTAAAGTGGTCTTGCTGGTCGGAACAGCTATAGCTGTTCCGACCAGCAGAACAAGTTAATTTCTAAATTCTAATTTCTTAATTCTAAATTCCTACGGCTTTAATTTTCTAAACCAACTGCCAATAATTCCTCCAGTATTTGTTAACATTTTATTTCTGGATATTTTCTGCCAAGCGCTTTTCTTCTGTCCAGAAATTTGGCTTCCCCAAATCACTAAACCTAGCGCGGTTAAAAAAACAGGATCATTTACTTTATCAATCGTGGCAGTAGTACTGCGATTAATACCGATAGCAGCCGGCAAACGCAATTTCTTTTTAGCCACTTCAATCATGCCAGGCAATTTAGCTCCCCCGCCGATTAAGAAAGCTCCAGCCGGTAGCATCCCACTACGGTCAATTTTCTTTAATTCTTCATCTACTTTTTCCATAATCTCTTCTGCTCGCGCTTCAATAATTTGAGCCACATATTTTTTGGAAATAAATTCTTCTTCATCCCCTAGACCTTCTTCGCGAGATAAATGTGAAATATCAATTTGATCATCTTTTTTATCTATATCTTTAGACACAGCGCTACCAAACTCTAATTTAATTCGTTCGGCTAAATTAATCGGGCAACGTAGTCCAATTGCCACATCAGCGGTAATATGTTCAGCGCCGATCGGCAGAATAGCTGTATGCAATAATTCACCTTCTTCAAAAACTGCTACACTAGTTGTACTACTGCCAATATTAACTAACAAGGCTCCTAAATCTTTTTGCTTGTTTGTTAAAACTGCTTCAGATGCCATCAATGGCGCTAATACAATGTCATCAATATTCAACTCTGTGCGATGAATTGCTTTAGTAAAATTCTTAATCTGTGAGGTCAAACCCTGAATGATAAGAGCTTCTGCTTCTAATCTAACGCCAATCATCCCCACAGGATCTTTAATGTCAGTTTGGTTATCAACGCTGTATTTAGTTGGAATAACATGGAGGATGTCATAATTAGGCGGTACAGACAAAGCTCGAGCGGCCTCAATGGTTCTATCTACATCATCTTCAGTAATTTCTCCATCACTACGCGAAATAGCGACCACTCCTTTACTTTTTTCAGATTTAATATAAGGGCCTGAAATACCTACCCAAGCGCTAACAATAGGCAGGCCGATTAATCGCTCTGCTTTTTCTAAACACCTAGAAATAGAACTAGTCGCGTCTTCAATGCTATTAATTATTCCTTTACTAATACCTTGTGAAGGCGATTCAATCGCTCCAATAATCTGTAATTCATTATCTTTTTCTTGACCAGCAACAAGTCTGATATAAGTTGAGCCAATATCTAAGCCGACAATTAAATTATCTCGCATGTAATTAAACTTAATAACTAAGTAAACTAATAATTTTTTTCATTATGAAAAACTATACTTTTGTCATTCTGACCCGCTCATGAACGTAGCGCATTGAGCGAGGAAGAATTTATTCGCAAATTCGTGGTATTAAATCTTTCACTTCGTTTGTCCCTACGGGGCTTCACTCCGTTCAAGACGACAAAAAAACTAATACACTGCTTAATTAAGTATACAACATCTATAAATCACTGCCTAATATACTTTTACACAATTTATTTCCCAGCTTTATCATTTCATCATGACCTTTTTTAGTTTGATCATCGTAACCCAAAAGATGCAGTAAACCATGAATAAAAATAAATACTAATTCTTCTTTGATTGATACTTTTCTTTTTTTACTCTGTTCTTTAATTTTACTATAACAAATAATTATCTCCCCTAAAAAATTTTCGTCGTCACCAATAAAAGACAGAATATCTGTCTCTTGATTTTTATTGCGGTACTGTTTATTTAACTTTTTTATATCAGAACCACTTACAAACGCCAAAGAAACTTCCTTGTTATCAACATCCATTTTTTGACCAAATAAATCTGCCACCTGCTGTAATATTTTTGTATTTATTTTTTGTTTAGTTGTATTATTAATCTCAAGTATCATTCTTTCCGTGCTAAATTTATAAACATCCAAATTTTAAAGTAAAATATAATTGCTTATGATTAATGGAAATATAGTAGAAATATATTTCGTTAATTTGAGTGTAGCGAAAATTAACATATTTCTATTGTATTTCTTTTTGTTTTCATATAATTCACGTATTTAATCTCAATCATTACAGAGAGTTTAAACTATTAACAATCATCTGCAAAGTGCTTAAAAATTCAATTCTTCCTCCTTGTTTTGGGCTATAGGAAATAATATAAACATTACTGCCTCCGCCAGACTCTGTCACATAAGCTGTTAAGCCATCTTCGCTAAAAATAAATTCAAATTCATTTTTGGTTGTTTTTACCGGTTGGCTAACTTCATTAGAACTAACATTTGTCAAATTAGCATACCATGATTTAATATTCAATTTCCTGCTATTATTTTGAGTTAAAATTTGAATAAAATTATTATCACTAGATAAAAATTGCACGCTTTCTTCACCTTCTTGCAATTGCCACTTTGACGGATATAAGACACTGTAAATACTACCCTGATATTCTTTTACTAAGCCACTTTCATTTAATACACCACTGCCAGCCGGATTATAAAGGTTAAACACTTCAGCAGCATCTTCATACCCATCTCGGTCAGTGTCTTTACTGGTACTATCTGTGCCAAAAACAACTTGCTCTTCAATATCTGTTAAGTTATCGTCATCTGTATCTACTCCTGCCTGTGTAACAATTTCTTCTCCTAGTTCATCTGCTGGCTCTGTTTGCGCTAACGCCTGTCTCACATCCACGGCTGAACCAACGCAAGCAGTTTCGTCTGTTAAATTATCCACTGAACTTTCTTTAAAAAGATGTTGTGCCAATGCTACCGGCTCGGTCGGTAATTTAGACGAATTATTTATATCATACGCGCATTGTACATAAGAATTAGCATAACTCATTAAGCTACTGTCAAGAATTTGAAAACTTCTGGGATAATTAAGGCGAATTAAACAAGAACCATATTGATCCCCTTGCACTATATATTCCACTTCACCAAAATTATCTGTTTCCACCACAGCTGTTGCCTGTTTACAATTATCAGCTATCTGTTCGCCCATGCAATTTAAAACAGAGTCACTACTGCTATCTATATTAGTTATTGTCCCGCATTCAACTACAACTTCCTGTTCGTTCTCCTCCGTAGTCCCGATGTCATCAGGAGGGGATCCTGCTTTATTATCTTCAGATTGTTGCTCTTCCTGTTGATCAACTGCAACTGGACGAGGCTCTTTTTCAGATTGAATAAAAATATAACGGACTAAAAAAATACTGACAATAACAATAACTACTGCGCCTCCGCAAATAATTATAAAACCAAGCAATTTAGGATTGCGCGATTTGCTACCAGAGGCATGGCTGAATTTTTCCGGCATTTTATGGAAAGAGATATTATCCAGATTAACTTCTAGTTTTTTCTTATCTTCTTTTTTATCATCCGTAGCTTTAGCGGAGAATGGCTTTTTCTTTTTTTTAAAAAATGAAAACATAACTTACTAATATAAATTTACTAAAATAACATTAAATATCCCTACAAATCTACAAATCCACTACAAATATTACGAATAATATTTGTATTATTCGTAGTGGATTTGTAGATTTGTGGGATTTATGGGAGTTCAAAAAGCTTGCCCGGACCAGCTGGATTATATCCGTTTTGCACTTCCTGTCCATCAGTATATCCATCGCCGTCAGTATCAGCATTAAGCGGATCAGTGCCGTAAACTCTAATTTCTTCCCGATCAAACAGATCATCGCCGTCAGTATCAACATCTTCAGGGTCAGTTCCTATTCTTTTTTCTTCAGCGTCTGTCAGCCCGTCATTATCTGAATCCATAATTTCTTCCAGCACTTGCGCGGTATTTTCTTCTATTTGCTGCGCCTCGCTTACAGGCTCTTCTAATATTTCTGGTAATATTTCTGGCTCATTTTGCTGGGCATCCTGCTTTAGTTCGCCAAAAGTACTTTCTTCTGAAATAGAATTCATATATGCTAAAGCAATCATGCCAACTAAAACAACAACTAAAATCACTACTACCGCTCCGATAATCAAAAACTTCTTACTTGATCCTTTTTTTGGCATAGCAACAGTAGCTGGCGAAACTACGGTTTTCTGCTGTTCTTCAGCAAGAGGACTATCAGTTTGTTGCGGTAATGCAGATTGTTCAACTGGCTGGCTGGCTGGTTGTGGCGCTGGCGTGGCAGGAGCAGATAGAGCAACTGGAGGAGTTGGAGGGGCTGGTGGCGCATTCTGATTATCAGTAGTGGCAAAAATATCTTCTGGTTCTTTATTTTTAGGAGGAATAATTGATTGCCCTCCTTGATTATTAGGTTGTGGCGCTTGGTTATCAAACATAAGGTTTTAATTTTATAATTTTTAATTTCCAAATAATCTTTAATGATAAATTTTTAATTTTTTTGATCACAACTTTTAGATATTTTTGCAAAACTCTTTATTGTCATTCCCGCGAAAGCGGGAATGACAGGTAACTATTAAAAATTTACATCAACTGAAAGATGATTTGCCAAATCACTAAAATCGGCAAAATAACATACAATAAAATACTAAATATTACGACAAAAATCCAGAAACATAAAATCACTAAACGGATGATAATTTGCCCTATTCTTAAAACAATACTTTTAATTCTTCCCTGCCAGCCATATTGTTCCAGTAACGGCTTGTGAATATTTCTAATCCAAACCCCAACTGCTAACTCTTTTTCCTTGCGCACTAAAAAATTCCACAATGATTTAATTGTCTGCTTCAATCCTTTGCTATACCACCATGGCAGAAAATATAAAATATCAAAGAAAAAATCAAATATTATCTTTGGAGCGTAAAGTAAAAAACTTTGAGTCATAGAAATTATAGTAAGTTTGCTCTAAATTCAAAACACCACAAATCTACAAATCAGCTACAAATAATACAAATGCACTATAAATATTGTTATTAGAATTTGTGATATTTGTAGCTGATTTGTAGATTTGTGGGAGAATAAATCCTGTTTATATATACGTCATAAATGCCAGAGTGAATTTAAAGAAACCCAATAAGAGCCAGTGTTATTTTATTATAACATGAATTGTCTTATTACCAAATTATTTTTCTATAAAATTAACATATTCTGGTGATATTCCATAATCTCCTTCTGTGGCACGAAGTCCATTTTTTGTAACAACATGTATTCCATATCTATACTCTCCTGTAATAGCTTGGTCGTCAATTAACTGACGTTGATTAACATCGATCACTGACTTAATTCTCTTCCACCCCTCATCACTTCCGACCTGTATTCGCCATACTTCAAAATGATCTATTAACCCCTTATTTTGATCAGCAACACTCTAATTAATTTTTGGCTTTTTATATATATCAACTATATCAACATTTAAACTTGTTAAAATCGGCATATCTACTAATACTTTAATCGGCTTTTATATTTTCCTCCCTCTTTTTCACTAATAACAAGGTTCTGGCCCAATATTAGGATTGGAATCATCGCAGTCTTCACCTTTAAAATCGGCATATCTACTAATACTTTAATCGGCTTTTATATTTTCCTCCCTCTTTTTCACTAATAACAAGGTTCTGGCCCAATATTAGGATTGGAATCATCGCAGTCTTCACCTTTAAAATCGGCATATCTACTAATACTTTAATCGGCTTTTATATTTTCCTCCCTCT